>NZ_JBEZYD010000014.1:0-249241 GCF_040638335.1 Nonomuraea sp. NPDC026600
CCGACCGACCGCTCACTGACCCGTAACTCCCGCGCGATGTCCCGGGTGGACTCCCCGTCCTCGAACCGCTCGGCTGTCTGCAGCCGTAACCGCTCACGTCGCTCCTGCTCGGCGGGGGTGTACCCGCCCCTCTGCCCGTACCTCATATCCCCGGCATACACCAGAGACAGCAGGCAGTCACGACTCTACGACTCTACGAATTCATTCTGTGTACTCCCCCGGCGAGGACGGGAGCGGCTTCATGGCAACCGACTATGTGACGTTGAACACATCAATTATGACGAGCCCTTTTTCCTTTGGCGCTTTTCCGGCAAGTGCTTTTTGGAGATCTGGCACATCGTGGAGATTTATAGGGTCGTAAGGTGTGATGGATAGCTGCGCTCCCGCCCATCTGTTTGACTTCATTAGCACCCTTACTGGCTTATTTTCAGCCTCAATGACCCATTCTTGTGCTTGCAATTTCTTAACGGCCTTCTCAACCGCGTCTCGTGAGTCCGCCACCCCAATGTCGATCACCAAGAAATTTGTGATCTCGGCCCGCCCATTGACGTCGCTTTGCATTTCGCTTTCACCACTCACTGTGCCGATTGCGCGGACTTCAACGAGGATGGCGGGATCGACCCGAACGGTTCCTTGCAGCCACCCGCAACCAACAACGAGTGCAGCCAAACAGAGGAAGGTTGTTGTCATTCTGAGCGAGCGCCCTCGCTGGGTTCCGCAAGGCCTTAGGCGGCGGATCGTCCATTCTTGTAGAAGTCTTTTCATGGACACGCACCCTTTTGCAATCTCACTTCGATACAGTTCCAATACTCCTGGGCAACGCCGGAGTTTATGTAAAATTTCATTTTATTCAAGCGTTCATATGCGACAGACCTGTCGTCTCGTGGCAGCGCTCCAGTCTGCATCCATATCTGGAATTTGCCATACTGCAAATCCTCTATAGATGCCGTAACAGGGTTCGACACTGTAACTCCCGAGCAGCCACAGTAGGCCAATGCTGCCTGGAAATCATCGAGGCGCCTATCGTAACCCCCTGGCGTCTTGTACGTTATTGTCTTCTTTAAGTATGCCAGATAGGCTGCGGCCAGGTGTATAGCTCGCGACGGATTCAATAGCTGTCCAACTACCTCCGCCAGCGAAGCATCTTTCCATTTCTTGCCGTAATACTTCACTAGCATCCATCGGGCCTTGTATGCCTCCATCTGGGTGACACCATAAGAGCCAGCCCATCCCCCCTTGAGGTTCATTCTCATAATTTGCTCCTTAATATTGGCGCCAGCGGCTCCCCATACACCGAGCTGAACCTCAAAGTCATCACTTTCGAACAATATAAGCGCCGTAAGGACATTTCTGTCGACCCCGTGTTTCGCGGCAGCTTGATTGATGGCTTTGTAGTGCTTAATAATTCTTTCGTACTCGCTAAAGTACCTGAAGCGAGAGGCGGCGCTAGCGTTCGGAGCTTTACCGAATGCCGCATAGCTGTACTTTCCCTGCCTGATCTGCGCGGCGACTTGCTGCATCTTCCGCCATTCGCCAAGCCTGGAATCGTTCGGATTCTCCTTAGCCGTCCTTTCCATGGTTGCGAAACTTTGCAGCCCACCGACCGACGCCCAACTGAATGCGAGCTCCTTATCGGTCATGGTCGGCGACCAGATGGCCATATAGTCGTTTTGCACCTTCTCGCTGGCGAACCAGAAGTTGGGCTGGTCGACGGGTCGGCCGTTGGGCATGACTTCCCAGCCCAGCCTCTCCAGTTCGTCCTGGCCGAGCCAGAATTTCTTTTCGTTCTCCAGTTCGATCTGCTGGGCCCAGCTCGGGTCGACGGTGGCGCTGCCGCAGGACCAGATGTCGCAGGCGATGGCACCGCCTGAGTAGTTGCCGATGGAGCCGCAGCTGCCGATGCACTGTCCGCCTCCCGACGATCCGGAGCTGTTGTAGCCGGATCCGGCAAGCGAATCGCCGTTGATGACGGTGGCGTGGCCCGTGGGATCGGTGCCGGTCAGGGGTGAGGCGTTGGCGTAGGTGTAGCGGTTGGCCTGCACCGACGGGCTCGGCCCTAGGGTGGCGGTATCGCGGCTGGTGAAGGTGCCGGTGCCAGGCTGGTACCAGCGAGCATGCATATTCACCTTGCCGGTGTCCGGGTCGGTGTATTCGCCCTGGTAGCCGAGGGTGGTCTTTGTGCCGGTTTGGGCGGTGATGGTGCCGAAGGAGTCGTAGGCGGTGGTGGTGGCCAGCGCGGTGGTGCTGTAAGTGGCGACCAGGTCGCCGTGCAGGTCGGTCAGCGTGGCCAAGGCCGGGTTGGTGCCTTCTTGCTGGCCGAGCAGCGTGCCGGAGGCACTGCGGCCGTACTTGGCCTGGACGGCGCCGCCGCTGTCGGTGATGGCGGCCAGGCCGTTGCCGAGCCCTGCGTAGGCGAAGGTTTGCTTGGCGGTGCCGCGGATGCGGGAGGCGACACGGTCCAAAGCGTCGTAGCTGTACAGCGAGTCGCCGTCGGCGATGAGCCGGTCGAAGGCGTCGAAGGTGTAGCTGGTGGTGGTGCCGGCCTTGGTCTGGGTGGCGAGGGTGCCGCGTGGGGTGTAGGTGTAGTCGGTGCCGTCGCCGGAGGTCAGACGGTTGCGTTCGTCGTAGGTGTAGCTCTTGGTGCCGGCCTTGGTGCGGTTGCCGGACTTGTCCCACTCGTAGGCGGTGGTGGTGCCGCCGGGGGCGGTCCAGGAGGTGAGGCGGCCGGCGTGGTCGTAGCCGTAGGTGTTGGTACCCGCTCCGGCCAGGCCTGCGGTGGTCTTGGTGGTGAGGTTGTCGTCCTTGTCCCAGCCGTAGGTGATCTTGGCGAGTTGGGTGCCGGTGCTGGTGCCCTTGCGTAAGGTCTGGGATTCGGGGCGGTTCAGGTAGTCGTAGGTGAAGATCTGGGTGTCGACGGTGGTGGTGCCGGTGGTCGCGGTCAGGGAGGCAAGGTTGTTGGCCTGGTCGTAGCCGTAGGTGAGTTTGCGGCCGGTGACCGGGTCGGTGGCGGTTTCGGGGCGGTTGTTGGCGTCCCAGGTGAAAGTGGCGGTGCCGGCGGCGTCCACGCGCTGGCGGGGGTTGCCGAGGCCGTCGTAGGTGTAGCCGGTCAGCTGGGTGGCGCCGCGCTTGACGGACAGCGGCAGAGTGCGGTCGTTGTAGTCGACGGTCAGATCGCCGATGGCAGTCGGGCGGTCGGCCAGGTCGTAGCCGAAGGTGCGTTCAGCGCTGGCCGCGCCGCCGCCGGCGCCGGTTTCCTTGGTGAGGCGGCCGAGGTGGTCGAAGGTGCGGTCGATGCGGACCCCGCCGGGCTGGATGACCACATTGGGGTTGCCGGCCGCGTCGTAGCCAGCGGTCGAGGTACGGTCAGCCACGGCCGGGTGCGCCGTGGTGGCCGGTTCGGTCACCGTTTCGGTCAGGCCGAGACTGTTGTAGCTGGTCCAGGTGGCGTTGCCGCGGCCGTCGGTGAGGCGAGTGCGGGCGCCGGTGGCGTCGTAGCCGAAGCTGGTGGTGATCGAGTCGATGGCGGAGATCGGCTCGATCAATGAGGTGACGCGGTTGAGCGCGTCGAAAGTCTGCTTGGAGATGTGGCCCTCGCCGGAGGTGAGGCTGGTCTGGTTGCCGACCGGGTCGTAGCCAGCGCTGGTGGTGCGCCGGATGGTCGTGTCTTCCAGGTCTTTGGTGGCGATCTTGCGGCCGGCCAGATCGTACTCGGCGGTGGTGGAGTTGCCTCGCTGGTCGGCGGTCTTGATCAGGCGGCCGACCAGGTCGTATTCCATGCTGGTGGTGGTCGCCGTGCCGGTGCCCGATGCGACGGTCTGCGACTCGACCTCGCCGGCGGCGTTCGGCGTGTAGTCCGTGGTGACGGTTTTGGTGCCGGGCGCCTCCGTCTTGGTGAGGAAGCCGGCCTCGTTGTAGGTCAGCTTGGTGGTGTAGACGGCCGCGGTGGGCTTGCGCTCGATTTGGGTTTGGGTGACCTGACGGCCCAGACCGTCGTACGTAGACCCGGCCCGGGCGCCAGTCGGATCGACGGTGGCCAGCTTCTCGCCGGCCATGTCGTACTCAATGATGGACTGACCAGGAGTCTGGCCGTCCGGGGCGGGGTCGGTGATGCGGACCTGGCGGCCCAGCTTGTCGTAGTCGAAGGTGGTGACGTAGCCGCGCGGGTCCGTGGTGGTGATCAGCTGACCGGCCGCATCGTAGGTGTGCCGGGTGGTGGGGGTGACGGCGGTGCCGCCGGGCGGCGTGTAGCTGGGGGCGCTCTGGCTGGTCAGCCGACCGGCCTTGTCGAAGACCGAGGTGACCGTCCGCCCTTCAGCGTCGGTCTCGTGAGTCTTGGCGCCCAGCATGTCGTAGCCGTAGTGGGCGGTGGGATGGGCGTCACTGGATGTGCCTGCCTTGTCCACCTTGACCTGCGGGCCGCTCGCCTCGATCAGCTGGCCGAGCTTGTCGTAGCGCATGGTGGTGGTGAAGTCGGCCGCGTTGGCACCACTCACGTTGCCGCGCGGGTCGGTGGCGGCGGTGGCCAGACCGCGGTCGTCATAAGTGGTGGTGGAGATCAGGTCCTGGTCGCCGTTCTCCGTTGTGGTCTTGATCACCTGGTTGACCTTGTTGTAGGCGAACTCGCTGACCTCGGCCCGGCTGCTTCCGGCGCCGGTGCGGGTGCTCTTCAGCATGTTGTCGTTAGCGTCGTAGACGAAGGCCGTCTTGCGGGCCAAGTCGGCGGGATCGAACGTCTGCGAGGTCACACGGTTGGCGGCGTCGTAGACAAACTCGGTGGTCGATTTGCCGCCGCCGGTCACGAGTTTGGTCTGGTTGCCCGCCTTGTCATAGGTGTGATCCTCCAACACCACGTCCGTAGTGCTCGTGGCGTTGTTCAGCTTGACCTCATTGGCGGTCTTCTTCCACAGCCGACCGTCGGCGAAATAGGTGAACGAGGTTTTGCGGAGCATCACGTCCAGCTGCGCGGCTAGCCGGCCCCCAGGGTCATAGCTGAACGACTCCAGCGGCACATCCGTGGCCGGCTTCGGATTGACCGGGCTGTCCGTCCACCCCTTCAACGTGCGCGAGGCCAGCTGACCGCGCTCGGTGTAGGCGTAATCCACCACCGCGCCCCGCGCATCGATCACCATGGCCAGCAGGCCGAGGCTGTTCCAGCCCTGGCGGAGGACACCACCCTCGGGATCGGTGGTGGTTTCGAGCTGGCCGTGACTGTCATAGGTGTAGACGGTGGCGCGCTGAGCGTCACCGCCGGTCAGGTCGGCGATGGTGTCGCTGAGCTTGTTGCCGTCCGGGTCGTAGGCGAACGTCGTCCGCTTGGTGTGCGTGACCTGAGAGACCTCGTTCTTCACCCCCGGTTCGGTCTGCGTCGCGGGGCGGCCCAGCGTGTCATAGGTGAAGGTGGTCTTCACCCCATCCGGATAAGCCTGTGACACCTGCGACTTCTCGCCTACCCGACCAAGAGCGTCGTAGCTGAGCTTGATCAGCAGGCCCGCCGGATCGGTCTGCTCGGCCAGATCTCCGGCAGCGGTGTAGCGGTAGGTCCAGGTGTTGCCCCGGGCGTCGGTCTGCGACGCGGCCAGGCCTGCCGGGGTGGTGCCGCCGCCGATGGCGGGCTCGCTGCCGTCGGTGTAGGTGGCTGTGACAGATCGGCCGTTGGGGAAATCCAGGGTTCCGGGGGTGGTCTGCTTGGTTAGCTCGCCGTACTGGTTGTACTCCAAGGTCGTGGCGTAGCTGTTGTCGGCGTCGGAGGAGGTGCGGCCGTCGCGGACCTTGGTCAACCGGTCATTACGCGGGTCGAATTCGTTGTCCTTGTTGACGTAGTAGCTGGACCACATTTCATTCACCACTGGCGGATCTCCCGGTGACGGGAATCCGTAGCACGCCAGTGGCAGGTTCGGGTCTTGGGGCTGGCATTGGAGGGAGGAGAGCAAGTTGCCGCGGTCGTCGTAGGCGAGCCTGGTGAAGACGCCGTTCGGGTCCTTGATCAGGAAGGGGTAGCCGCCGCTGTCGTATTCGTAGGTGGTCTTCTGGAGCTTTTGGTCGGTATAGGTTTTGGTGCGGTAACCGCGCCAGGCGTCATGCTCGTAGCTGACCTTCTGGTTGGCGGGGTCGGTCACAGTAACAGTCGTGGAGCCGGTCTCGGTGTTGATCGAGGTGGGTTCGGCGAGCGTCCAGGTGCCGCCGTGCTCATCGGTGTTGGTCAGCAGCCGGTCATTGGCGGCGTTGTAGGTGTTGTTCGCCCAGACGCGGCCGGACGGCAAGGTGACCTTCGACAGCAGATGCGGGGCGGCCAAGCGGGCCCCATAGTGCTCGGTTACATCGCCCCCACTTAGGGCGCGGTCGTAGAGGGCCATCTCGTCGACCTGGCCGACATACCCCCACTTGGTGAGGTGCTCGGTCGACTCTGACGGTTTGCTGGCCGGCCAACCGGTGGTCGGACCCGTACCGATGGCCGTGTATGCCATCCAGTTGTGGTCGATCTTGCCGGTCAGAGAGCCGGCGGCGACCCCGTCCAGATACAGCGTCTGGCTGGTGTCGGCGCCGCTCAGCACCGCGTGATGCCATTGACCGTTGTTGACCGCAGTGGGCGAGGTGATGGGCGAGATGACTTCCGCGCCGCCGGTGCCGAGGGTGCGGAACTGGCCGCGCAACTTGCCGTCGGTGCCGACATACAGCACCGGTGTCCCGCCCTTGTACAGCAAGGGACTCGTAACGTAGGACGGCTCCTCCGGCGCGGTAAAGGCCAAAATGCCCGAGGAGGTGGTCTTGAACCACAGCTCCAGCGACAACGCGCCGGACAACCGTGCCAGTGCATTGGCCGGAAGCTCAATCTCCGACTCGCCGTCGAGTGTGGCCGAAGTGTCGGTCGAGCCGCCCAGCGCACCTGGCTGATCCAGCGTGATCCGCGTGTAGGGAGCCGGCCCCAGACCCCAGCCCAGGCTGGGGACCTCGTTTGTTCCCTGGGGCCCGCATAGCGGGGGAAGGGGGCAGGGTGCCGTCGGCGTCGGAGTGGGCTGGGGGGTGGGTGCGCCCAGCCGCCAGTAGCCCACCGGTTCGTCGTCTTCGACCACGCCCCGATACAGGGAGCCGGTGTTGTAGGCATAGGTCGTGCAATTGGGTGCCAGGCCCGGATTGCAGGTAGTGGTGAGCTTGTCCCCTTCGTAGGAGTAGCTCCACGTGAGCGGCGCGCCGTTGATGGGATCGGTGGACACAGTGGCGACGTGTGCCCCGTTCCAGGTGAAGTTCAGCGATCGGCCGCCCACGGAGGTGGCCTTGGACAGTTTGCCGTCACTACCGTAGGTGAGCTCTTGAGCCAGGCCGCGCGCGTCCACGATACGCGTCAGCCGCCCCTGACCGTTGAAGTGGTAGACGGTGGAGGACTTGTCCATCAGCTTCCAGCCGCCGCCCGACACCGCGGCCAGCGTGGCATGCATGCCGGGCGGCGGCAGGAACGAGCCGTCTCCCTTTGGCGAGAACCGCAGCCGCCGCCCATCGGGATAGGTCACCAGCAAAGTCGCGCTCGGTTCCGCCTCAGCGCGCATGTCGAAACGGGTCGACCAACCAGCGCCGAACAGACCGTCCCGGCGAGCGTCCAAGCTGTTGTACGAGCGCACCACCGACAAAGCCGAGCCCACCGTAGCCACCGAGGCATCGACCACCGTGGTGGTGTAGTTGCCCGACACCGCCTGGAACTCTTGCCCGCTCTTGTCACGGGCGGCCAGTTGCGAACCGACCGAAGGCTGCCGTGTGCCGGTCACGAACGTCCGATACGCCGAGGCGACCGTCTCCCCTGTCGCGTCGGTGGCCTCCACCCTCCACGCGTAGGTCCTGGCCCACTTGAGGCTGCCCGCCGGGACCTTCCAGGTGTTCACCCCTGCAGCGAGTTGCCCGGACATCACCGGCACATACAGCGTGCCGTCGGGGTTTTGCCGGAAGCACCACAGATCATAATTCGAACTCGACTGATCGTCCTCGCTCGGCGACTCGCAGACGG
The DNA here is from genome assembly GCF_040638335.1 of Nonomuraea sp. NPDC026600. Classification (NCBI taxonomy): domain Bacteria; kingdom Bacillati; phylum Actinomycetota; class Actinomycetes; order Streptosporangiales; family Streptosporangiaceae; genus Nonomuraea; species Nonomuraea sp. NPDC026600. The sequence goes on from NZ_JBEZYD010000014.1 coordinate 7,994, forward strand.
TGAACTCATACCGATACGGCGACTCGCCGGCATCGGCATGCGCCACCAGCGTCGGCGTCGCCGACCCCGACAGAGCCCCGTTCAGTGGCCACATGTCATCGATCTCGGGCCCCTCAGCCGACGCGTCCCTTGCCTCGGCGCGCGCCACACCCGACGGCAATTTGGCACGGCTCACAGACTTTGTACTCTGCGTTCGCGCCGCGATGTCGGGTCCTACCGCGCCCTTCGGAGGCTTGATCTTGCTTTTGGTCGCCTTCATCGTCACGGGAGCCGTGGTCACGCTCGCGGGCACCAAGGACGGCAGATCCTTGGTCACGCCCATCTGCTGTCGCGGCGTATCAGACGTGCCCTGCACCGTTGTGGCAGCGTCCCGAGAGTCCGCGATGGCAGGTAACACGGCAACCTGCGCCAGCCCCGGCATCAGCGTCAGAAAGACCGCAAGACGCGCGGCCACCAGACGACGCCGTGAACGACCCCATGCCAAATACCGGCGCATACGCCGTCACACTCCGAACCACGCGGGGCGCCAGCGGCGCCGGACGAAGCCCCAGTTCACCCGGCATGAACCCGAAGATCCGTCCGTGTGGCTCAGAGCAAGATTGCCAAACGGACCGAGCCTAAGCTGCGCATAAAACGGACACAAGATCGATTTTCGTGATCAAGAGTCACGGAATGCGACTTACCACACGATCAGTCCTACATAGCGACATGTATGCGCATGCCGGGCCAAGGAGTGATAGATCGTGCAGCTTCGCTGAACAGGAGGGGTGCAGGACAGGCCGATGAGCCGCCTATCCAGGACCCGCGTTCGGGCAACGGCCGAGGGCTGCTCCGATGCGATGGGTTACGCACACAGGAGTATGAGGATCTTCATGCTGCGCATACTCTCCAGCGGACGCTCGTTCGTTCTGACTCTGTTCGTGGCGCCACGGATCTCAACCTTGTCTGCGGGCAGGACCTCCACGTCGCCTCTCGCCAGACCATGGTTACCCAGCCGTCGTCGGCCAGGTCGAGTTCCCCACGCTCTGATTCGCTGGCCCTGCGGTTGATGATGCACGTCTTGGAGTCGACGACGATGTGCGTAATGAAGTCCGCTCCGACCCGTGCGAACTCCTGCAGTTCTTCACCATGTAGACGAGACCGCCCGTCGATCGCTCGCCCGAGTACGCCAGAGCGTCGGTCCCTTGGAAGCTCTCTCTGGCCTCTTGAAGGCCCGTTCTGGGGCGCCGCGTCGCTGCAAAATCGCGGCGCCCCTTGACTGGATCATGAAGAGCAGTCGTAGAGCCCGTCCTGGCCGGTTACGGCCTTGCAGTTCGCCTGGACCCAGGTGGTGACCTCGCTGTTGCCCCTTCCGGGGCCGCCGCGGTCGTCGCCGCCGGCCATCACGTAGCGGAGCTTGCCGGACGAGACGAGCTCCTTGAGCTTGGTGACGGTCATGGCGGGGTCGCTGCCGGTGAAGCCGCCCATGGCGAGGACCGGCTTGCCGGTGGACAGGATGGTCGATGACGCCTGCATGGCGCTGCTCACGGCGACGAGCCACTCGGCCTTGCCCTGGTTGGCCACCAGGTAGGAGACCATGGAGCTGCTGACCCCACCGCCGGGACCGCCGCCGCCCATTCGCCCGAACCGCCGCTCCGTCCCCTGGTCGTCACCGGCCTGCCCATCCTGGCCCTGCGGGACCTGGCCCTGCGGGACCTGGCCTTGCCCGTCCTGACCCTGCGGCATCTGACCCTGCGGCATCTCACCGGACGGCATTTGGCCGCGGAAGCCGCCGCCACCGCCAGGGCCGAAGCCCATTCCGCCGCTGGACGGTCCCGCGGTCGGGTTGCTGCCGTTGACCTGCGACCCGAGGGGCGACACCGCGAACGCGGCCGGTCCGGCGAGCCCGGCGATCGCCGTCGCCACCAGCGCGACCGCGGCCGCCTTCACCGCGATCTCCTTGCGGAATTTGGCGAGCACCAGTCCCGCCACCGCGACCACGGTCGCGGCGAGCACCGCCCAGGCCAGCCACGGCACGAAGTCGGGAGTACGGCGGAGCACCACGAACGACCACACGCCCGTGACGGCCACCCCCAGCGGTAGCGCCCAAGCCCACACCTGGGAGGAGCGCCGGTAGGCGTCCCACATGGCCAGCCCGCCGAAAGCAGTGACGGCGGCGACGGCCGGCGCCATGGCGGTCGTGTAATAAGGGTGGAAGGTGCCGCTGGCGAAGCTGAACACCATGAAGTGCACCACGAGCCAGCCGCCCCAGACCAGCCACGCAGCGAGGCCCGCTCTGGGCTGAGCGGCGGCCCCCGAAGCGCCGGCGACTATGGGCGAGGCAGTGACCTCGGACGCGGCACCACCCTTGGGCGCGGCACCAACCTCGGACGCGGTGCCGGCTTCGGGCGTGACCAGGCCGACCCAAGGTGTGGTCGTCTCAGGCTTGGCGACGCCGCTCGCGTCCGCGGCGCCCCCAAGCCTGACGGCGGCGCTGGTGCCCGTGTCGGCCCCAGGCGGGGCAGTTAGCTTGGCGCGCCGCCACCGGGTAGTCAGCGCGAAGACCAAGGCCAGCCCGCAGAACGGCAGCAGCCAGGAGATCTGGCCCGCCATCGTCTCGTTGAACAGCCGGTCGGCCCCGGCGGCACCGCCGAACGAGGCCCCACCTCCGCCTCCGCCGCCACCCGGGCCGCCGCCGCCCTGGCCGAAGATGCGCCCGAGGCCGTTGTAGCCGATGACCAGGTCCCAGACCGAGTTGTCGGTCGAGCCGCCGATGTAGGGGCGCGAGTCGGCGGGCAGGAGGTCCACGATCACCATCCACCAGGCGCTCGACACCGCCATCACGGCTCCGGCGGCCAGCAGGTGGCCCACGCGCTTGCCCCAGGAGGTTCGGGCGCACAGCAGGTACGCCAGGACGAAGGCGGGCACGACCACGTACGCCTGGAGCATCTTGACGTTGAACGCCAGCCCGACGAACAGCGCGCACACCAGCAGCGAGCGCAGCCGCCCCGTCCTCAGCGACTCCAGGCAGAACCAGGCGGCCAGCACGAGCAGGAACACCAGGATGGTGTCAGGGTTGTTGTCGCGGTTGATCGCCACGGTGATCGGCGTGAGCGTCATGACGACGGCCGCGATCAGGGCGGCCACGTGCGCCTGCCGTACCTCCGAGTGGGCAGACGCGGGCCGGAGAACGGGGAAGGCACGCCGTACCGACGAGTAGACCAGCCCGACGGAGGCCACACCGGCCAGCGCCTGCGGGATCAGCATGCTCCAGGTGTTGAACCCGAAGATCCGCGCCGACAGCCCCATCACCCACAGGGCCAACGGCGGCTTGTCGACCGTGATGAACGAGCCGGAGTCGAGCGCGCCGAAGAAGAACGCCTTCCAGCTCTTGGTGCCCGACAGGATGGCCGCGGAGTAGTACTCGTTGGCGTTGCCGCTCAGCGCCCACGTATAGAGGACGAAGGCGACGGCCAGGACGATCCAGAGCGCGGGCCGGGACCAGCGAGGATCTTCCGGGGCGCCGCGCCAAACAGCGCCGCGCCAAACAGCGCCGCGCCAAACAGAGCGGCGGTGGCTCGGCTGGTCGAGGGTCATGGTCACGACGTCCTCCGGCTCGGGTTGAAGACCCAGACACGCAGCAGGAGAAAGCGGACCAGCGTGGCAAGCGCGTTGGCCAGGACGACCGCGACCAGTTCCACGCCGTGGGAGACGGTGTCGGGCAGCAAAGCCAGGCTGCCGGTGGTCAGCACCAGCCCGACCAGGAACGCCATCAGGCCCTCGAACTGCTGCCGCATGGCCCCGGCCGACCCGGTCACGCCGAAGGTGAAGCGGCGGTTGGCGGCGGTGTTGGCCACGGCGGTCACCAGCAGCGCGATCGCGTTGGCCACGAGCACCGGGATCATCTGCCGCAGCCCCGAGAACAGCAGCAGGTACGCCAGCGTGCTCACCACGCCCACGACGGCGAACTTGGGCAGCTGCGCGGCCATGCCGCGCGGCAGCTGGGCCTGCGACACACGGGCGGGCACCGGGATGCGGGCCGCGCCGGACAGCGTCTTGCGGGCCACCCTGGCCAGGCCGCGCAGGTCGTCCTTGGCGGTCTGGAAGACGTCCACCCGGCTGTCGGGGTCGTCCACCCAGTCGACGGGCACCTCGTGGATGCGCAGCCCGTGCCGCTCGGCGAGCAGCAGCAGCTCGGTGTCGAAGAACCACTGCTCGTCCTCGACGGCGGGCAGCAGCGCCTGCGCGATCTCGGTGCGCACGGCCTTGAACCCGCACTGGGCGTCGGAGAACCTGGCGCCCATGAGGTGGAGCAGCAGGTTGTAGGCGCGGGAGATGAACTCGCGCTTCGGCCCGCGCACCACCCGCGACGTCCTGGCCAGCCTGGTGCCGATGGCCAGGTCGCTGTGGCCCGACAGCAGCGGGGCCACCAGCGGCAGGAACGCGTCGAGGTCGGTGGACAGATCGACGTCCATGTAGCTGACGACGTCCGCGTCGCTCTCCGACCACACCTGGCGCAGCGCCCGCCCGCGTCCCTTGCCGTCCAGGTGTACGGCCCGCACGTGGGGCAGTTCGGCGGCCAGTTCGATGGCCAGCTGCCAGGTGTTGTCCGTGCTGGCGTTGTCCGCGATCGTGATGCGGTAGTCGTAGGGGAAGGTGCCCGACAGGTAGGCGTGCAGCCGGCCGATGCTGTCACGCAGGGCCCGCTGCTCGTTGTAGACCGGGACGACCACCTCGACCAGGCGGGTCTTGACTGTTGTGTGCATGACTCGAATCTCACCGTTCGGGTCTTTAACAGGACTTAGCCGATTATGAGTGCGGGGTGAGATTCCCGGGAAGTTCGACGATCGCGATCGCGCCGCCGCCGGGGGCGTTCTCCAGGCGCACCTTTCCCCCTGTCTCGGCCACGGCCTGCGCGACGATCGCCAGCCCGAGCCCGGAGCCGGGCAGGCCACGCGCCGCCGGCGAACGCCAGAAGCGCTCGAAGACATGCGGCAGGTCCTCCTCGGGGATGCCGGGTCCGTGATCGCGTACGGTCAGCTCGCCTTGGCGCAAGGTCACCTGGACCTCGCCGTCCGGGCTGAACTTGGCGGCGTTGTCGATGAGGTTGAGCACGGCACGTTCCAACGAGGCGGGACTGCCGACGACGTACCAGGGGGCCAGATCCGTGGCGACCGCGGCCCCGCGCAGCCGGGCCCGCTCGGCGGCGGCCCGGACCACGTTGCTGAACTCGAGCTCGATGTGCGGCTCGTGGTCGGTGTCGCCGCGGGCGAGCTGGAGCAGGTCGCCGACCAGCGCGGACAGCTCGGCGAACTGGGCCTTGACGTTGACGAGCAGCCGTTGCTTGGCGCCGGGGTCGAGGCTGCGGCCGGTCTGCTCGCTGCGCAGCAGCAGGTCGATGTTGGTACGCAGGGTGGTCAGCGGGGTACGCAACTCGTGTCCGGCGTCGGCGACGAGCTGCTGCTGACGTTCACGCGATCCGGTCAGAGCCGTGGTCATGGCGTTGAAGGAGGCACTCAGGCGGGCGATCTCGTCATTGCCCCGCACCGGGATGCGGGTATTGAGATCCTCCGTTCTGGCGATGTGCTCGACAGCCTTGGTGAGACGGCCGACGGGACGCAGTGCCGTACGGGAGACCAGCAGACCGGCCGCGGCGGCGAGGAGCACGCCGAACGCCGCCACGCCGGCGAGCATGAGCACCAGGTTGCGCAGCGTGCCGTTCAGCTCCGCCAGGGGCCTGGCCACCACGAGCGCCGCGCCCTTGTCGACGTTGGTGGTGACCACGCGCACCAGGGTGCCGTCGTCGAGGTGGCCGTCGTAGGAGTCCGTGGCGCTGGGGTACGAGGCGGCGATGGCCTTGTCGTGCGGCGTGACCTTGATCGCGGTGTTGCCCATGACACAGCGGGTGCCGTCGGGGAAGACGATCTGCATCGGCTCGCGAAAAGCCGGGCGTCCGTTGTCGGGCCCGTCGTCGACGGGTTGGTCCGAGCACTGCCGCACCGCTCTCTGCATGGCGTCCGGCGGCACATGGATCTCTTTCAGTGCCTCGTTCAGCTGCCAGGACAGCTCCCTGCGGACGATGTACCAGCAGCCCACAGCCGAGATCGCCACCGCGATCGCCACCGCCGCCGCGACCAGGATGGTCATCCGGGAGCGCAGACTACCTTTCCTCACAGCGCTGCTCGCAGCGTGTATCCCACTCCGCGGACGGTGTGGATCACCCGCGCCTCGCCACCGGCCTCGGTCTTGCGCCGCAGGTACATCACGTACACGTCGAGCGAGTTGGACGTCGGCTCGAAGTCGAACCCCCACACCTCGCCCAGGATCTGCTCGCGGGTCAGCACCTGGCGCGGATGCGACAGGAACAGCTCCATCAGCAGGTATTCGGTTCTGGTGAGGTCCAGCCGCCGCTCGCCCCTGGTCACCTCGCGGGTGTCGGGGTCCATGCGCAGGTCGCCGTAGCTCAGCGTGACCTCGGGGGCCCCGGCGTGCATCGCGCCCCGCCGCAGCAGGGCGCGGACCCTGGCCAGCAGCTCGTCGAGCTCGAACGGCTTGACCAGGTAGTCGTCGGCGCCCGCGTCGAGCCCGGAGACCCGGTCGCCGACCGCGTCGCGGGCGGTCAGCATGAGTACGGGGATGTGGTTGCCCGTGGCCCTGAGCCTGCGGCAGGCGGTCAGCCCGTCGAGGCGCGGCATCATGACGTCGAGCAGCACCGCGTCATACGTCTCGCGCGCCACCTCGTCGAGCGCGGCCTGTCCGTCGTTCGCTGTGACGACTTTGTAGCCCTCGAATTCGAGGCTCGACTGCAGCGCCTCGCGCAACGCGGGCTCGTCGTCCACCACCAGCAATCGTGCAGGCTCACTCATGCTCTTAAGCTAAGGCCCCATCATGAAAACGCTATGAACGGTTTCGGGGGTGTTTCATGAGTCCCGCCACGTGACGGGCATGGCATTCGCCCCGAAGATGACCTGACTGTACTTGAACGAAACCTCCTCCTCGCGCACCGCGAGACGCAGCGACGGGATGCGCTCGAACAACGTCCGGTAGGCGATCTCCAGTTCGGCTCTGGCCAGGTTCTGGCCGAGGCATTGGTGCACGCCGTAACCGAAGGCGACGTGGTGTCGGGCGCCGCGGTCGATGTCGAACTCGTCCGGCCGCTCGAAGGCCCGCTCGTCCCTGTTCGCCGAGGCGCCGAGCACGAAGATGCCCTCACCCTTCCTGACGAGCCGGCCGCCGATCTCCTGGTCCTCCACGGCCACCCGGTCGAAGGCCACCCAGTCGACGATCGAGAGGTAACGCAGCAGTTCCTCGACCGCCATCGGCCACAGTCCCGGGTCCTCCCGCAGCCTGGCCAGCTGGCCGGGGTTGCGCAGCAGGGTGAGAACACCGAGCGGGACCATGTTGGCGGTGGTCTCGTGGCCCGCGATGAGCAGCAGCGAGATCATGCCGACGATCTCGTCGTGGTTCACCTCCCCCGCCGTGATCAGCCGCCCGAGCAGGTCGTCCTTCGGCTGCTTCGCCGCCTCCGTGACGAGATCGTCGAGGTAGCCCTTGATCTCCATGATCGCGGCGAAGCCCGCCTGCGGGTCGTCGCTGGCCACCATGATGCGGGTACGCGACTGGAAGAACTCATGGTCGGCGTACGGCACGCCGAGCAACTGGCAGATGACCAGCGACGGCAGCGCCAGGCCGAAGTCGGCGACCAGCTCGGCCTCCGGGCCCTTGGCGAGCATGTCGTCGATGAGGAGGTCGGCGGTCCGCTGGATGCCGGGCCGCATCTCCTTGACGCGCCTGACGGTGAACTCGGGGATGAGCAGGCGCCGGTAGCGGCCATGTTCGGGCGGGTCCATGTCGATGAACTGGCCGACCCTGAACCGTTCCATGACCTCGCGCTGCTCCTGGGTGGGCTCCTCGGCGGTGAAAGCGTTGTTCGGGTGGCCAGGGGTGGCGGGGCTGGTGCTGATGCCTTGGCCGTTGAGTACCTGCCTGGCTTCGGCGTACCTGGTGACCAGCCAGACGTCGCCGTTGGGCAGGGATGCCCGCACGAGCGGCGCCTCCTCGCGCATCCGCTCGTACTCGGGCGGCGGCGCGTAGGGGCAGGTGCGCGGGACGGGGAAGGATGGGGTCATAGTCTTGCTCCCTACAAAGCCGGATTCGCATTGCTTACTTACACGAAAGTAAGCAATGGAGAGCCCGGCCGTCAAGTGGACGGGAGCGGAATGGCAGGGCGGCGGACCGACACACGTGAGCGGATCCAGCGGGTCGCGATGGAGCTGTTCGCCGAGCGGGGCTACGACAAGACCACGTTGCAGGAGGTGGCGGAGCGGCTGGAGATCACCAGGCCGGCGCTCTACTACCACTTCCGCACGAAAGAGGAGATCCTCGCCAGCATCGCCGAGGGGTTCATCTCCTCGCTCGACGAGCTCGGGGAGTGGGCGCGGGCGCAACCGGACACGTTCGAGGCCCGGCAGGAGATCCTGCGGCGGATCGCCGGGCTGCTGGACGACCAGTGGCGGCCGCTGATGCGGTTCGCGCAGATGAACCAGGGGGCGTTCGCCGAGACGTCTGTGGGCGACCAGATGCAGAAACGCATCATCACGTTGCTGTCGGCGCTGAGTCGGCCGGGGGGCGACGTGATCGTGCAGTTCGAGGCGCGGCTGGCGGTGTTCGCGCTGATCCTGGCCACGGTGCCGGAGATATTCGGCATGGACCTGCCGCCGGCCGAGCTGGCCTCCGCGGCCATGACCGTGGCCGTCCGGCTGGTCTCGGACCACGAACCGTCGAGCGAATCCGCGAGCCCGCCCTCAGGCCCGTCCGCGAGCCCGTCCTCGGGGCCGTCCGCGGGGCCGTCCGCGAGCCCGCCTTCAGGCCAGTAGGGCCATCGCCGCGTTGTGGCCGGGGATGCCGCTGACGCCGCCACCTCTCCGGGCGCCGGCGCCGCACAGCAGGATCCGCTCGTGCGCCGTCTCCACCCCCCAGCCGCCTTCCTCCGCGTACGGCCAGCTCAGATCCCGGTGGAAGATGTGGCCGCCGGGCAGGCCCGCCTCGTTCTCCAGGTCCACCGGCGTCTTGGCCTCGATACAGGGCGTGCCGTCAGGGGCGCGCAGGAGGCAGCCCTCGATGGGCTCGGCCAGGACGCTGTCGATGGACGCCAGGGTGGCCTTGAGCGCCTCATCCCTCGCCTTATCCGGATTTTCCCGGAATAGGCGGGCAGGCATGTGCAGCCCGAACAGCGTCAGCGTCTCCGCCCGCCCCCGCAGATCGGGGCCGAGGATCGACGGGTCGGTCAGCGAGTGGCAGTAGACCTCGGCGGGCGGCAGATCCGGGATCCGGCCCCGGACCGCCTGCGCGTGGGCCCTGGCCAGTTGGTCGCGGCTCTCGTTGATGTGGAACGTACCGCTGAAGGCCGCTCGCGGGTCCACCGAGGCGTCCTTGAGCCGCGGCAGCCTGCTCAGCACCATGTTGACCTTCAACTGGGCACCCTCGGGCACCTCCGGCGTCGCGCCGAGCAGCCGGTCGAGCACGGCCGGCGGCAGGTTGACCAGCACGTGCCGCCCCGTGACCGTGTGCTCGCCGTCGTCGGTGCGGAACGCCACCTCACCCGACGGCGAGATCCCGATGATCTCCGCACCGGTCCTGATCTCGGCCCCCGCCTGCCTGGCGGCCGCTTCGAGCGCCCCGGACACCGCGCCCATCCCGCCGACCGGCACGTTCCAGTCGCCGGTCCCGTCGCCGATCACGTGGTAGAGGAAGCACCGGTTGGCCAGCAGGTCCGTGGCGGGGTCGGCGAACGTGCCGATCAACGCGTCGGTCAGCACCACGCCACGCACGGTGTCGTCGCGGAACCGCTCGTCCACGACCTGCCCGATCGGCCGCTGGAACATGTCCCGCCACGCCTCGGCGCCCACCAGGCGTTCGATCTCGGCGGGGGTACGCAGGGGTTCGAGCAAGGTGGGCGCCAGGACCCGGGCCACCCCGGCGGTCAGTCCGTAGAACTCCCCCCACGCCCGATGGTCGGCGTCGCCTCCGGTGACGGCCCTGAACGAGGCGGCGGTGGCGCCTTCGTCGCCGTCGTCCACGAGCAGGCCGGTGTCGCCGTGGGGCGTGTAGGAGGAGTAGCGGCGACGGCGCAGGTCGAGGCGGAGCCCCAGGTCGCGGATGATCTCGGTGGGCAGGAGGCTGACCAGGTAGGAGTAGCGCGACAGCCGTACGTCCACGCCCGGAAACGGCCGCGCGGAGATCGCCAGGCCGCCTACGTACCCGAGCCGCTCCAGCACCAGCACCCGCCGCCCGGCCCGCGCCAGGTAGGCGGCCGCCACCAGCCCGTTGTGCCCGCCACCCGCGACAACGACGTCATAGGACCCCATATCCGCACCATACCGATTGATCGCCGCCGTAAGGTGCCAAGGCATGACGACACGATCACCGGCCTGGGGCAACCCCGCCGTCGGGCCAGCCGGACCATGCGCGAACCTCGGACGGTGAGCAGCCCATCTGACTCCTAAACGACATCGGACAGCTGAGTGGCCGGGTTGCCGGTCAGCCGAGGGATGGCGTCGCTGACTCCGTCGAGTTCGCCGCCGGCGATGGCGGTATAGGTGGAGACCCAGGCATCGACCTGCCAGTCAGGGGCGCCGTAGGAGGCGCGGGATCGGTAGGCCTCCTCCACCGTCTCGGGGTGGTAGGTGATGGCGCGGCCGGTCGCCTGCGACAGGATCGCGGCGATTTCGGCGAGGGTGAGGGATTGCGGGCCGGTCAGGTCGTAGGTGGCTCCGGCGTGCTCGGGAGCATGGAGCAGTACGGCGGTGGCGGCGTCGGCGATGTCGTCCTGGGCGACGACCGCGGCCCGGCCCTGCCCGCCGGGGCCGCGGATGACGTTGTCGTCACCGACCAGGGCCGGCGTGAAGTCGGCGTAGAGGTTGTCGCGCAGGAAGGTGAAGGCCAGGCCGCTGGCGCGGATGTGCTGTTCGGTGGCCCAGTGGTCACGGGCGAGGGTGAACGTCGCATCGGGGGCGGCCCCGTAGAAGGAGATGTACACCAGGTGGGCGACGCCGGCCTCGGCGGCGGCGTCGACGAAGGTGCGGTGCTGCTGGAGGCGGTCGGGCGTTTCCGAGGCCGACACCATCAGGACCCGGTCGACGCCGTCCAGGGCCCGCACGAGGGCGTCACGCTCGCCGAAACCGCCGCGGACCGCGGTGGCCCCGGGCAGCCGCGGGGCGCGGTCCAGGTCGCGGACCACCATGGTCTGCGGGGTGCCGGCGGCGGCGAGCCGCCGGGCGACGCGCCCGCCGAGGTTGCCGGTGACGCCGGTCACCGCGAGCTTCGCGTCGGTGGCGTGGCTGGACGGGCTCGTCATGGGCGGACCTTTTCTGTCGGGTGCTCTGGGCGAGTCGGGTGCTCTCGGCGAGTCGGGTGCTCTCGGCGACAAGTGTGCTCATGGGCGGCTGGCGATCGCCAGGAGGGTGGCCGCCGGGGCGGCGAGTGTGCGGCCGCGGCGCCACACCGCGCGCAGGTTCCTGACCAGGTTCAGGCCCGCGAGCGGCACCTCGACCAGGCGCCCCGTGGCCACCTCCGCCTCCACGGCGTACCCGCTGAGCACCGCGGGCGCCGAGCCGGCCTGGGCGGCGCCCTTGACGGCCGAGTTCGAGCCCAGCTCCAGCCGCGGGCTGGCGCGGTGCAGGCTCCTGAACGCCACGTCCAGCGTCTCCCTCGTGCCCGACCCGGGCTCACGCACGACGAGCGGCGTGGCGGCCAGCTCCGCCCCTTTGAGCGCGGTACGGCGTCGCGCCCAGGCATGCCCCGGCGCCACCACGACCACCAGCCGGTCGGTGCCCACCACGCGGCTGGCCAGCCCCTCGGGCACGCTCGGCCCCTCGACGAAGCCCAGCTCCACCTCCCCTGCCAGCACCCGGGCGGCGACGTCGGCGGAGTTCACCACGTCGAGGCCGACCTGGACGCCCGGCTCCCGGTTCTGCAGCTCGCCCAGCCAGCGCGGCACCAGGTATTCGGCCACCGTCATGCTCGCCGCCACCCGCAGATGGGCCGCCCCGCTGTGCCGTACCGCCTGGGCGGCGCGCATCAGCTCCTGGGCGGCGGCGAGCACCTGCGCGGCCCAGCCCGCCACCATCTTGCCCTCGGCGGTCAGCGTGGACCCGCGCGGCGTACGCTCCAGCAGCGGCAGGCCCAGGCGGCGCTCCAGGTGCGCGATCCGCTTGCTGGCCGACGGCTGGGCGATGCCCGCGACCTTGGCCGCCTGCCCCAGGCTGCCCAGCTCGCCCACGTCGACCAGGAGCTTCAGCGAGTCGAGATCCGGCAGCGTACTCATAGCCACAGGCTATGACCTACCAGGCAACGGATGGCTACCGAGCCCTCCCGGCACTCAGAACACTGGGATCATGTCCTTCACCGCCCGAGTGCCGCACGATCGTCCGCCCGGTGATCGTCGCCCGGGTGGTGACCAACTCGGCGACCACCCACCTGGTGACCGCCCGAGCGGCGGCCGTCCGAGCGACCACAGTCCGCTCGGCGGCCGTCTCCTACGCGGCCGTCGGTTTGATGATCGGCTGCCTGGCGTCGGCGCGGCGGCGTTGGCGGTGGTGTTCGCGCTGGTCGTGAACCACTTCGTGCCCGTGCTCAGCCCCGCGGTCGTCGCCGTGGTGTCGGGCGCGGCGCTGGCGAACCTGGTGGGCGTGGGCGAGCGGCTCAAGCCCGGTCTGCGGTTCGTCGCGAAGCGGGTGCTGCGTACCGCGATCGTGCTGCTCGGCCTGCAGATCGCGGTGCCGCAGGTACTGGCGCTGGGGTGGCGGACGGTGGCCGTCGTGGTGCTGGCGACCGGCGTCACGTTCACGCTGACCCCGCTGATCGGCCGCCGTCTCGGCCTGACGCCGGGCACGTCGCTGCTGGTCGCCACCGGCGTCTCGATCTGCGGCGCCGCCGCGATCGCGGCCATGCGCGAGAGCACCGACGACTCCTCCGACGATGAGGCGGCCAGCGCGCTCAGCGTGGTCGTCCTGTACGGCACCACCGCCATCGCCCTCCTGCCGCTGGCGGCGTCCTGGCTCGGGCTGTCACCGACGCAGCTGGGCGTGTGGGCCGGGGCCGCCGTGCACGAGGTGGCCCAGGTGGCCGCCATCGGGGCCGCCTCGGGCGTGCTGGTCACCGCCGTCACGGTCAAGCTGGGGCGCGTCATCCTCCTCGCCCCGATCGTCGCCCTGACCTCCTACCGCCGCCGCCACGCCGGACCCGATGCTCCCGGCCGGTCCAAGCGGCCACCGGTCATCCCGCTGTTCGTGGCCGGGTTCCTGGCGATGGTGGCGCTGCGCAGCACCGGCCTGGTCCCCGACGTCGTGACCAGCGCGATCCCCCAGGTCACGAACGTCCTCATGGCCGCCGCCCTGTTCGGCCTCGGTACGGGGATCGACGCCCGCATACTGGTCAAGGGCGGGCGCGCACTGCTGCTCGGCGCCATTGCCACCGGCCTGGTCGGGGCCGTCTCGCTCGCGGGTGTCATGCTTCTCGTGTGATCATCGGTGGACGTGCGACCCGTCCCTCCGTAACGTGCTTAATGGGAACAAACTTCGTAAAGTAGACCGTTCCATGAAGCCGCCCTACGAAGGAGCACGAAACCCGCATGCACCGCGCCGCCGACCCCATCCTCCGGCCGTCCGACGAGGTCGCCGAAGCCCTCGCCACCGGCGCTCCCGTCGTGGCCCTGGAGTCCACGATCATCTCGCACGGCCTGCCGCAGCCGCGCAACCTGGAGGTCGCCCGGGAGCTGGAGGACATCGTCAGGGCGGCGGGTGCCGTACCGGCCACGATCGCGGTGCTCGACGGCGTCGCCCACGTGGGCCTGAACGACGTGGAGCTCGAACGCATCGCGACCGAGTCGGACCTGCGCAAGCTGAGCCAGCGCGACCTGCCGGTGGCGGCGGCGCTGAAGGCGAGCGGTGCGACGACCGTGTCGGCCACCTCGTTCCTGGCGGCCCGCGCGGGCATCCGGATCTTCGCCACCGGCGGGCTCGGCGGCGTGCACCGTGGCTGGAGCCAGGCACAGGACGAGTCGGCCGACCTCGACACGCTCGCGCGTACCCGGATCACCATCGTGTGCGCCGGGGTCAAGTCGATCCTGGACGTGCCCGCGACCCTCCAGCGCCTGGAGACCCGCGGCGTGACCGTGGCGGGATACCGTACGGACACCTTCCCCGGCTTCTACCTGCACTCCTCCGGCGAGCCGATCGACTGGCGGATCGAGTCGGCCGACGAGGCCGCGGCCATCATGCGCGGTCAGGACGCGTTCGGCGGCCAGGAGAGCGCGCTGATCGTCGCCAACCCCATCCCGGTGGACAAGCAGCTCGACCCGGCCCTGCACGACCGCGTGCTGAGCGAGGCGCTGGCCGCCGCCGACCGCGAGGGCGTGACCGGGCAGAAGATCACCCCGTTCCTCCTCGGCTACCTGGTGGACGGCACCGGCGGCGCCTCCCTGGAGGCGAACCTGGCCGCGGTCCGCGGCAACGTCACCCTCGCGGCCCAGATTGCGCTCTCCTGGTCACGAGCGTGACCGGCACCGGCCTCCTGGTCATCGGCGACGTCGTCACCGATGTGGTGGCCCTGCACGACTCGCCGGTCATGTCGGGCACCGACACGGCCGCCGACATCGTGCTCCGTCCCGGCGGCTCGGGCGCGAACACCGCCTCCTGGGCCGCCCACCTGGGCGCCGACGTACGACTGCTGGCCCGGCTCGGCTACGACAGCAGTGAGTGGCACACCACCGAGTTGATCAAGACCGGGGTGCGCCCGCACGTACGCGTCGACCCCGACCATCCGACGGCGATCGTGATCGCCATGGTGGACCGGACCGGCGAACGCTCGTTCCTCACCAACCGGGGCGCGGGCGGCCGGATCTCCGCCGAGGACTGGGACGGCTCCCTGCTCGACGGCGTGGGCCGCCTGCACCTGTCCGGCTACACGCTCTTCGCCGAGCCGGGGCTGCGGCTGGCCAGGCTCGCCATGGCCGAGGCCCGCGCCGCCGGGGTGGCCGTCAGCGTGGATCCCGCCTCGACCGGCTTCCTGCACGAGTTCGGCATCGCCCGGTTCCTGCGCGAATCCGCCCCCGCCGACCTCATCATCCCCAACCGGGACGAGGCCCTCCTGCTCACCGGAGCGCCGACCCCTCAGCGCGCCGCCGAACTGCTCAGCGAGAGGTACGGCACCGCGATCGTCAAGCTGGGACCCCAGGGTGCGCTGGCAGCTTCGGACGGCACGGTGACGGCTGCGACAGCTGGGGTTCCAGCGGATGTCGTGGACTCGACGGGAGCGGGCGATGCGTTCGCTGCGGGATATCTCACAGCAAGATTGAACGGCGCCGGTGAGGGGCAGTCTTTGGAGGCCGGATGCCGGGCCGGAGCCGAGTGTGTGGCCCTGGTGGGCGGTCGGCCACGGTACGGTTTGGAGCTGAACCTTCTTTACCCTATTCACACTGATTGATAGCTTGCCGCGTAGGCTGCACCATTAACCACATGCGTATTGAGTAGCAACACGCGGCTCACTGGGGAGGATAAGGTCCGCCGATGGAAGTCGAGTCATCGATCTGCCTGAGCGACCTGGTCCCTGCCTTGCGCTGGAGCCGTCCCCAGCAAGTCGCGGAGGCGCTGGGCGATCCGCGCCTGCCCGCCGGGTGGTGGTCGTCCGTCGCCCTGTCGAGGGCTCTCGGTACGGCCGGACTCGACTGGATCTGCGACCGGCTCGCGTTGCTGGCCTCCTCCCGCTGGGACCACCTGGCACTCGCCGACCTCCTGCCCGCGCTGACCGTGCACCACATCGACCCGGCGCTGCCCGGCTGGCCGGAGGCCACCAGGACGGCGATCACCGGCCTGGGAGGCTGGCAGCGACTGCGCCGCCTCTCGCCCGGCGACCTGGGCACCCCCTCGGCCACGCCTGAAGTGGTGATCGGCTCGGTGTTCCGCGAGGTGCTCAGCCGTATCCCGATCCAACGCGAACCCGGCCAGTCCGCCCAGCAGGCGGCCCCCCCGGCACAGGCCCGGCCCGGTGCTCACCCGGGACAGAGCCGGCAGCCGGTCCGTCCGGCACAGAACCACCCAGAGGTGACCCGTCCGCTCCAGCGCGGCACGGTACCCGGCCAGCGCGACGGCGGCCCGGTCCAGAGCCCGGCACACACCGGTCCGCACCCTGTAGCCCACGAGAACGGCACCCCTCAACGCCAGACCGGCTCCTTCCCGGGCCAGGCCGCTGCCCAGACGGGTTCCTTCGCTGATCAAGGCGGACCCCAGACAGGCTCCTTCGCCGCTCAGAGCGGGGCCGCCCGCCAGACCGGCTCATTCCCCGCATCGAAGGGACCGGCTCAAACCGGCTCATCCCCCGCGCCGGGCGGACCGGCTCAGAACGGCCCGTTCGCCGCACCGAATGGACCAGCTCAGACCGGCTCATTCGCCGCGCAGGGCGGACCGGCGCAGACCGGCTCATTCCAGGCGCAGAACAAGGGCAGCTCGCAGCCCACGACCGGCGCGCAGCCGCTGGCCGCTCCGCAGCCCCAGTCCGGCCCCCAGGCGGCCCGCCAGGACACGAACGCCCCCATCGCTAATCCTCCCGGCGCCAACCAGCAGGGCGGCGGCTTCCCGGGCACCGGCCTCCCCGGACCCGGAGTCTCCGGCCCCAACGCCTCAGGCGCCAACGTCCCAGGCCCCAGCGTCCCAGGCAACGCGGGCCCCGATCGCACCGGCCCACACCCCACCGCAGGCCCACACACTGGCCCGCACGCTACTGCCAGTCCGCGCACGGGCCCGCACCCCACCGCCGGTCCGCACCCCACCGCCGCCCCGCAGGCCAGCACGCCGCCCATCGGCGGCCCGCTCACCTCCGGCGGCCCGGTCGCCCCTGGCAGCCCGCTCGCCCCCGGTGGCCCGCTCGCCCCCGGTGGCCCGCTCGCCCCTGGCAGCCCGGTCGCCTCAGGCGGCCCGCACACCGGGCCCGTCGCCGACCGTGCTGACGGACCGACCCAGCAGAGTCCCCTCCCGGGCACCGAACCCGGCGGGAAACCCCAAACCGGGCCGAACCCGGCCGCCGGACTGTTCGCGCCCGGATCCGTCACAGGCACCGGGCAATTCCCCGCTGTCGGACCACTCGTAGGCACCGGAACGCCCACAGGCAACGGATCATCCACCGGAGCCGGCACGGGATCGCTTCCCGGAGGCGGCTTCCCGGGCGACCTGGGCAAAACGCCCCGCACCCCGAACACGGACACCCACACCGGTCCCGTCCCGGCGGCGGGCGCTCCGGGCAACGGCAGCACGTACGGCGCCCCGGTGCCGGCCGGCAATGCCACACCGGCGACGCCCGCCCCCTCCGAGACCGACCACGCCATGGTCCGGGTCGTCGACAGCCTGTTCCGCAGCCTGGACAAGCTGGCCCTCGCGGTGGCCGTACACCGCCTGTTCGCCGAAGACCCCGTCAGCCTGCGTACGCTCGCCCACAAGATGCTCGTCGACCGGGACATCCTCTCCCAGGCGCAGCGGACGGCCGAGGAGCGCGTGCTGCACTGGCTGCGCTCGTCGGAGTCGGCGCCGGTCACCGGGCACATGTTCCGGCTGACGGAGTGGCTCGGCGCGGCCGCCACCCAGGATCAGCTCATCGGCGCCGACCCGGCCCACCCGGTGATGGTCCCGTCGCTGCGTACGCCGCTCTGGCGGGTGCTCGTGACGCTGATGCCCGACCGCCGCCTCCAGGACGGCTGGCTGGTGGTGGGCGATCTTCACGGCCTGCAGGCCCGTACCAGGCAGTTGCTGTCCGGCCAGCCCGCCGACGCCGACGTCGTGGAACTGCTCAGCGAGCTGGGCATCCGCGCGCACTCGGCCAAGGCCTGGCTCGACGCGCTGCCGGAGACGTCGGGCCCCGTCGCGTCCGCCCCGTCACCCGCTCTGCCGCTCCCCCGCCGTACCCCGGGAGCCAACGGCCACCACCACAGGGGCGGCCAGCCCATCCCCGAGGCCGAGAGCAAGTCCATCGACCCCTCGGCGGCCCTCGCCGCGCTGTCCGCCCTCTCGGGCGGCCGGTCCGCGATGCTGCCGGGCACGCTCGCGGGCGCTCCCGCCACCCCGCCGCCCCCGCCGCCGAGCCCTTCGTCGGACCCGCGCCGCTGGCAGCGCATCGAGGTCACCAACGAACACCTCCGGGGCGGTCCGGTCCCGGTGCCCGAGGGGTACGCCACGCAGCTCGGCATGCGCCCCGGCACCCTCCTGTCGGTCACGGGCCCGGGAGACAACGCCATCGTGCTGGTCTGGCAGGGGCACCAGCCGGTGTTCGACTCGCTCCAGCCGGTCCTCATGCGCCTCAACGCCCGCGCCGGCGACCAGGTGTACGTCACGGTCGACGGCTACCGCCTGGAAGCCCAGCTCACCGGCTGACCGCGTGACCGACCCCGCCGGGCCGCAGCGGACCGGCGGCCGGTTGACGTCGCGGCCCAGCGGCCTTCGTGAAGCCCGATCACTCCGCGGCGAAGAGCCGGATCCGGTGGGCCACGGCGGCGGCCTCGCCACGGGAGGCGACGCCCAGTTTGGCCAGGATGTTGGAGACGTGCACGCTCACGGTCTTGACCGCGATGAACAGCTCCCCCGCGATCTCCCGATTGCTGCGCCCCTCGGCCACGTACCGCAGCACTTCCAGCTCACGCGCCGTCAGCCCCAGCGGCGGCCCGTCGGGCGCCGGCTCGTCGGCGACGGCGACACGCCCCCGCCGCGCGACCGCGTCCAGCCGCTCGGCCAGCGGCGTCGCACCGAGCTGCTCGGCCAGCTCACGGGCCCTGGCCAGCCTGACCCTCGCCCCCTGCCGATCACCGGCCTCCAGCGCCGCTCGGGCGGCGCCCTCCAGCGTCTGAGCCTCGGAGTATGGCTGCCGCAGCTCCGCCCAAGCCTCCACGGCCGTGTCCCACGCCTTGACCCGCGCGCCATCGAGACCGGCCCCAGAACCCGAGCCAGCACCCGATCCCGCGCCGGACTCCAGGTCAGCCTCGGACAGGCCCGCCAGAGCCATGTAGGTGAGTCGCAGAGCCTGCTGGTAGTCGCCAGCGACCGCGAGCCACTCCGCGACCGACCGCAACTCCGCCCCGATCTCCCCGCCCAACCGCGCGAACGTCACCAGCACCGGCCACGCGTAACGCGGACTGGCCAGCAGATCCTGCTCGCGCAGTGTCCGAGCCGCCGCCTCCCGCGCCTCGTCCAGGCGCCCCCGCGCCAGCAGCAGCTCGACCTCTCTGCAGGCGTGCGGCAGCACGTTCTGGTCGCGGAACCGCCCGCGCATCAGCACGCTGCGCGAGGCCGCGAACAGCTCCTCGGCCTGATCGATCCGCCCGCGCGCGAGCGCGATGTCGGAGGCGATCCCCTGCAGGCTGGCCCGGTAGGGCGGCGGCGGCGTGAGCTCCAGAGCGTGCTCGATCACCTCCAGCGCCTCGTCCCAGCGCCCGAGCGACATCAGGGGCTCGGCCAGGTTGATCGACAGGAACGTGCCCGAGGTGCGCGCCAAACCGTAGCGTTCGGCTTCGGCGACGCCGTCGCGGGCGACCTGGGCGGCCCGTTCGTGCCTCCCCGCGCCCTCCAGCACGTCGGACTCGGAGATGGCGCCGCGCAGCATCGCGTTGTAGGCCTCGGCCGAGGCCGCGATGCGGCGCGCTTCGGCGAACCCGCCCAGGTTGGCCTCGACGTCGGAGAATTGGCAGCGCGCCCAGGTCATGGTGATCAGCGCGTGCGCCTCGGTGTTGGCGTCGCCCACCTCGTGGCCGATCTCCATGGCCAGCCGGGCCGTGGAGATCTTCTCCTGCCAGCCGTCGTAGAGCATGCGGGCCAGAGTCTCCAGCACCTGGGCCCGCAGACCGGGCTGGTCGTCGGGCACCAGCGAAGCCGCCCGGCGCAGATCGTCGACGTGGCCGGGACGGCTGAGGTCGTAGCCGGTGAGACCGCGTTGCCGCAGCAGCCTGGCGGCCGTGACGGGATCGGCCGCCTCGTCGAGCTCGGCGAGCCCGGCACCGGTCAGGGCGATCGCGCGTTCGTACTCACCCGCCAGGTGGGCGACCACGGCGGTCTGCCGGAGCACGTTGATGTGGTCGGTGCCGATGCGCTCCGCGGCGTCGGGCACCTGATCCCACAGCTCCAGCACCCGCGACAGCATCCGGTGCTGCTCGTCGTAGGCGGCGGAGCGACGGGCGGCGGCGGCCGCGCGCCAGGCGCTGACCAGCGCCCAGGTGGTGTCGTGGGCGGCGTGCCAGTGGTGGGCCAGTTCGATCGCGCCGCGCGGGGCGGGCAGGATCGACAGGTCGTGCTCCAGCGCCTGGGCGAAGCGCGTGTGCAGGCGGGTGTGCTCGCCCGGCAGCAGGTCGTCGTGGAGCGCCTCGCGGATCAGCGCGTGCCTGAAGGAGTAGCCTTCGCCGTCCACGACGAGCACGTTGCCGGCCACGGCGGGCCGCAGCGCGTTGGACAGGGCCCCGTCGTCCAGCCCGGCGACGGCGGACAGCAGGTCGTGTTCGATGCGCTGGCCGCCCGCGCTGGCCACGCGGAGCAGCTCCTGGGTGTCGTCGGGCAGCCGCTCGACACTGGCGAGCAGCAGGTCGCGCAGCGACTCCGGCAGCGCCTCGCCGGCGCCGGACTCGCTGAGCAGCGCCTCCACGAACAGCGGGTTGCCCTCGCTGCGCGCGTAGATCAGGTCCATGTCGAGGTCGGACAGCTCGCGCTCCAGGATGCTCGCCGCCTGCTCGACGACCTCCCTGCGGGTGAGCCTGCGCAGCTCCAGCCTGGCCACCCAGGCGACGCGGCCCAGCTCGGCCAGCAGCGGGCGCAGCGGGTGGGTGCGGTGCAGCTCATCGGAGCGGTAGGTGACGACGATCAGCAGCCGTACGTCGGAACGCTGGTAGCGGACCAGGAACGAGAGCAGGTCGCGGGTGGAGCGGTCGGCCCAGTGGGCGTCCTCGATGACCAGGACGACCGGCCGGTCCTCCGCCAGCCGCTCCAGCAGGCCGAGCAGTTGCTCGAAGAGCCGGGCGCGGGCCTCGGAGCCGTCGCCGTCGGGCTCGCCGAACTCGGGCAGCAGCCGGGCCAGCCCGCGCGTGGTGCCGCCGGGCACCAGGGCCGCCACGCCGTCGCGGCCGAGCGCGCGCACCAGGCCACGCAGCACCGCGGTGAAGGGGGCGAACGGCAGGCCCTCGGTGCCCAGCTCCAGGCAGCCGCCGACGAGCACCATCGCGTCGCCCGCCCGATCGGCGAACTCCCTGATGAAGCGCGTCTTGCCGACCCCCGCCTCGCCGCCGACCAGCACGGTGGCCGCCGCCCCGGTCCGGGCACCGGCCAGGGCCCCGTCAAGCGCGCCCAGCTCCGCGGCGCGGCCGACGAACAGCGGGCTCACCGCGTGGATGCTCACGCCCCAAGAATGCCATCCGGCGGCGACAGAAAACGCCGCCGGTCAGTGCGGATCTGATCGCCTGTACGGAGACTCGCCCCCGACGTACGCGACCGACCGCTAGCGGAGGACCTTCCTGAACATGGTCGCCGACGCCTCGTAGCCCAGCGCGTGGTAGAACTCGGGCGCCCGCCGCGTCGCCATGGCCACGTAACCGGCCTCCCTCGTACGGGCCCAGGCCTCGAACTCCACCAGCAACGCCCGGCCGATGCCCTGCCGGCGCGACCCGCTCTGCACCATCGCCTCCTCGACCCAGGCGACGGGCCCGTTCGCGAACAGCGTGAGGTGCACGAACCCCAGCAGGTAACCCTGGACCCGCCCGCCCACCACGGCCGCGATCAACATGACGTCGTCGTCGCGCAGCAACTGCGGCAGCGCCGCGTCGAAGGCCTTGCGCTCGGGCCTGAAGGTCAGCCCGAACTCCCTGGCCAAGGCGAACAGCTCATCCGCGTCGGCCTTCTCCGCTCTCCTGATGTGGAGATCGTCTGACGTCATGTCGTACGACCTTAAGTCGTCGCGTGGCCGCCGTCCAATCACCTCAGCGTGTCAGCGCCTTGACAGTCTGTTCGGCGACCTCCTGGGCGCCCTTCATGAGCACGTCTTCGGCGACCGGCTTGGTGTTCGCGCCCTGGGCGGTGATCTGGCCGTCCTTGTTGTCGGTGCCGAAGTAGCGGACGTTGATCGTCGTGTTGCCCATCACGATGTACGCCCAGACGTTCGTGGTGCCCTTGAGGTTCTGGGTGTACATGGCATGGGTCTCGTCGCCGATGCCGTCGAGGTCCTTCATCTCACCGTACGTGCTCAGGAACCGCAGGCCGGGGTTCTCCTCCTTGGTGCCGGCCATGTCCTTCATCGAGTCGAAGTTGAAGTCGGCGTCGTCCCGCGCGTCCTCGACACTGGGCCAGACGTTGACGGCCAGGAAGATGGTCCGCGATTCCAGGATGCCGTTCTTGATGTTCTTGGACTTCTGCGTCCACTCGCAGCCCTTGCGCAGGGCGCCGTACCCGTCCTTCTGGACGCCCGGCTCGGACTGCGACTTGGGCGCGAGCCGCGTGGTCAGGCTCGCGGGCAGCAGGTCGCACACCTCGGGCACCGCCTTCAGCGGCGCGAAGGTGGAGGTGGCCGCGGGCGTCTCCGCCGCGTCCGACGAGGGCGCCGCCGAGGGCAACCCGGACGACGAGGGGAGCGACGACGGCAGCGTGGACGGCAGGTCGGAGGGCAGGTCGGACGGCAGGTCGAACGAGGGTGACGGCAGCGCGACAGGAGCGGCCGCCTGGCCGACGCCGCGTACCGCGATGAGCCCCCCGCCCAGCACCGCCACCGCAGCGGCCCCGGCCAGCACGGCCTTGGCCCAGCCTGGCGCCTTCGACGTGACGGGCCGCTCGCCGCCCCCGTCCGGCCAGTACGAGGCCGGAGGTACGGGTGGCGCCTGCGGTGCCTGCGGGCCCTGGATCATGGCCACCCCTAAACTCGACGATCATTACAAATGGGCTGCTGTTACCGCGTACGGGACGGAAATATAGCGAACCGAAAGTGCGGAACACTATGGTCTCCAGCGTGCCTGGTCTGGGGGATTCCAAAATCGCAGGCCGCTATCGGGTGCTACGGGCGCTCGGTCAGGGTGGCATGGGCACGATCTGGCTGGCTCACGACGAGCTGCTCGATCGCCAGGTCGCCATCAAGGAAGTGCTCCTCCCGCGGTCCCTCGCACCGGCCGAGCGGGCCGAGGCGCTCCAGCGGGCCATGCGCGAGGCGATGGCGGCCGCCCAGGTGCGGCATCCGGGCATCATCACCATTCACGACGTGCTGTCCGAGGACGGGCGGCCGTGGATCGTCATGGAGCTGCTCAGGGGCCGCGACCTGAAGGACGCGGTGGCCGCCGAGGGCCCGTGGTCGCCGGAGCGCACCGCGGCGATCGGGCTGCGGGTGCTGGAGGCGCTGTCCGTCGCCCACGCGCACGGCATCCAACATCGCGACGTCAAGCCCGCCAACGTGTTCCTGACCGACGACGGCCGGGTGGTGCTGACCGACTTCGGCATCGCCAAGCTGGAGGACCAGGCGACGATCACCGAGTCGGGGCTGCTGATCGGGTCACCCGGGTTCATCGCCCCGGAGAGGTTACGCGGCGAGCGCGGCGGGCCCGAGTCGGACCTGTGGTCGCTGGCCGCCACGCTCTACGCGACCGTGGAGGGCCAGGCTCCCTATGTCGGCACGTCTCCCATGTCGGTGCTGCGTGACGCCCTGACCCTGCCGCCCCGGCCGCCCCAGCGCGCCGGGAACCTCGGGCCGGTGCTGATGCTGATGCTGGCCCGCGAGCCGTACCAGAGACCCGTCCCGCAGGCGGCCGAGCAGTTGCTGCGGCGGGTAGCGGACGGTCAGCCGGCACTGGCGGCCACGCAGCCGAAGGCCAGGCGCGCCAACCGGCTGCCGATCATCGTCGGCGGCGCGGTCGTCGCGGCGGCGGTGGCCACGGTCGCGTTCGTGGCCCTGCGGCCCGCGGACACCCCCGCGAAACCCGTGGCGGAGCCCACGAAGCAGCAGGCGCCGACCACGTCGGCCGCCTCCACTCCCGCCCCTACCCCCACCAAGGAACCGGAGCCGGAGAAGACGCCCAAGTTCACCGCCGCCGTGCACCTGTGCACCCTGCTCACCCCCGCCCAGGTCGCCAAGCTCACGCCCGGTGTGGGCAAGGGCAGGCGCGACGGCGACACGTGCGAGTGGACCACCCGAGGCAAGGGGCTGTCCGCCGCGGTGCTGGCCGATTCCGGCGGGGCCGACAAGTGGAGCACGGTTCCGGAGGACGCCGAGGAACACTACGTCAACCTGCGCAACATCCGCGGCCAGGACGCGGAGATCACGTGGTCCTGGCCGGAGATCGGCCTCACCAAGCCGATCAAACAGCAGCGCCGGAACGTCCAGGACATCAACGGCATCGGCGACGAGGCGTTCGGCTACGAACTGGTCAGCCCCAAGGGCAACGCCGAGAACGTCACCGTGATCTTCCGGCTCAGCAACGTCAACGTCGAGATCGGTTATGTCAACGTCAACAAGATCGGCAACAACGCCGCCCTGCGCAAGGGAGCGCGCGACGCCGCGCGCTGGCTGGCCGAGGCATTGAACCGCCAGGAGTGAGGCAATGAACCAACCGCGACTCGTGGGCGGCCGCTACCAGTTGCTCGAACAGCTCGGCCGTGGCGGCATGGGCATCGTCTGGCGCGCGCACGACACGATGATCGGCCGCGAGGTGGCGGTGAAGCAGGTGCTGATCCCGCCGAACCTCCCCCACGCCGACCAGGCCGCGCTGCGCCACCGTACGTTGCACGAGGCCCGCGCGGCGGCCGGGATCCGGCACCCGGCGGTGGTCGGCATCCACGACGTGATCGACGACAACGGCGAGCCGTGGATCGTCATGGAGCTGGTCCGCGGGCGCTCGCTCGACCAGGCCGTCAAGACCGGCGGGCCGATGTCGGCGGCCTGGGCGGCCTCCATCGGCCTGTTCGTGCTGTCGGCGCTGGCCTCCGCGCACGCGCGCGGCCTGCTCCACCGCGACGTCAAACCGGGCAACGTGCTGCTCGCCGATGACGGCCGCATCCTGCTGTCCGACTTCGGCATCGCCGCTCCTACCGGTGCGGCCTCCCAACAGGGCGGCGTACCGGTGGGCACGGCCGGCTTCACCGCGCCCGAATGCCTGACCGAGGGCGTCGCGCCGGGGCCGCCGTCCGACCTGTTCTCGCTCGGCGCGACGATCTACACGGCGGTGGAGGGCGTACAGCCGTTCCAGCGCAACACCGCGATGGCCACGCTCGGCGCGGTGATGACCGAGCCGCCCAGGCCGCCGCAGCGCGCGGGCGAGCTCGCCCCGCTCCTGCTCGGCGTGCTGGCCAAGGACCCCTCCCACCGGCCCGACGTGCGCGCGCTGCGCCGGGGGCTGGAGCGGGTCGCGGGCCACGCGGCGGCCACCGTCAGGACGCCCGCGCCGGCGTGGGTGGTCTCGCGCGCGGCCGCGTACGGTTCGGCGGCGGCCGTGGTCGTGGCGTTCGTCGTCGCAGTCACGCTCATCCTCACCACGTCCATCCTCACCACGTCGTCCTCCGCCGCACCGTCGCCGCGGACCACACCGACGGCGGCGCGTACCACGAAACCGGCGCCGAGCAAGGCCCCGACCAGCGCGGCGCCGACCGCGTCGGCCTCGGCTTCGGCCAGCTCCTCCCCCGCGGTCACGCTGCCGGCCGGGAAGTTCTCCAAGATCCCCCGGCCCTGCCAGCTGCTCACCAGGGAGCAGGCCACCCGGCTCGTCGGCACGTTCCTCACCTCGTCGACCGACCCGGCCTTCAGGTGCGCGTGGGCGACGGCGGGCTTCCCGCCGGCGGGCAAGCAGCTGAGCGTGTTCCTGACGCTCTGGCTGTACCCGCCGCAGGGCGACGGTTACGAGACCACGCTCGCGCAGGAGCACGTCGCCGGGGCGAAGAAGGAGGCCGAGGACAAGGCGGGCAGGGGCGGCACCGGCGAGAAGCAGGGCGAGGTCTTCGAGATCCCCGGCGCGGGCGAGGAGGCCGTCGCGTACGAGATCTCCAGGGTGAAGTTCAACAACAAGCACGAGGTCGAGGTGCACGTGCTCTTCCGCACCGGCAACATGGTGGGTGAGTTCCGCTTCGTGCACGACGTGGCCAAGGACGCCGCCCTGCGGGACAAGGCCGCGCAGGCCGCCAAGTTCCTCGCCGCGAACCTCGACGCCAAGGCCTCCTGACCATGCGCGTGATCGCCGGACGCTACCAGCTGCTCGCCCCGCTCGGGGCGGGCGGCGCGGGCACGGTGTGGCGGGCGCGTGACGAGCTGCTGCACCGCGAGGTCGCGGTCAAGGAGGTACGGCTGCCGCCAGGCCAGGACCAGCAGCGGGCCCTGGTCGACACGCTGCGCGAGGCCAGGGCGGCGGCGGCGCTGAACCACCCGTCGATCATCACCGTGCACGACGTGATCTCCGAGGGCGGCCAGCCCTGGATCATCATGGACCTGCTGGCGGGCAGGTCCCTGGGCGACCTGGTCAAGGACCGCGGCCCGCTGCCGCCCGGCCACGTCGCCACGATCGGCCTGCGCGTGCTCGACGCGCTGGTGGCCGCCCACCACCGCGGCATCCTGCACCGGGACGTGAAGCCGGGCAACGTGATGATCACCGATCTCGGCGAGGTCGTCCTGACCGACTTCGGCATCGCCGCGCACACGGACGACGTCCCCGGCGCGGGTACGGCCGCCGCCGCTGCGCACTCCGGCGACGTCGCGGGCTCCCCCGGCTACATCGCGCCCGAGCTCCTGCGCGGCGAGCCGTCGGGCCCGATGGCCGACCTGTGGTCGCTGGGCGCCACCCTGTACCTGGCCGCCGAGGGCCGGGCGCCGTTCGAGCGCGACTCGGCGATGGCGATCGTCGCGGCCGTGCTCACGATGCCCCCGCCGCCGCCCGTCAACGCGGGCCCGCTCGGCGGCCTGCTCCTGGCCATGCTCGACCGGAACCCGGCCGCCCGGCCGCACCCGCGGGCCATCAGGGCGCACCTGGAGTCACTGGCGGTCCCGCTGCCCGTCCGGCCGCGCGAGACCGCGCCCGCCACGGTCCCGGTACGGTCGCGCCCGCGCCGCCGCACACCGTACGTGCTGGGCGGCCTGGCGGCGGGTACGGCCGTCGCGGTCACGGCGGTCGTGCTCCTCAACGGCTCCGGGGGCTTCGGGAGCTTCGAGGGCTCCGGGGGCTCCCCCGCCGCCACGACACCGGCCACCCAGATCGCCCAGCCCGCTTCGACCGCGGCGCCCTCTCCCACGACGACCACGACGATCACGGCGCCCCCGACCGGCCTGGCCAGGGGCGACGGCACGTTCGGCCGCCCGCCGAAGGCGTGCTCGCTCCTCACCGCCGAGCAGGCGCAGCGCGTCCTGCCAGGCTCCCGCTCCCGGCAGCGCGGCGTCTACAACGACAGCGAGTGCTACTGGTCGGTCGGGCTCGGCGGGCTCCTCAACACCACGTCCATCAACCTCAAGGTCAAACACTCCAGCGAGGTCAAGGCCGCCGAACGCGCCTTCACGCAGGCCGTACAGGCTCGCGACTCGGAGGCCGGCAGCGAGGAGACGGTGACGACCTCGCGCATCAGAACGGTGAGCGCGGGCGACGAGGCGGCCGCCCAGGACAAGGAAGCCGGCATCACCCACACCTCGACCACCACCATTTGGATGCGGATCAGCAACGTGATCATCCAGGTGGAGGCCAGCCATCCGAAGCGAACGAAGGTGACCCCGCAACTCCGGGACACCGCTCTCAAGACCGCCCGCGCGGTGGCCGACACCCTCCAGAAGGCGCGATGAACGACTACCAGCGGAAAGACTTCCCGACCGCGGCCGTGCCGCACACCGCTCCCACCCAGCAGTCCCGCCCCGGTGTGCGGGTGACGCCCGCGATCCTGAGCGGGGCGTCGGCCGTGGTCGTGCTCATGCTGTTCACCGTCCTGTTCCTGCTCACCCGGCAGCCGGACAAAACGGCCGTACCCGTAGCGGTCAAGACCACGCGGGCGGCCGAGCCTTCACCCACCGAGTCTTCGCCCACCGAGCAGGCCACCACGAGCGAGCCCGCGCCGACCGGGGCCGCCACGTTCACCAAGGCCGTCGACCCGTGCACGGTCACCGACGAGGACCTGGTCAAGAAGCTGACGCTGTTCCCGGACAAGACGCAGATCAAGGCCGAGGAGTGCGAGTGGTCGACGCTCGCGCCCGGCTCGGGGATGCCGGGCAACATGCAGTTCCGGCTCCAGGTGTACGTGAAGGTCTTCCCGGGGGATGTGACGGCGGCGCACGAGCAGTTCGTGGGACAGCGTCAGGAAGCCGTCCTGCTCGCCAGAACCTCCGCCCCCGCCGAGCCGCCCATCGGCGACGCCTCCTGGACCACCCTCTACACGCTGCCCGGTGACACGGGCAAGGGACCGACCACCGCGACCGTCGGCGTCCGGGTCAGCAACGCGGTGATCCAGGTCGCCTACCAGCGGCACGTCACCGAGGACTCGGCGGGCAGGCTGACCAAGGGCGCCCTGGACGTGGCCAGATCGGTCGCCGAGAAGCTCGGCACCTCGAACTAGTCCAACCTTGGAGGCGTCGTCAGCAGATGGGAGTCTTTATCGGTTTGCCGTCGGCCGGCCCGATCGGATAGGAAGCATGCATGCTGAAAGGCGGCAAGGTCGGGCTCAGAGCCCGGCACGAGGGCGATATTCCGATCCTGCAGGCCGAGCTCGGCGATGACGTGGTCACCTCTTCGCGGGCCAATGACCAGCCGTGGCGGCCGATCACGCCCGGCTCGAAGGACGCGCGGTTCGTGGTGGACGACAAGGAGCAAGGGCTCGCCCAGTTCTCCGTGATGGAGTTGGACGGCGGCATGCTGATCGGCAGCGCGCTGCTGTGGGGCATCGACAACCACAACCGGTCCGCGCACATCGGGCTGGGGCTGCTGCCGTCCGCCCGCGGCAAGGGCTACGGCACCGACGTGGTCGCGGTGCTGTGCCACTACGGTTTCGTCGTGCGCGGCCTGCAGCGGCTGCAGATCGAGACGCTGT
Source organism: Nonomuraea sp. NPDC026600 (assembly GCF_040638335.1). Taxonomy (NCBI): domain Bacteria; kingdom Bacillati; phylum Actinomycetota; class Actinomycetes; order Streptosporangiales; family Streptosporangiaceae; genus Nonomuraea; species Nonomuraea sp. NPDC026600. Next base: position 37,006 of record NZ_JBEZYD010000014.1, read on the forward strand.
CGGACAACGTCGCGATGTTGCGCTCCGCTGAGCACAACGGCTTCGTCCGTGAGGGCGTGCTGCGCTCCTCGGCCTGGGTCATGGGCGAGTTCCTTGACGAGGTGCTTCTCGGACTCCTCGTCCAGGACTGGAAGCCGGACCCGAAGGGCTAGTGCAGCGTGAACTCGGACGCCGGCGCTCAGCGCACCGAGCAGATCGCGTCTTCGATCACCGGTGTCACGGCCTCCGGGTGCGAGATCAGGGTGAGGTGGGAGCCGCCGTGGAACTCGATGATCTTCGAGCGGGCCCGCTCGGCCATCGCCCGCTGCGCGGCCGGGACGATGATCTGGTCGCCGGTGGCGATGAAATACCAGGACGGGATCGTCTTCCACGCCGCGGCCTTCGACGGTGTCATGAACGGGAGGACGCCCATCCGCCAGCCCGGCCATGCATGACCGCTACAGGGCTATTCGCAGGTCACAGGTCCCCTAGACCGAGCTGGCGGGCGATCAGCATGCGCTGGACCTCGCTGGTGCCCTCGCCGATCTCCAGGATCTTGGCGTCGCGGTAGAAGCGGCCCACCGGGAACTCGTTCATGAAGCCGTACCCGCCGAAGATCTGTGTCGCGTCGCGGGAGTTGTCCATGGCGGCGTTCGAGGAGACGAGCTTGGCGATCGCCGCCTCCTTCTTGAACGGCACGCCGGCCAGCATCTTCTCGGCCGCGTGGTAGTAGGCCAGGCGGGCGGTGTGGGCGCGGGCCTCCATGTCGGCGATCTTGAACTGGATGGCCTGGTAGTGGCCGATCGGGTGGCCGAACGCGCGTCTGTCCCTGACGTAGCGCAGGCATTCGTCCACGCAGCCCTGGGACAGGCCGACGCCGACGGCGGCGATGGCGATGCGGCCCTCGTCGAGCGTCTGCAGGAACTGGGCGTAGCCGCGGCCGCGCTCGCCGAGCAGGTTCTCGGCGGGGACGCGGCAGTCGGAGAAGGACAGCTCCCTGGTGTCGGAGGCGTTCCAGCCGACCTTGGAGTACTTCTTCGAGACCGTGAAGCCGGGCGTCCCTGACGGCACGAGGATGGTGGAGATCTGCCGCTCGCCGGTGAGCGCGGCGACGCCGACCACGCCGGTGATGTCGGTGCCCGAGTTGGTGATGAACGCCTTCGTCCCGTTGATCACCCATTCCGCGCCGTCGAGCGTGGCCGTGGTGCGCATGCCGCCGGGCACGTCGGAGCCGCCGCCGGGCTCCGTCAGGCCGAACGCGCCGAGGGTCTCGCCCGCCGCCATCGCCGGGAGCCAGGTCGCCCGCTGCTGGGGCGTACCGAATCGGTAGATCGGCATGGCGCCGAGCGACACCGCGGCCTCCAGGGTGATCGCCACGCTGGAGTCGGCGCGCGCCAGCTCCTCCAAGGCCAGGCAGAGCGCGAAGTAGTCGCCGCCCATGCCGCCGTACTCCTCGGGGAAGGGCAGACCGAACAGGCCCATGGCGCCCATCCGGCGCACGATGTCGTACGGGAACTCCTCCCGCTCGTAGAAGTCGCCGATCACCGGCGCCACCACGTCGCGGGCGAACGCCTCGACGGTCTTGCGCAGCTCTTCGTACTCGTCGGTGAGCATGGTGGGTCAGCCTTTCGCGAGGGCCTGGACGACGCGGGAGGGGCTGGGACGGCCGAGCCGTTCGGCCAGCCAGGTGCTCGTGGCCACGAGCTTGTCGAGGTCGAGGCCGGTGTCGATGCCGAGCCCGTGCAGCATCCAGACGAGGTCCTCGGTGGCGAGGTTGCCGGTGGCGGACTCGGCGTAGGGGCAGCCGCCGATGCCGCCGGTCGAGGCGTCGACGACGTGCACGCCCGACCGGAGCGCGGCCAGCGTGTTGGCCAGGGCCTGCCCGTACGTGTCGTGGAAGTGCACGGCCAGCCTGTCGGGATCGCGGAACGACTCGATCAGCGCGGTCACGTGTCCGGGGGTGCCGACGCCGATCGTGTCGCCGAGTGACAGCTCGTGGCAGCCCAGGCCGAGCAGCCGCTCGCCGACCGCGACGACCTGCGCGATCGGCGTCGGGCCCTCCCACGGGTCGCCGAAGCACATCGACACGTACGCGCGTACCTTGACGCCGTTGTCGAGCGCCCTGGCCACGACCGGCTCGAACATGTCGAACTGGCTCTTCAGGCTGCGGTTCAGGTTCTTGGCGGCGAACGTCTCGGTGGCGCTGGCGAAGATGGCGATCTCCTCGACGTCGTGCGCCAGCGCCCGGTCCAGGCCGCGCTCGTTCGGGACGAGCACCGGGTAACGGACGCCCGGCCGCCGGTCGAGCCTGGTGAGCAGCTCTTCGGCGTCGGCGAGCTGGGGCACCCAGGTGGGGTGGACGAAGCTGGTGGCCTCGATCACCCGGTGGCCGGCGTCGGCGAGCCGGTCGATGAACTCTGCCTTGACCTCGACCGGGACGATCGCGGATTCGTTCTGCAGGCCGTCGCGCGGGCCCACCTCGTAGACGGTGACGTGGTGCGGAAGACCCTCCATCGGGTACGGCCTGCGCATCAGGACTCCCCCGCCGAGCCCGACGAGTCCGGCAAGTCCGGCGAGTCCGCCGCGACGACCGCCAGGACGGCGTCCATGTCGACCGGCTGGCCCGCCTGTACGGGCAGCTCGGTGATCTGGCCGTCGCAGGGGGCGGTGACGGTGTGTTCCATCTTCATGGCCTCCACGATGAGAAGCGGCTGGCCCGCGCTCACCCGGTCGCCCGGCTGGACCTTGACGACCAGGACGGTGCCGGGCATGGGGCTTCTGACCACGCCGTCGCCCGCGTGCGCGGCGCCGGGGCGGTCGCCGGGGTCGCCGATGCGGTGGCGGGTCAGGGCCCAGGACTGGCCGTCCCTGCCCAGCCAGAGGGTGTCGTCGTGGCGGGCGTGGGTGTAGTGGGAGGTACGGCCGGCGAGGGTGAGGGTCAGCTTGGCGTCACTGACCAGGAGCCTGGCCGGAACGGCCACACCGGACACGACAACGCCGACGGACTCCGGGGCCGGGGCTTGCGTGGCATTTATGCGGATTTCTGCGGATTTTTCTGGCAGGCCGCGTACCTGGATCGTGTGGACGCCGTCCCGTGACTCCAGCCGCCAGGACGTCCACGCGCGCTCGCCGACCCGCCAGCCGTCCGCGACCTCCCAGGGATCCGAGCCCACCGGCGCGGCGTGGAAGGCCAGCGCGGCGGCGGCCAGCACCTCGTCGGGCGGCCCGGCGTCGGGGACCAGCGCGGGCAGGACCCGCTCGACCAGCCCGGTGTCGAGCTCGCCCGCCCGCACGGCCGGGTGCGCCGCGAGCGCCCGCAGGAACGGCACGTTCGTGATCACGCCCAGCACGGCCGTCTCGGCCAGCGCCTTGTCGAGCCGGCCGAAGGCCGCCTCCCGCGTGGGGGCCCAGGCGATGACCTTGGCCAGCATCGGGTCGAACTCGCTGCCCACGACACCGCCCTCGACCAGCCCGGAGTCCATCCGGACGCGCTCGGGCTCGGCCAGGCGCAGCACCCGCCCGCCCGTGGGCAGGAAGCCGCGCGACGGGTCCTCGGCGTAGACGCGGGCCTCGACGGCGTGGCCGCGCAGCCGTACCTCGTCCTGGGTGATGGACAGCGGCTCGCCCGCCGCCACCCGGAGCTGGAGCTCCACCAGGTCGAGGTCTGTCACCAGCTCGGTGACCGGGTGCTCCACCTGGAGGCGGGTGTTCATCTCCATGAAGTGGTACTCGCCGGTCGTGCCGTCGACGATGAACTCGACCGTGCCCGCGCTCACGTAACCCACCGCGCGGGCGGCCTCCACCGCCGCGGCGCCCATCCGCTCGCGCATCGCCGCGTCGACGAAGGGCGACGGGGCCTCTTCGATGATCTTCTGGTGGCGGCGTTGCAGACTGCACTCGCGTTCGCCCAGGTGGACGACGTTGCCGTGGGTGTCGGCCAGGACTTGGATCTCGATGTGGCGGGGGTTCTCGACGTAGCGCTCGATCAGCAGGGTCTCGTCACCGAACGCGGCGCGGGCCGTACGGCGGGCCGACTCCAGCGCCTCGGGCAGTTCGGCGGCCGAACGGACCAGCACCATGCCCTTGCCGCCCCCGCCCGCCGACGGCTTGATCAGGGCGGGGAAGTCCGTCCAGGACAACAGCGAGTCGCCGGGCTCGGCGCCGCCCGGCACCACCGGGACCCCGGCGGCCGAGACGGTGGCCTTGGCGCGGATCTTGTCGCCCATGGCGTCGATGGCCTCGGGCGGCGGGCCGATGAAGACCAGCCCGGCCGCGGCGCAGCGGCGGGCGAACTCGGCGTTCTCCGCCAGGAACCCGTATCCGGGATGTACGGCCTGCGCACCGGACGCCTCGGCCGCCGCCACGATCGCCCCCATGTCCAGATATTTCGTGACCTGGAGGGCTATGTCTGCCTCGCGGACATGGCGGGCGTCCGCGTCCGAGGCGGTGTGGACGGCCACCGACGTGATGCCGAGCGCACGGAGCGTACGGATGACGCGGACCGCGATCTCACCCCGGTTGGCGATGAGCACGCGACGGAACATCGCCTGCGAACTAAGAGACGGGGCCATGAGCACACTCACATCCGGAAGACGCCGTAGCCGACGGGGTCGAGCGGGGCGTTGGCCGCCGCGGAGAGTGCCAGGCCGAGGACCGTGCGGGTGTCGAGCGGGTCGATCACGCCGTCGTCCCACAGCCGGGCCGTGGAGTAGTAAGGGTTGCCCTGGTGCTCGTACTGAGCCCTGATGGCGTCCGCGTCGGCGTTGCCGACGGTGGTGAGCACGTTCGCGGCCTGCTCGCCGCCCATGACCGAGATGCGGGCGTTCGGCCACATCCACAGGAACCTGGGCGAGTACGCCCGCCCGGCCATGGCGTAGTTGCCCGCTCCGAACGACCCGCCGATCACCACCGTGAACTTCGGCACCCTGGCACAGGAGACCGCGGTGACCATCTTGGCGCCGTGCTTGGCGATGCCGCCCGCCTCGTAGGCCTTGCCGACCATGAAGCCGCTGATGTTCTGCAGGAACACCAGCGGGATGCGCCTGCGGTCGCACAGCTCGATGAAGTGCGCGCCCTTCAGCGCGGACTCGCTGAACAGGATGCCGTTGTTCGCGATGATCCCGACCGGGTGCCCGTGCAGGTGGGCGAAGCCGGTGACCAGCGTCGAGCCGTACTCGGCCTTGAACTCCAGGAACCGCGAGCCGTCGACGAGCCGGGCGATGACCTCCCGCACCTCGTACGGTCGGCGGGTGTCGGCGGGCACGATGCCGTAGAGGTCGCGCGGATCGTGCCGGGGCTCCTCGGGTTCGGCCCTGTCCCAGGGCCGCTCGGCTCTCGGGGCCAGCGTGGAGACGATGTCGCGGACGATGGCCAGCGCGTGCGCGTCGTCGTCGGCCAGGTGGTCGGTGACGCCGCTGACCCGGGCGTGCAGGTCGCCGCCGCCCAGCTCCTCGGCCGTGACCTCCTCGCCGGTGGCCGCCTTCACCAGCGGCGGGCCGCCGAGGAAGATGGTGCCCTGGTCGCGCACGATGACGGCCTCGTCGCTCATGGCCGGGACGTACGCGCCGCCCGCCGTACAGGAGCCGAGCACGGCGGCGATCTGCGGGATGCCGCGCGCGGACATCGTGGCCTGGTTGTAGAAGATGCGGCCGAAGTGCTCCCGGTCGGGGAAGACCTCGTCCTGCTTGGGGAGGAACGCGCCGCCCGAATCGACCAGGTACACGCACGGCAGGTGATTGTGCAGCGCCACCTCCTGCGCGCGCAGGTGCTTCTTGACGGTGATCGGGTAGTACGTGCCGCCCTTCACGGTGGCGTCGTTGGCCACGACCACGCACTCGCGCCCGGCGATCCTGCCGACGCCGGTGATGATCCCGGCGGCCGGCGCCTGGTCGTCGTAGAGGCCGTTGGCGGCCAGCGGCGACAGCTCCAGGAAGCGGGAACCGGGATCGAGCAGGCCGTCGACGCGGTCGCGCGGCAGCAGCTTGCCGCGTTCCACGTGACGCTGCCGCGACCGCTCGGGACCGCCTGCGGCGGCCACGGCGAGGCGCTCCAGCAGGTCGGCGGCGAGCCGCTCGTTGAGCGCGGCGTTCTGCTTGAACGCCTCGCTGCCGGGGTCCGCGGCCGAGTTCAGCACCGGCCAGTCGCTCATGTGCCCCCTTCCGTCATGAGGCAGATGTTAGTCATCATTAACGTAACCGTCTACTATGTGAGACGTGACGACGACGCGGAGCCGTGGCAGCCGGCGCCTGGAGATCCTCGGCGCGGCCGCGAACCTGTTCGCCGCGCGCGGCTTCCACGGCGTCTCGATCGAGGACATCGGCGGCGCGGTCGGCGTCTCGGGCCCGGCGCTCTACCGCCACTTCAGCGGCAAGGAGGCGCTGCTCGCCGAAATGCTGCTGGGCATCAGCTCGCGGCTGCGCGAGTCGGCCGCCGCGGCGGTCACCTCGCCCGGCGGGCCGGAGGAGACGCTCAACGCGCTGCTGAACGTGCAGATCACCTTCGCCCTCGAGCAGCCCGCGCTGATCACCGTGCACGACAGGGAGCTGGGCAACGTGCCCGAGCGGGAGCGGCGGCAGATCAGGCGGCTGCAGCGGCTGTACGTCGAGGAATGGGTCACCGTGCTGGCCGAGCTGCACCCGTCGTGCCCGCCCCCGCGACTGCGGGCCGCCACGCACGCCGTCTTCGGGCTGCTCAACTCCACCCCGCACAGCGCCGGCGAGCTGCCCGCGCAGGCCATGCGCCCCCTCCTGCGCGCGATGGCCAGGGCCGCCATCGCGGCCTCGGTTAACGCGCACTAACAAACGCCCATAACCGCGAAAACATGGGCTTTTCACGCCAACTATCTAGATATATCGTCAAGGTATCTCGATAGTTGGAGGCATCATGCGTGATCCCCACATGTGGGACGAAATCCATCAAGCGGCTGCAGAACCCCCACACCCTCACTTCCCGCCGGGACCACCGTTCCCGCCCGGCGCACCGCCGCACCCGATGGGCCCGGGCATGCCGCCCATCCCGGGCGGCGCTCCGGGAATGGGCGGCGCTCCGGGAATGGGGGGTGGCGGCCCGGGGATGGGCGGCATGCCCGGCGCGCCGCCGATGGGCTGGGAGGGCGGCGCTCCGCGCGTACGGCGGGGCGACGTCAGGGCGGCGCTGCTGAGCCTGCTCAGCGAAGGGCCGAAGAACGGCTACCAGATGATCCAGGACATCGAGGAGCGCAGCCGCGGCGTGTGGCGGCCCAGCCCCGGCTCGGTCTATCCGTCGCTCCAGCAACTGGAGGACGAGGGCCTGGTCGCCAGCGACGAGAGCGGCGGCTCCCGGATCTACAGCCTGACCGAGCAGGGCCGCGAGCAGGCCGAACGACACCTCGACGGCGAGGCCCCCTGGGACGAGGTGGCGCGTTCGGTGCCCGAGGACCGGCACGAGCTGCGGCTGCTGTGGGCCCAGCTCAACGAGGCGTTCAGCCATCTGACGCGGACGGCCAACGACCAGCAGGTCGCCCAGGCCAAGAAGCTGCTCAGGCAGACACGTAAGTCCGTTTTCCAGATCCTCGCGGAGGACTGACCATGACCGAAGTGGCTGTGGCCGTACACGGCCTGAAGAAGGACTACGGCAAGGTCGAGGCCGTCAAGGGCGTCGACTTCGAGGTGGCCCCCGGCGAGGTCTTCGGCTTCCTCGGCCCGAACGGCGCGGGGAAGACCACCACGATCAGCATGCTCTGCACGCTCGTCAACCCGACCGGCGGCAGCGCCACGGTCGCCGGGTACGACGTGGTGCGGGAGCGCGACGAGGTACGCAGGAACATCGGGCTGGTCTTCCAGGACCCGACGCTCGACGGCTACCTGAGCGCCGAGCAGAACCTGCGCTTCCACGCCGAGCTGTACGGCGTGCCGAAGAGCATCGTCGGCGACCGGATCAAGCAGGTCATGGAGATGGTCGCGCTCTGGGACCGCAAGGACGCCAAGGTCATGACGTTTTCTGGCGGCATGAAGCGGCGGCTGGAGATCGCCCGCGGACTTCTGCACTCGCCCCGGGTGCTGTTCCTGGACGAGCCCACGGTCGGCCTCGACCCGCAGACCCGCTCGGCCATCTGGGGATACATCAACCAGCTCCGGCACCTGGAGGACATCACCATCTTCATGACCACCCACTACATGGACGAGGCCGAGTACTGCGACCGGATCGCGATCATCGACCACGGCGAGATCGTCGTCATCGACTCGCCGGAGGCGCTGAAGGCCAGCATCGGCAAGGACCGGGTGCAGATCCAGACCGGCGACGACGACGCCGCGATCAAGGCGTTACGCGAAAAGTTCGACCTGGACGCGGCCGTGCGCGAGGGCGCGGTGACGTTCGCCGTCGCGTCGGGCGAGGAGTTCGTGCCCCGGCTGTTCGCCGAGCTGGGCATGCCGATCAAGTCGGTGAGCGTCTCACGGCCCTCACTCGACGACGTGTTCATGAACTACACCGGTTCCACGATCCGCGACGCCGAGGAAGGTGCCGAGACGGGCGGCAGGGCGTGGATGAGAGCGATGGCGAGGCGATAGTCATGGCGGCAGAGGCGATCAGCGTCCGGGTGCCGGTGCACAGCGCCGGGCACGATCTCCGGGCGGTCAAGGTGGTGCTGCACCGGGAGCTGCTGCGGTTCGTCAACGACCGCACCCGCATGCTGTCGATGCTGCTGCAGCCGGTGCTGTGGCTGTTCGTGATGGGCACCGGGCTGGGCTCGCTGGTGCGCGGCACCATCCCGGGCATCGACTACCGCACCTTCATGTATCCCGGCATGATCTCGATGACCGTGATCATGACCGGCATGTTCTCGGCCGGGTCCATCGTGTGGGACCGCGAGTTCGGCTTCCTGCGCGAGATGCTCGTCGCCCCGGTCTCACGCGGGGCGATCGTGGTCGGCAAGTGCCTGGGCGGGGCCCTGGTGGCCACCGGGCAGGGCGTCGTCATCCTGGCGATGGCCGGGTTGGTCGGCGTACCGTACTCGCCGGCCCTGATCGTCACGCTGCTGGCGGAGATGTTCCTCGCGGCGTTCACGATCACGGCGTTCGGGGTGATGCTGGCGGCGCGGATGCGCAACATGCAGACCTTCTTCGGGCTGATGCAGATGGCGATCATGCCGATGATGTTCCTGTCGGGGGCGATGTTCCCGCTGGCGAACCTGCCGTCGTGGCTGCACCTACTGACGGTGATCAACCCGATGACGTACGCGGTGGACCCGATGCGGCAGGCGGTGTTCTCCCACCTGGACGTTCCCGCGCAGGTGAACGCGGTGCTCAACCCGGGGGTTCGGTGGTTCGACTTCCAGGTGCCGGTGGGGCTGGAGCTGGGGGTGGTGGCCCTTCTGGGGGTTGTTCTGCTGGGGGTGGGGATCGCGCAGTTCAGGCGGGCGGAGTAGGTCGCACAGGTTTTCGCATCTGGCTGCGACGATCTCGTTACGGAGGGTAGCTTTCCCGATGCAAGCGCAATCCCCCCTCCAAAGGAGCACCAGCGTTGGACTTGCACGTGGCAGTGATGGAGCTCACGGACCGGGTCTCCGTGCTCGAGGAACGTACAGTTAGCGGTGTGCCTGACATGACGATCGCCGAACGGTTCGACGTCCACCATGAGCGCGCTGACGCCATGGGGAAGAACATCCTCGACAAGATCGACAAGCGGACCAAAGAGCTCAACCAGAAGATCGACATCCGGACGAAGCAGCTCGGCGAGAAGATCTACACGCTCAATATCGACATGATGGATGGCTTCGACCGGGCCAATCAAGACATCGCAAAGATCAATCATCGCCTCGATGAGCAAGGCACCAGGATCGACAGCCTCGAGTTGTCCATGGCCCGCCGGTTCGAAAAGGTCGACACGGACATAGCCGAGCTCAAGACGGACGTAGCCGAGCTCAAGAGCGGGTTCAGCAGGCTCGAGGGCCGGTTCAACGGGCTCGAGAGCGGGTTCGGTGAGCTCAAGAGCGGGTTCGGTGAGCTCAAGAGCATGCTCATCAGCCTCGGAGCCAAAGCTCCCGAGTCCTAGCAACAACACGTGAGGCCCGGGGCCGATCGCCCCGGGCCTCAGCTAGCGGTGCCGACGCGTTACCGCTTCACGCGGACATAGTCCCTACGGCTGCTGTCGCCATAGAAATCGTCATCCCCGCCGAACACGAACTTCCACGAGCCGGACTTCCACGCCTTGACCTTGGCATACAGCTTGCCGCTGTCACCGGAGGACGTGGTCTTCACGTACTGCCACTTGTGCGAGCCGACCGGCTTGAAGTACAGCGCGACCTTGCCCGCGTACCCCTCCCAGGACCCGCTGTCGTCGATCTGCAGCTTGCCCCTGAACTTCAGGTACTTGCCGCGCTTGACCGGCTCCGGATAGGCGTTGAACTTGATCACGCGGCTGGCCGACTTCTCCACCGTCGGCGGCGGGGTGGGCTCGACGACCGTGACCTGGTCGGCGTCGCTGACCGAGCCCCTGACGCCACTGGTGCCGGCGAACGCGGCCCGCCACCAGCCCGAGGACTCGGCGGTCGCGATGGCCCAGAAGCGGCCGTCGCGGTTCGTCACGTCGCTGGTGACGTACTCCCACCGGCGCGACCCATCGGCCCTGAAGAAGATCGAGACCCGCTGGCCGGACAGTGCCTGCCAGCCCTCGGCCTGCAGGGTGCCGGAGAAGTTCAGCCGGTCGCCCTTGTCGACGGGCTCGGGTGCGGCGTCGAAGCCGGCGATCCTGCTGTCACGATCGTGCCTGACCCGGACGTCGACCCTGTCGCTGTCGCTGATCGAGGCCCTGGCTTCCTTGTTCCCGCCGAACTCGGCCCGCCAATAGCCGGTGGCCCTGGCCCGCACCTTGGTGACGAACCAGCCGTCGCGGCCGGTGGTGACCGTGGTGACACCGCGGTAGGCGTCGGTGCCCCTCTCACGGAAAGTGATCGCCACGGACGCGCCGGCGTATCCCTTGCCGTCGGCCCGGAGCTGGCCGGAGACCCTGATCAGGTCGCCGCGGTCCACCTGGCCGGGGCTGGCACCGAAGTCCACGATCTTGGTGACGAGGGCTTTCTGGATGTCGAAGGTGCCGCTGACGGACTTGTCGCCGTCGCCGTGGGCGATGGCGAGGAAGCTCCACTTGCCGGCGTCCTTCGCCTCGAAGCTCTTCGTACCGGTCCACTTGGTCTGGAGGCCGAGCGGCGCCGGCTTGAGCTCGATGGGCGTGCCGACGCTCGGGCCGGGTGGCTTGAGCTGGAGCTCGGCCGTCTTGGCGGCCCCGGTGGTGAACGTGAACGTCACCGTGACCGGCTTGTCGAAGACCACGACCGGGGAGCCCGGGCTGAGGTCCACGTCGGAGATGGAGGGGGCCTTGGCCGCGGCCGACGCCGACGGTGCCAGGGCGAGCAGCCCGGCGGCCGTCGCGAGCGCGACGGCGGCGATACGGATGCGTTGTAACATGCGGGTTCCTTTCTGGATCCCTGTGTTCAACGCGGCATTGAGGGTGCCACGCTTATCGCTCCCAGTAAACATTCAGGTTGGCCAGAAAGCTGCTAAATCTGACAAGCTGTTATAGATCGGGGTCAATAGGACCGGTCCACAACATGTCCCTCCCGACAGGCAGACGAACCCGGGATCGGGACGACATAATCGCCTTGTGGCGCGCGACACTGTTGAGACCCATTTCACCCAAACGGTTACGACGCTGAGGACGGGCGCGGCCCGTGATCCCGGCCGGCCCGTACGCGAGGGCACGTCGCTGACCGGCGAGCAGTGCCGGACCCTCTTCCAGCGCCAGCTCGACAGCCGCCTGCTCGACATCGCGGCCCGCTGGCTGCGCGAGCAGAACGAGAGCTTCTACACGATCGGCTCGGCCGGCCACGAGGGCAACGCGGCGGTCGCCGCGGCGCTGCGGGCCGACGACCCCGCGCTGCTGCACTACCGTTCCGGCGCCTTCTACCTGACCAGGTCCGAGCAGGCCGGACGGCTGCCCGAGCAGGGCATCCGCGACGTGCTCATGGGGCTGACCGCCTCGGCGGAGGAGCCGATCGCGGGCGGCCGGCACAAGGTGTTCGGCCATCCCGACCTGGCGATCATCCCGCAGACCTCGACGATCGCCAGCCACCTGCCGCGCGCGGTGGGCGTCGCCTTCGCGATCGAGCGGGCCCGCGCGCTGGACGTCCCCTCGCCGTGGGCGCGTGACGCGATCACCGTGTGCAGCTTCGGCGACGCGTCCGTCAACCACGCCACGGCGCTGACGGGGTTCAACACCGCCGCCTATGCCACGCATCAGGGGCAGGCGCTGCCGATCCTGTTCGTGTGCGAGGACAACGGCATCGGCATCAGCGTCCGCACGCCCAAGGGCTGGGTGGCGGCGAGCGCGCGGCGTCCCGGCATCGAGTACTTCGCCGCCGACGGCTGTGACCTGGCCGACGCCTACGACGCGGCCATGCGGGCGGTCCAGCACGTACGGGCCAACCGCTCCCCCGCGTTCCTGCACCTGAGCACGGTCCGGCTCATGGGCCACGCCGGGTCCGACGTCGAGTCCGCGTACCGCACCCAGCGGGAGATCCGCGCCGACATGGAGCGCGACCCGCTCCTCACCACCGCCCGGCTGCTGGTCGAGGCGGGGCTGATGACGCCCGAGGAGCTGCTCACGCACTACGAGTCGTCCCGCGAGCACGTGCTGCGGATCGCCCTGGAGACCAGCCGCGGCCCGCGCCTCGGCTCGGCCAAGGAGATCATGGAGCCGCTCGCGCCGCGCCGCGCCGAGATGATCGCCAGGATCAGCCCGGTGGCGGCCGAGGCCTCGGTCAGGGAACGAGCGTTCGCCGGCTCGCTGCCCGAGGCCGAGAAGCCGCTGACGCTCTCCCAGGCCATCAACCGCACGCTGACCGACGCGCTGGCCGTCCACCCGGAGATGATGGTCTTCGGCGAGGACGTCGCCAAGAAGGGCGGCGTCTACGGCGTCACCCGGGGGCTGCAGAAGCGGTTCGGCGCCGGGCGGGTGTTCGACACGCACCTCGACGAGCAGTCCATCCTGGGGCTCGCGCTCGGGTCGGGGGTGTCGAAGCTGCTGCCCGTCCCCGAGATCCAGTATCTGGCGTACCTGCACAACGCGCTCGACCAGCTCAGGGGTGAGGCGTCCACGCTGTCGTTCTTCTCGCGGGGCGCCTACCTCAACCCGATGGTGGTGCGGGTGGCCGGTTACGCGTACCAGAAGGGGTTCGGCGGCCACTTCCACAACGACAACGCGGTCGGCGCCCTGCGCGACATCCCCGGCCTGGTCATCGCCTCGCCGTCGCGTCCCGACGACGCCTCGGCCATGCTGCGCACCTGCCTCGCGGCCGCGCGCACGGAGGGCTCCGTGTGCGTGTTCCTGGAGCCGATCGCGCTCTATCACACGCGCGACCTGTTCGAGGAGGGTGACGGGGGCTGGCTGGCGCCGTACGCGCCGCCGTCGCGCTGGCCCGAGACGCACGTTCCGATCGGGCGGGCGCGATCCTATGGGGACGGGCGCGATCTCACGATCGTCACGTTCGGCAACGGGCTGCGGATGAGCCTGCGGGCCGCCGTCCGCCTCACGCAGGAGGGCTTCGGCTGCCGAGTGCTGGATCTGCGGTGGCTGGCGCCGCTGCCGGTGGAGGACCTGGTGCGGGCGGCGGAGCTGACCGGCAAGGTACTGATCGCCGACGAGACCCGGCACACGGGCGGGGTGTCCGAGGGGATCGTGGCCGAGCTGATGGACGCGGGGTTCTCGGGGCAGGTGGCGCGGGTGACGTCGGCGGACAGCTTCATTCCGCTGGGAGACGCGGCCGGCCACGTGCTGATGTCCGAGGAGGAAATCGAGCAGGCGGCGCGGAAGCTGCTCGGCTGAGCACAGCCAGCTCCACGCGGAGGGGCTCCCCCTTGAAGCCCCGCTAGTACGGCGAAGGGCCGCCGAACATCTCCGCTATCCGGGAAGCCAGTGTCACGTCGCCCGTTATCTCCAGGCGGCCGGACATCAGCAGGGCGGCCGGGTTGGCGGTGCCCGCGAGGATGCGGAGGAGGTCCGCGGCCGGGAGGGTGAGTGTGAGGGACGGGGTGCGGGCGGGGCCGGAGAAGGCGCGGGCTCGGGGGCCTCGGATGGCGATGGTCCAGGTGGAGCCGGGTTGCAGGCGGAATTCGAGGGTGCCCTGGAAGCCGAACGCCTTGTCCGGTTGGAAGGAGCGGGCCATGAGGGTGAACAGGAGGCGCTGCCGGCCGGGAGTCAGCCAGCGGGTCAGGTCCTCGTCCGAGCGGCCCGTGACCAAGCGGGACAGGAGGTGCCGGCCCGTGAGGCGGGCTCGTTTGCGGGCCGCGACGAACAGGTCCGCCGGGGTGGGGGCCGGGCGGTGGGTGACGCGGGACAGTTCCGCGTCCTCGTCGATCACGTACGGCTGGGACAGCACCCTGGCCGGGGACCGTCTGGAGAGGGCGGCTTCAATGGCGGGGGCGAGTCGTGAGGATTTGTCACGCTCGCGGTCCTCGCGGCCTTCGGTGAATGCGGGAAGGACCTTTTTCCCGAACAATTCCAGGCTTTCGCAAATATGCTCATGGCGATTCGGCCCGGCCTGGAGCACGAAGATCATTTGATCCACGCCGACCGCCTCGTACCGGGTGATGAGGTCGATGAGTTGCTGTGGGCTACCCAATGCGCCCGCGAGCGGATCCGTCCCCTGCGGCCCCACTTTGGGGCCGTCTTTCGTGAAATTTCCCCAAATGCTGCTGTGGCCGGGAGTGTGTTTCGACGGTCCGTAATAATGCGCCAGAGCATAGGCGAAGAACGCGGCCCCCAGAGCGCCCCGATGCCGGGCCTCGGCGGGATCCTCGTGGCACATCATCGGCAGCACGATCGCCAGGTTGGCGTTGACCGCGAACCCTGCCGGCACGCACTCCTCCGACTCCAGCAGCCGGTAGTAGTCCCGCGACCACTTCCCCGCGTCCTCCGGATGCACGAACGCGAACGACAGCGCCCCGATCCCATTCCGCGCCGCCAGGTGGATCGTCTCCCGCCGCGAGCAGGCCACCCACAGCGGCGGGTGCGGCTTCTGCACGGTCTTCGGGATCACGTTGCGCGGCGGCATGCGCAGGTACGGCGAGTGCCACCCGGCGAACGGCTCCTCGACGAACATCCGGGTGATCGCGTCGAGCGAGTCCTGCCACATGGCCCGCTTACGCTCCCGGTCCACGCCGAACCCGCCCAGCTCGGCCGCCGAACTCGCCTCCCCGGTGCCGAAGTCGACCCGGCCACCGGAGACGAGGTCGAGCGTGGCGACCCGTTCGGCGACCCTGGCAGGGTGGTTGACCGGCGGCGGGACCTGCACGATGCCGTGGCCGAGCCGGATGTTCCTGGTGCGCTGTGAGGCGGCGGCGAGGAACACCTCGGGCGCCGCCGAGTGCGAGTACTCCTCCAGGAAGTGGTGCTCGACCTCCCACACGTAGTCGAACCCCACCCGGTCGGCGATCTCGACCTGCTCCAGCGCGTCTGCGTACAGGCGCTGCTCGCTGTCCGGCTCCCAGGGGCGGGGCAGCTGATGCTCGTAGAAGATTCCGAACCGCACCTCAAACCTCCGGTCTACCTGGCCCTATAGATGACCGTCTCCCGAACTGGACATAACGTCAATAGCGCCCCAAGTTGTCCGGGGAACCCACCGGGACTTAGCTTGTAGTGATCATCGTTTTGCGGAGAGGACCTTTACGTGCTGGACGCCGCCGTGCATGCCTATCTCAGGTCGGTGGCCGGGACTCGGGCGCATCGGGCCGGGCCGTTCGTGATCCGGTTCGATGAGCATGACGACGCGCTCCCGTTCAACTACGCCGTACCCGACGATCACAGCGCCCCCGCGGCGGATGAGGTCGCCGCGCTGGTCGCGGCGTTCCGTGAGCGGGCGCGGACACCGCGGTTGGAGTACCTGCCGCAGGCGGCGCCGAAGGTGGAGGACGCGCTGCTCGTGGCCGGGTTCACCGTGGAAGGCCGCTACCCGGTCCTGGTGTGCTCGCCGGACGGCGCCGTGGACGCGCCCGTCGACGCGGCCGTCCGGGTCGCGCTCGTGACCGATGAGCCCGGCCTCTGGCACGTCGCTCGGGTGATGACCCAGGTGTTCGAGGCGCCGGAAGCCAACGAGCACGACGTCGCCCGGCTTCAGCGGGTCCTGAACGGCGGCGGGTTCGTGGCCGCCGCCGTGGACACCACCACCGGGGACGTGGTCGGCGCCGGGCAGCTCGGCAGCCCGCATCAGGGCGTCGCCGAGGTCGCGGGTATCGCGGTGCGTCCCTCACACCGGCGGCGGGGCATCGCGGGAGCGGTCACGGCGCTGCTGACCCGCGCGGGCATGGAAGCCGGGATCACGACGCCGTTCCTCACTCCCGCCGACGACGGCGCCGCGCGGGTCTACGCCCGCGTCGGCTACCGGAAGGTGGGCGAGGCACTGCACATCTCGCTCCACGCTCAGTCGCCGTACTAGGTTTCGCGGCGGAGTGGGCTGAGCCAGATCGGGATCCAGCTGAGCGCCATGATCGACGCGCCCGCCCACATGGCGCTCCCGGTGCCCCAGACCTCGCCGAGGAGGCCCGCCAGCAGGCCGCCGACGCCGACCGCGCCCATCAGGATCAGGCGCATGGTGGCGTTCGTCCGGCCGAGCATCGGGTCGGGCGTGACCTGCTGCCTGAAGCTGACGAGCAGCACGTTGTTCATCCCCGTCCGAAAGCACAGGAGGCTCCACGCGGCCGCCGAGACCCAGAGGCTCCAGCCGACGAACGGCAGCAGGAACGCGAACGGCGCGGTAGCCAGTCCGACGACGCACACGCCACGCCCCCGGCCGAGCCGGCGGCCGATCAGGTGCGCCGTCGAGGAACCGGCCAGCGTGCCCAGCCCGCCGACGGCGAGGTAGGCCCCGAGCACCCAGGCGGGCTGCCCGAGCTCGTTCACGAGGAGCACGGGCAGCAGCGTCGAGCAGAGCGGGAAGCCGAGGTTCGACAGACCGCCCTGTGCCGCGATGGCGACGAGGATCCGGTTGCCGAACAGGTACCGCACCCCCTCGCCGATCTGCCGTCCGAGCCGCTCTCCGGGGACGGGGGCGGGCTGGGGTTCGGGCTTGCCGATCCGGCGCAGCCACCCGGCCGACCACAGATAGGTGAGAGCGTCGAGCAGGATCGCCACCGGCGCGCCCGCGAGGGTCACCAGCACTCCGGCGGCGCTTCTGCCGCCCACGTCCATCGCCGCGTTCGTGCCCACGAGCACCGAGTTGGCGGCGGTGAGCCGGTCGCGGCCGACCAGGTGCGGGACCGTGCTCTGGGAGGCGACGTCGAAGAAGAGCGTGCCGACTCCCGTCGCGATGGCGACGCCGTACAACTGGGCCATCGTGAGCGCGCCCAGCCACCACGCGACCGGCACCGACAGCAGGAGCACAGCGCGAACGAGGTCCGTCGCGATCATCACGGGGCGGCGCCTGACCCGGTCCACCCAGGCCCCGGCGGGCAGGCCCAGCACGAGCACGGAGATCGTGGTGAGGGCGCTGAGCAGGCCCACTTCACCGGGTCCCGCGTTGAGGGCGGTCACCGCGAGCAGGGGCATCGCCACGTAGCCGACCTGGGTGCCGAACTGGCTGACCGCCGACGCCAAGTAGAGCTTTCTGAAGGAGGGTTCACGCAGGAGCGGGGTCTCGGCAACAGCTGTCATGTCACCTAGATGATGGGATGGTGGATCTGGCGGCCACTGATTAAGCAGAGGGTTAATCGAATGGGCCTTGAACTGACGTTCACCGCGCAGGATGCGGCCAATGTCCGTTTCGCCGTTTCTCCTCTGTGGGAGGTCGTCGCCAGCGTCCGGGTGGTGAAGAACCCGGCCGCGCATGCCGTACTCAAACCCTGGGTGGAGCGGGTACGACGGCCGCTCGCCGATGTCGACTGGCGGTTGCTGTCCGACCTGGTGCCGGTGCCGACGACCTCGATCGTCTGCTTCGTCTGCCCGCCGCCCTCGACCTCCGTACCCGACCTGGAGGTGGAGCTCGCCACGATGGCGGCGATGGCGCCCCTGGTCCAGGAGGGTCTCGACGTCTGGGACGGTCCGCGCACCAGAGCGCTTCAAGCGCTCCACGACGACCCCGTGGGCGGCCTCGAGCGGCTGGCCGGGGAGATCCGCGGCTACTGGGAAGCGGCCATCGCGCCTTACTGGCCCCGGATCGGCACCCTGCTCGAAGGCGACGTGCTCTACCGGGCCAGGGCACTGGCCGAGGGGGGACTGCGGCGCATGCTCAGCGACCTCGACGCGGCCGTGACCTGGGAGGGAGAGACGCTCCGCCTGCCGAAGACGGCCAGCGAAGGAGTGCGCCCGCTGCGCGGGCTGGGGCTGTTGCTCGTGCCGTCGGTGTTCACCTGGCCGCGTGTCTTCTCCGTCACGACCCCGCCCTGGCAGCCCACGATCCGCTACCCGCCGCGTGGTGTCGCGACGCTCTGGGAGCACCGCGAGAGCGACCCGCCGCAGGCGCTGGCCGCCGTGCTCGGCCGGACCCGCGCCCGGCTACTGGCCGAACTCGACCAGCCCGCCTCGACCAGGGAGCTGGCCACCCGCCTCGACCTGTCAGAGCCGGGCGCGAACCAGCACCTCACCGCGCTCCGCAAGGCCGGACTGGCCAGTGCGCACCGTACGGGGAGGTATGTGCTCTATGCCCGTACGGCTGTCGCCGAGGCACTTCTTGCCGGAGACGCGAGGTCTGCCGATGGCGGGCGTGAAAGCAATCGGGCGGATCGGGGGATATGAGGTATCCGCTGAACGTTCGAAGGGTGGCACATGACGGGGCAAGCATCGTGAAAGGGCGACCGTGGTGACGACGCTGCCCTGGATCTCCGGCCGGGCCGCCCAGGGGCCGGTCGACCGGGGCGAGGTCTTATCGGGGTCACTTGTCGACGCCGGGGTGTTCGGGGCGGTGTTCGACGCCTACTTCGGCGATATTCACGGCTATGTCGCCCAGCGGCTCGGCGTGGACCATGCCGAGGACGTCGTCTCCGACACGTTCCTCATCGCGTTCAGGAAGCGCGCGCGGTACGACCCGGCGCGCGCGACCGTGCGGTCCTGGCTGTTCGGCATCGCGACCAAGCTCATCGGCAAGCATCGCCGCCTGGAGGCGCGGACGCTGCGGGCGCTGGGACGATACGGTCCCGACGGTGACGCGCCTGGTCACGAGGACCGGGTGTCCGCGCGGGTCAGCGCCCAGAGCCTGCAGCCGAGTCTGGCGTCCGCGCTGGCGGAGCTGCAGCAGCGGGATCGCGACGTCATCCTGCTCGTCGCGCTGGCCGGGCTGAGCCATGAGGAGATCGCTGCGGCGCTCGGCATCCCGTACGGCACGGTCGGCTCCCGGCTGAGCCGGGCCAGGAAGAAGCTGCGCGGCTCCCTGGGCGGCACCAATCCGATGCTCGTCCCCGAGGAGGCCGACCATGGATGAGCTGTCGTCGATCCGCGAACTGTACGGCGAGCCGCCGACCGAACCGGCGCTCAAAGCCAGGGTCCGCGAGCGGCTGGAGGCCGAGCGGCGGCGCTCCTCGCGTATGTCGTGGTTCTCCTGGCGGGCGGCCGTGGGCGGTCTCGCGGCGGCGGCGGTCGCCGTGGCGGCCGTGGTGGCGTTCGTTTCGCCTCGTACGGCGGGCGAAACCGTCTCCGGACGGTCGATCCTGCTGGCCGCCGCGACCACGGCGGCGTCGGGCCCGGCCGGCAAGGGGACGTACTGGCACATCGAGAAGCTCCACGACGGCACGAAGGTCACCGACCTCTGGGCCACCCGCGACGGGAAGGCGTGGACAGGCGAGCGGATGGCGGGCCGGTCCGCGAAGGTCGTCGTGTTCTCGGGCAAGAGGGCGCCGTTCAGCATGGCCGGGAGGGATCTGACGTTCGAGCAGATCCAGCGGCTGCCGACCGACCCGGCCGCGCTGAAGGAATGGGTGATCGGGATGCTGCCCGCCGGGTCCGGCGACGGTGTCCTGGCGGACGCGGTCAGCGGGCTGCTGTGGAGCAAGCCGTCGCCGCCGGGCGTCCGGGCGGCGGCCTACCGGCTGCTCGGGGACCTGCCGAACGTCACCTACCTGGGCCGGAGCACGGACCAGCGGGGGCGGACCGGTGACGCGTTCGCGTTCGAACTGGACGGCGATCCGGCTGTCGAGCGGACGCTGATCATCGACGCGGCCAGCTCGCAGGTGCTGTCCTGCACCGACAGCGCGGGGGTGTACGGCGGGGGTACGCAGCGGTCCGAGGTGGTCCTGGGTGCCGGTTGGACCGACAAGGGCCCGGCCGTATCCGAGACCGCGAGCCCACGGCCGTAACCCCATAAGTCAGGGCACGTCCGTGCCCTGACCTCGCCGCCCCCGCGCGGATCCACCTGAGGGATCCGCGCCACGCCACACCCACCGTCCAGCGCGGGCCTCCGCACCGCACGTACCGCACCGCACGTACCGCCGCGCGCGGAACTCGCGCGCCTTCCCTCGCACGTGAACCTCGCGCCGCGCCGATCGCGCCGCGCGTGGGTTTCGCGCGCCCGAAATCAGGAGCCACCCCATGTTCTGGCGTGCCCGTACGACACTCGGCCGGGCGATCTGCCTGGCCGACCAGTTCCCCAAGATCAAGGTGCCGGAGGTGATGGCCGGGTGGGTGACCTTCGTCGGGCTCCCCCCGGTGGACCTCGGCCCGGACATCGACTGGCGGCTGAACCCGCACGGCAACCGCTCCTGGGCACTGAACCTGCACACCCTGCGCTGGATGGGCCGCCTGGTCGCCGAGTACGAGCGTTCGGACGACCGAGCCTGTCTCGACCGGGCCGAAGCCCTGACCGACGACTGGATGCGCAAGAACCCGCGCGCCGACGCCGGCATCAGCCCCTGGGCCTGGGCCGAGCACGCCGTCGCGCTGCGCGCCCCCGCGCTGGTGTGCCTCAGCGCCCACGTGGACAGCCCCCGCCTGCTGGACAGCCTCGCCGAGCACGGCGAGATCCTGGCCGACCCGGCGCTCTACCGGCAAGGCCACAACCACGGCCTGGACCAGGACATCGCGCTGCTGGTGGTGGGCTGCCGCCTGGGCCGGGACGGCTGGCGTGACCTGGCGATCCGCCGGATGCTCGCCTCGGCCGAACTCGCCGTCGACGAGCAGGGCGTGCTGCACGAGCAGGCGCCGAGGTACGGGCTGTACGTGCACCGGCGGCTGGGGGTGGCCTTACGGGCGATCGAGGAGAGCGGGGCCGGGATCCCGGAACGGCTGGCGGCGCGCCGGACCGCCCTCGAAGCGTACATAGCCCATGCCACGCAGCCCGACGGCTTCCTGGCGCCTCTCGGGGACAGTCCGGCTGACACGCGGGCGGCCGGGTTCGCGCATGACGGGGTGGCGGTGCGGGTCTTCGACGGCGGGTACGTCTTCGGCAGGACCGCGTGGGGCGATCCGGGGTCGGCGTTCTACTCGATCAGGTTCGGGCCGGGGCGGCGGCTGCACGGGCACGAGGACCACCTCGGCGTCACCTATCACGCGCAGGGTCGTCCGGTGCTGGTCGAGGCCGGTTTCCACTCCTACGAGAAGACGGACTACGTGGCGTGGACCAAGTCACCCGACGCGCACAACGTGCCCGTCGTGGTGGGCGCCGGTTTCCGAGAGGGTAAGGCCACCCGCCTGGACGCCGCTGACGTCGGTGCGTCGCGGCAGTCGTTCCGGCTCAGCGACGACGCCTATGGCGTGCGCCGTACGCGCGAGGTCCTGGTCAGCCATGGAGCAGACCTGATGGCGGTGCTGGACTCGGTGCCGGAGGGATACGCGGTGCGCGGTCTGTGGCACTTCGACCCGTCGCTCCGGCTGGTCGGCCGGCGCGACGGTGTCGTGGTGCTGGGTGACGGCGCCCGCCGCGTGACGCTCCTGCAGCTCACGACCGACGGCAGGCCGGTGAGCGGACAGACGGTAGGGCGGGGCACGATCTCACCGGGCTACCTCCGGACGACGGAGACCGTGACGGTGGCGTCGCCGGAGGCTTCCCGGCTGCTCACCGTGATCGTGCCGGGCAGCGAGGACCCGGTGGTCTCGGTGGCGGGCGACCTGATCACGGTGCGTACCCCCGGCGGGCCGGTCAGTTTCCGGGGGTCGAGACTGTGCGGTCCGCGCTAGTCATGGGCCGTTCCTTTCTGGAGCCGACGGCCGCCTCACAGGTTCTAGAGCCAGCGGCCGAGCGTGGGCGCCTCAGGGTCGGGGGCCGGGCCACGGCCGGTGACCCAGGCGGCCAGCTCGGCGGCCGTCCCGCTCACCTGGCCCACGTCCGAGGGGTCCGCCCCACCGGCCGCCGGCTCGGCGGTCACGCGCCAGACCTGTTGCCTGTCGGTCGGTGCGAGCACCACGGCGGGGCCCTGCCCGCGTCGTACCCACAGCTCCGTCACGTCCGTGAGCAGTGCGTCCACGAACCCGGGCGGGAAGTCCTCGAAGCGCCCGCCCGTCCCCAGGTCCACCGCGTGTATCCACATCTCACGGGCCCGCATCCAGGGGATCTCCGAGGCGGGCACCATGCGGCCCTGCGCGGTGCGCACCTTCGCGTCCCACTGCTGAGCGGACAGGTCCTCCAGAGCCGTCCGCAGCCGTGCGGCGCTCTCTTCGGCCAGGACTACGAGATCGGCGGGCGAGAGCCGCGCCCGCTCCTCGATCTCGGCGTCCCGCGCCTCCGCGCTCGCGTACATCGGCGTCTCCTCGCCGGTCCGCGCCCAATGGGCGAGCCGCCCGAGCGCCGACGCGTTGCAGGCGACGTGGGCCACCAGGTGCCGCCCGGTCCACCCGGGCAGGCGGCTGGGCCGGTCGAGGTCGGCTCCGTCGAGGCAGGCGGTGAAGTACGCGGTGCCGAAGTCGAGCCAGGCGAGGTCAGCCATCACGGCGCGCCACGTTGACCAGCTCGCCGAGGCCCGCGATCCGGGTCACGATCTTGTCGCCGTCGGCGAGGTAGCGCGGCGGCTTGCGGGCGTGCCCCACTCCGCCGGGGGTGCCGGTCGCGATCACGTCGCCGGGGCGCAGGGTGAGGATCTGCGACAGGTACACGATCAGCTCGGCCGGTGAGAACACCAGGTCGGCCGTGTCCGCCTGCTGCACCACCTCTCCGTCGATCTCGCACCGCATGGTCAGCGCGCCGTCGAGTTCGTCGGGCGTGACGAGATAGGGGCCGAACGGGGTGGTGGACTCGAACGTCTTGCCCTGGAGCCACTGCAGCGTGCGGTACTGGTAGTCGCGGGCCGTCACGTCGTTGAGCACCGAGTAGCCGGCGATGGCGGCCTGAGCCTGTTCGGGCGAGGCGTGCCGTACCTCCGTGCCGATGACGACGGCGAGCTCGGCCTCCCAGTCCATGGCCTCGGAGACGGCGGGGAGCACGATGTCGTCGTACGGCCCGATCAGCGCGTCGGCGAACTTGGCGAACAACGTGGGATACGCGGGCAGCTCGCGGCCCATCTCCAGGATGTGGGTGCGGTAGTTGAGCCCGACACAAATGATCTTGCCGGGGTGCGGCACCACGGGGGCGAGGTCCGCGCCGGCGAGCGGGTGTCTCGGGCCGTCCGCGGCGGCGGCCCGCTCGTGCCAACCGGGCTCGGCGAGCAGCGCCCCGACGTCGGGTGCCCCGATCTCCACGGCGTACTCGCCGTCGACACGGGCGGCGGTGGTACGGCCGGGCAGTCGCAGGGTCGCGAGCTTCACGCGTTTTCCTCTCGGTGGAACCGGAGCTTCACAGAAGCTCCTCTCGATACTGGTGCAGGCCCTCGAAGACGGGCGTGTCGGCGAAGCGGAACAGGTCGAAGCGGCTGCCGGCCCGGAACGACCACGCGCACCACGACGGCACCACGACGAGATCGCCCCTGGTCAGGGCATGCTCCACGCCGTCGAGCGTGACCGTGCCCTCGCCGTCGAACACCTGGTAGACCGACGACCCCACCTCCCTGCGCGGGGCGGTGACGGCACCGGGACGCAGCCGGTGGAACTCGGCCCTGATCGTCGGCATGACGTCGCCGCCGGTGGTCGGGTTGGTGTAACGGACGGCGGCGTGGCCCGGCTCGACCGGCCCGGGATGGCCCTCGTCCTCCAGCGTCAGTTGCTCGTCGAGCGCGCGGTCGGTGTGCTCCCAGCGGTAGGCGGCGATCGGCGAACTGGGCGTGGCCCCCAGAGCCGAGAGCGGCCGCAGCCCCGGGTGCGCCCACAGCCGCTCCGAACGCGACACGCGCGGCGTGGTGGTGTCGGTGACCTGGTCGGGGCCGAACTCGAAGAACGAGGTGTCGGTGTGGTGGACGAGCGGGATGTCCAGCCCGTCGATCCACGCCATCGGCGCGTCCGTGGTGTTGTGGTGGCCGTGGAAGTGCCAGCCGGGGGTGAGGAGGAAGTCGCCGCGCCGCATCGCCACCGGGTCGCCGTTCACCACGGTCCACACGCCTTCGCCCTCGACGACGAAGCGGAAGGCGTTCTGGGTGTGCCGGTGCTCGGGGGCGACCTCGCGCGGGCCCAGGTACTGGATGGCCGCCCACAGGGTCGGCGTCGCGTACGGCAGGCCGTTCAGCCCGGGGTTGGCCAGCGCGATGGCGCGCCGCTCGCCGCCCCGGCCGACGGGCACGAGGTCGCCCGCCCGCTCGGCCAGCGGGTGCAGCGTCTTCCAGGCCCACACGTGTGGCCTGGCCTTCGGCTTGGGGTGGACCGGCATGAGATCGCCGACCTGGGTCCAGAGCGGGATCAGGTGCTCTGCCGTGAAGTCGGCGTGAAGCCGCTCTTCTGGGGTCATGGGGACCACGTTAGGAGGCGGTTCTGCATAGTGCACTAGCATTCTTCTGTGAAGAATCGTCCGCCGTACGCGCTCGGGTCGGTCGACAACGTGCTCCTTCTCCTGCACATGCTGCGTGACCAGGGGCGGCTCAAGGTCAGCGACGTGGCGCGCGAGCTCGGCATCGCCCGGTCGACCGCGCACCGGCTGCTGGCGATGCTGGTCTATCGGGACTTCGCCGTACAGGACGAGCATCACACGTACCTGCCGGGTCCCTTCCTCGCCTCCGCGCCGGGCGCCGCGAGCGGCTCCGCGCTGCGCGAGTTGCGGGCCAGGGCCAGGCCGGCGATGGAGGCGCTGAGCGCGCGGGTGCGCGAGACCGTCAACCTCATGGTGCGGGTCGGCATGGAGGTGCGCTTCCTGCACAGCGCGGAGTCCGCGCAGATCCTGCACGTGGGCGACCGCCGAGGCACGATCCTGCCCGCCAACCGCTCCTCCGGCGGCAAGGTGCTGCTGGCCGCGCTGCCCCGCGAGCGGCTGTGGGAGCTCTACCCCGGCCTGCCGGACGCGGAGCGGGCCGCGTTGACGCGCGAGCTCGACGAGATCCGGGTACGCGGCTACGCGCTGAACATCGACGGCACCGAGCAGGGCGTCTCGGCCATCGGCTGCGCCGTGCGCGACGGCCGGGGATCGGCCGTGGCGGCGCTGTCGATCGCGGTGCCCTCCGCCCGGTTCGGCGGGGATCGGGTGGGGGTGCTGGCGGGCGAGCTGAGATGCGCGGTCGCCGAGGCCGAGCAGGCTCTGACCAACTTTCCCGACTGATGATGATCACCATGAGGTAGCCGGTCGTTCCTCCCCGTCATCATCAAATTTTAAGGATGGCCGCCTAAGTTCGTGGCTGTGCTCTTGGACAAGGTCCCCCGTGTGACGGTGCCGGCTCGGCCACGACGACGCTGGAGAGCGTGGTCGGCCGTCGGGGTGGCGGTGGTGTTCGCGCTGGGAACGACTGTGCGGCTGGGCGGCCTGGAGGCCGGAGCCCTGCTGGTGCCGCTGGTCTCCTTCACGCCCTATTTCACGGTCGCGGCGCTGATTGTGCTGGGACTGGTGATCAGCACGCGGAACAGGGTCGCGATCGCGATCATGCTGGCGGTGTGCATCTGTCTTGCCTGGTGCGTGGTCCCGCGGGCGGTAGGCGGCACGGTCCCCGCCACGGGACGGCCGTTTCGGGTGCTGACCGCGAACCTCAACGGCGGACGCGGAGACGCGGGGACGATCGTCGACCTGGCGCGCAGGCTGAACGTGGACGTGCTCAGCCTCCAGGAGCTGACCTGGTCCGAACGTGACCGGCTGGAAGCGGCCGGGCTGGCGAAGCTGCTGCCGTACCAGGTGATCCAGCCGGAGGAGTGGGGGGCGGACGGCAGCGGCGTGTACGCCCGTCTCCCCTTGCGGGAGCAGACGGGAGTGTTCCAACCGGTCGGGCACCACATGCCCGTGGTGGAGGTGGCGCTGCCCGGCGGGTCGGCGGTGCAGGTCGTGGTCGTGCATCCGGTGGCGCCGGTGCCCTCCACGGTGGCGGAGTGGGAGGCCGGGGTCGCCACGCTGCCGCCCGCTCCGGCCACCGGCATGCCGCGGGTCCTGGCGGGCGACTTCAACGCCACGTTGGACCATGCGGTGTTCCGGCGATTGCTGGCCACCGGCTACACGGACGCGGCCGCATCCACCGGGCAGGGCCTGACGCCCACCTGGGGGATGCGCAGGTTGCCGCCGCTGGTGACCATCGACCACGTGCTGACCGACAGCCGTGCGGGGGCGGCCGGCGTACACGTGTACGACGTTCCCGGATCGGACCATCGCGCCCTCTTCGCCGACCTGCGGGTCCAGCCGTAGGATCCGAGGTCGCAGGCGGCTTGCCGGCCTCGGCGATCAGCGGGAGTCGTCCGGTGCGATGCGCTGATGAAGCCCGATGGTGCGGTAGCGGTGCCATCGCTGGTGCATGCGGGTGGCCGGATCCATGGCGCCGAGCTGGGCGAGCCCTTCTTGTATGGCCTGTGCCGCCCTGTGGCAGAAGGCTGCGGGCTCGGTCGTGGCATCGCCGTGTTCGGGGATGACGGTATCGACCAGGCCGGCCTCGACCAGGTCCGTGGCCTGGATGCGCTGGGCGTCCGCGAGGTCGGCGGCGCGGTCCGGTGTTCGGTGCACGATGGCGCTCGCGCCTTCGAGCGGTAGCGGGGCCAGCCAGCCGTGCTGAGTGGCCAGGACGCGGTCGGCGGGCAGGACGGCCAGCGCGGCGCCGCCCGCGCCCTGGCCCAGCAGCAGGGACACCGTTGGCGAGGGCAGCGTGACGAGTTCGGTCAGGCATTGGGCGATCTCGTGGGCCAGGCCGCCTTCCTCCGCGGCTCTGGACAGTTCCGCGCCCGGCGTGTCGATCACGGTGACCAGGGGCAGCCGCAGGTCCGCGGCGAGCCGGATGCCCCGGCGGGCCAGGCGGACGGCGGCGGGGCCGATGGCGCGACTGGTGCGTTCCTGGCCGAGGAACACGCATGGTGTCGGGCCGAAGCGGGCCAGGGCGAGGATGATCTCGCCGTGGGTGCTACCCAGTTGGAGCACGTCTGTGGCGGTGTTGTGGAGGAGGTGGTGCGCGCCGGGACGGTCGGGACGGCGCGTGGCCAGGACCGATTCCCAGGCGGAGGCCTCGGAAAACGATCCGGTCGCTCGTTGCGGCCGGCCTTCGCCTCCGCCGTGGGAGCCGCCGGGAGAGCCGCTGTGGGAGCCATTGTGCAAGTCGCCGGGAGAGCTGCTGTGCGAGTCGCCGGGAGAGGTGAGGGTGGCGAGGGCGCGGTCGAGGGTGGCGGCCAGTGAGGTGGGTGCGATCACCAGGTCGATGAGCCCGTGCGCGTGCAGGTTCTCGGCCGTCTGCGCACCTTGGGGGAAGGGAGTGCCGTGAAGTGCCTCGTACACGCGTGGTCCGAGGAAGCCGATCAGCGCGCCGGGCTCGGCCAGGGTGAGGTGTCCCAGGGAACCCCAGGAGGCGAGTACGCCGCCCGTCGTGGGGTGGCGCAGGTAGACGACGTAGGGCAGAGCGGCGGCCTTGTGCGCGGCCACCGCCGTGGCGATCTTGATCATCTGCAGGAAGGCGACGGTCCCTTCCTGCATGCGCGTGCCGCCGGAGGCGGGGGCCGCGAGGAACGGCAGGCGTTCGGCGGTGGCACGTTCCACGGCCGAGACGAGGCGCTCGGCCGCGGCCACGCCGATGGACCCGCCCAGGAAGCCGAACTCCCCGGCGACGACCGCGACAGGGCGTCCGCGCAGCAGGCCGCGGCCGGTGATGACCGACTCGTCGAGGCCTGTCTTCTCCCGCGCCGCGACCAGGTCGGCGGCGTAGGCCGGATCGGGGCGTACGTCCAGGGGCTCGGCATCCCATGATTGGTAGCTGCCGTCGTCGAGCAGGGCCGCGAGAAGTTCGCGAGCGGTCGGACGCGCCATCACACGCCCGCCCACGGCGCTGGCTCGTCGGCGAACCCGCCGAACCCGGCAGACCCGGCAGACCCGGCAGGATTCGCGGGATCGGCGGGATCGGCGAGCACGCCGTAGGCGCCGTACATGCCGGCCAGCAGGTCCGCGATCGGGACCCCGACGCGCTGCGGATCGTCCGGCCCGGAGCCGGTCAGCGACATCAGCCCGGCCTCGCCCTGGGCGATCTGGTCGTAGCCGGGCCGGCCGCCCTCGGGGCCGTCGTGGCCGAAGCCGCTGATGCCGAGCATCACCAGCCGCGGGTTGAGTTCGGCCAGCCGCTGCTCGGAGAAGCCGAGCCGGTCGAGGACGCCGGTGCGGAAGTTCTCCACGAGCACGTCCGCTCGGCGGACGAGGGCTTCGAGGGTCCGCCTGCCGTCGTCGGACTTGAGGTCCAGTTCGATCGAGCGCTTGTTGCGATTGGCGGACAGGAAGTACGTCGACTCACCGTCGGCGAAGGGCGGTCCCCAGCCGCGGGTGTCGTCGCCGGTCTCAGGCGTCTCCACCTTGATGACGGTGGCGCCCAGATCGCCGAGCATCATCGTGGCGTGCGGGCCGGCCAGCGCCCTTGTCAGGTCGGCCACCACGATGCCGGCGAGCGGTCCGTGCGTCACGTGTGCTCCGGGAAGCCGAGGTTCGCGCTGCTCGTGCCGCTGGTCCCGTGCGGGATGGTCATGCGGCCTCCCCCGGTGTCAGGGCGCGGCCGTGCGCGCCGACGACGGGCGTGCGCAGGGTGCCAAGCCGGTCGATCTCGACCTCGACGACGTCGCCGGGGGTGAGGAGCCACGGCGGGGTACGCACGTAGCCGACGCCGTCGGGGGTGCCGGTGGCGATGACGTCGCCCGGGTTGAGAGTGAAGGTACGGCTGATCAGGGACAGCACGTCGCCGACGCCGAAGATCATGTCGCGGGTGTTGCCGTCCTGGACGATGGCGTCGTTGACCCGGGTCCGGACGCGAAGCCCGTCACGCAGGTCCCCCACCTCGTCGGCGGTGACGATCGGGCCCATCGGGCCGCTGCGGTCGCCGTTCTTGCCGAGGGTCCACTGCGTGGTGAGCTTCTGGGCGCGGCGGGCGGTCAGGTCGTTGAAGGTGGAGTAACCGAGGACGGCCGCCCACGCGGTGCCGGGGTCGGCCTCGCACAGCGGTTCGGCCACGTACGCGGCCACCTCGCCCTCCCAGTCCAGGCCCGCCTCCCCCGCCGGAACCGGCACGGGCACGCCGCCCACGCTGAGCGAGGCCGTCCACCGGCCGAACAGCGTCGGGTGTTCGGGCACCTCGAAGGAGCCTTCGGCGGCGTGGGCGCGGTAGTTCAGCCCGACGCAGATCACCCGGGCCGACGGCGGCACCGGCGGCACGAAGGTCACCGACCCGGCGGGCACGCCCGCGCCGGTGAGCTGTGCGGCCTTCGCCGTCCAGCCAC
The DNA here is from genome assembly GCF_040638335.1 of Nonomuraea sp. NPDC026600. NCBI lineage: Bacteria > Bacillati > Actinomycetota > Actinomycetes > Streptosporangiales > Streptosporangiaceae > Nonomuraea > Nonomuraea sp. NPDC026600. The sequence goes on from NZ_JBEZYD010000014.1 coordinate 66,652, forward strand.
GGGCGTCGGCCCAGAACCGCGACACGTCGGTCACGACCCGCACGGTGTCGCCGTCCAGTTGGGCGACGTGCACGGTGTCGTCCCCTGGGAGCCTTACCCCGGCGAGCTTCACTGTCCGTCCTTCCAGTCGAGCGACACGAGCTTGAGGTCGAATGCGATCTCCTCGTACGGGCCGTCCATGTCCCATCCGCCGGTGCCCGGCCGGGGATGGCAGACGAGTTCGTCCTTGACCGCGTAGGCGGCGTCGGAGCCGAGATAGGGGTCGCCGGCCAGGAACACGTGGGTGGTCAGCGGCCGGTGGCCGGCGGCGGTGACCCGGTAGTGCAGGTGCGCGGGCCGCATCGGGTGGCGGCCGATGGCGTGCAGCAGCTCGCCGCCGGTGCCGTCGGTGGGCACCGGGTAGCTGCTGGGCCGGATGGTGCGGAACCAGTAGCGGCCGTCGGCGTCGGTGGTGAACAGGCCGCGCAGGTTGCCGGCGTCCTGGGTGTCGTCCTGGGTGTCGTACAGGCCGGTGTCGTTGGCCTGCCACAGGTCCACCAGGGCGCCGGGCAGCGGGGTGCCGTCGCAGTCCAGGACCCGGCCGTGCACGACGGTCGGGACCGCCCGGTCCCGCTCGGGGCCGAAGCTGATCCAGGCGCCGAGGTCGCGCGCGGGCGCCGGGGAGTGGAAGGGGCCTTCGACCGAGGACGGCGTCATGCCTTCCGGGCCGACGTGGTTGACGTCGTCGACAGCGGTGGTCAGGCCGAGCATGTCGGACAGCAGGATGAACTCGTTGCGGTCGGGGGTGCACATCTGCCCGGTCCGGATGAGGAAGTCGAGGCCGGCGATCCACTCCCGCTCGGTCGGGCGTACTTCCTCGACGAAGGCGTGCAGGTGGGTGACCAGGGCGGAGACGATCTCGTTGATACGCGGGTCCGGGCCGTCGACCTGGCTGAGCACCTGCCGCAGCAGCGGGGTCATGCGGCGCTCCCGAGGTGACTGAGCAGGAACGCGGCGGTCAGGCGCAGGTGGTCGGGGCGGTCGAACTCCGCGCCCTCGTGCCCGGCGCCGCCGAGCAGGATCATCGTGGACTCCGCTCCGGCCCGGACGAGGGCGTCGTGCAGGGCCAGGCTCTCGGAGGAGGGCGTGATCCGGTCCCGGTCGCCGTGGGCGATCAGGAACGGCGGCGCGTCGGCGCCGACCCAGGTGAGCGGGCTGGCGGCGCGGGCCGCGGCCGGGTCCTGGGACACCTCGGCCAGGCCGAGCAGGGGGCCCTCGAACGGCGGGTTGAGGATCTCCTTCTCCAGCCAGGTGCGGCGGGAGTTGGCGAGCAGGTCGCTCTGGCCGAACCAGTGCACCACCGCGTCCACGTGGCTGGACTGGCCCAGGTCGTCGCCGACCGTCCCCTCCAGCTCGGTGTTCTTGGCGGTCAGTCCGGCCATGCTCGCCAGGTACGCCCCGGCGGACGCGCCCCAGACGCCGATCTTCTCGGTGGCCAGGCCGTACGCGGCGCCGTGCGCGCGTAGCCAGCGGACGGCGGCCTTCACGTCGTGCACCTGCGCGGGATAGGTGGCCTGGGTGGCGAAGCGGTAGTCGGCCGAGGCGACGGCGATGCCGTAGGAGGCGATGCGTTCCAGTCGCTCGGTGGCGCCGTCGCGCTTGTCGCCCACCTGCCAGCCGCCGCCGTGCAGGTAGAGCACGACGGGGACCGGGTGCCCGGTCGCCGGCAGGTAGAGGTCGAGGGCGAGCGGGGTGCCGTCCACCGTCGCGTACTCGATGTCGGGCTGGATGCGGGTCACGCGGGCTGCCTTTCGTCGGTCAGGTGGAGCCGGGCGGCCAGTTCGTCGACCAGCGCCGGGAGGCCGTCCGCTGCGGCGGTGCCGAAGACGTACCAGTCGGGCCGGGTGATGTAGGCGTCGGCGTCGTGGTCCTTCAGGAAGCGGGTGTAGACGCCGTCGAGGTCGGTGACCGCGTCCGGGTCGGCCTCGTCCTCCAGGACGGCGACGGAGCAGCCGATCGCCTCCAGCGTGCCGCGCTGCGTCTGGGTGAGTCGCGGGGTGTGTCGCGTGATGAGCTGGAAGCCGTGGCCGAGCAGGTCGTCGCCGCGGCCTTCCGCGCCGCCCTTGCGCAGGCGGCCCTGCGGGGACAGGGAGCCGGTCACCGCGGCGACCGAGCCGTCCGCCTCGCGATGCAGCACGCCGTGCTCCAGCTTGGGGAACGGCGGCGGTGGCGGGTTGAGGTTGTTGCGCATGGCGTGGTTGCGCTGCTCGGCCTCGTCCGGGTCGACGATGTTGACCAGCCGCGACAGGCCGTCGCTGGCGAACACGATCGCGGACACGTGCGGCTCGCGTTCGGCCTGGTAGGCGTCCAGCAGGTCCTCGCCGGCGGCGCCGGACAGGACGAGCGAGAGCTTCCAGCCGATGTTGCGGCCGTCGCGGATGGCCGAGCAGCCGCCCTGCCCCATGTACGGCGTCATGGTGTGCGCGGCGTCACCGGCGATGAAGACCCGGCCGGTACGCCACCGCTCGGCCACCCGGGTGTAGAAGTGGTAGACCACCTGACGGCAGATCGACATCTCCTGCTCGCCGAGACCGTGCTCGTCGCGCAGGAAGTCCCAGGCGACCTGCGGGTCGTACATCCGCTCCTCGTCCTCGTCCTCGTGCAGGCGGATCTCGAAGCGCTGGCGCAGGGCGCCGAGCGGCATGTACATGTGCGGCCGCTTCGGATCCATGATCATGATGAGCCGGTTGAAGCGGTCGGGCAGGTCCGTCAGCTTGTTCATGTCGAAGTTGAGCCAGCGCTCGTGCAGCCCGTAGTCGCGCATCGTGATGCCGGCCGCCTGGCGGACGAAGCTCGCGGTGCCGTCGGCGCCGATCACGTACCGGGCCTGGATCGTCCGTTCGTCGGCGGGGTCGGTGGAGTGCTTGGGGCGGACGGTGAGCTCGACGTGGTCGTCGTATTGGGTCAGCCCGAAGGCCTCCGTGCCGCGGTGCACCTCCACGTTCGGCAGGGCGTCGACCTTCTCCCGTACGACGGCCTCCACGTCGGGCTGGAAGATGGAGGAATGCGCGGGGAATCCGCACTGCTGCCCGCTCCAGTCCAGGCTGAGCAGCGGCTCGGCGGCGGCGTCACCGAAATGGCAGGCGGTCAGCGTCACGGCGGTGCTGAGCGCCTTGTCGATGGACGAGCCGGTGGCCTGTACGGTGCGGCAGGCCTCCCCGTCGAAGGTGACCATGCGCGGCAGCGGATAGAGCTTGTGCTGGCGTTCGAAGACCACCACTCGATGTCCGGCGGCGCCGAGGGTGGCCGCCGCCACCTCGCCCGCGGGGCCGTAACCGACGATCGCCACGTCGTAGATGTCAGGCACGTGTGTCTCCCAGAAGATGCGGCGCGCTCGGCCGGCCCGCCTTCAAGTCCCGAAAACTGTCTAAAGGTTCGGGTGTTTTATGTGAGTGTGCCGCCTCGTAACCAGCAGGTCAAGGCTGCATTACAGGCTATTTCAGGAATGTTGCGTTCGGCGCGGACGCGATCCCGCCCGGGGCCCGGGCAGGCACGCTGACGAGCATTCCCTCATAGACGCCGTCCCGCGCGCAGTCCTCGGCCAGGTCGCGCAGCCACCACAACTCGCCCAGCGCCATGCCGAAGCTGCCGATCAGCATCTGGTGGATGAAACCGAACGGCGCCGCCCGCGGGCTCGTGTCCGCGGGCCACGCCTCCACCGCGAAGGTGTCGGAGGCCACCGCCGCACAGTGGGCGTTCCACAGATAACGGCAGACGTCCTCGGAATGGGCCAGCCCGGGAGCGCGCAGGTCGCGTGGCAGCCGTCTGCGCACGTCGTCCGGCTGATCGGCGTACCAGCCGGTGAAGCCGGTGTGGAGCAGCAGGATGTCGCCCGTCCGGTAGTCGATGCCGGCGATCTTCCTGGCCGTCTCCAGTTCGTCCGGGCCGAACTCGACCGTCGTTCCCGGATCGTAGGGGCGGCCGAGGGCCCGCATCGCCGCGGGCATGTCCAGCAGGACGCCGCGGCCCGTCATGCCGTGATCGGCCCAGCGCTCGACGGTGTTGCGGCGGCCCGACAGGATGTCGGCCGCGCTCGCCCCGTTGTAGTACACCTCGCGGCTGTAGCCGATGTGCGCCAGCGAATCCCACTGGCTGCCCGCCTGCGGGTACACGTTGTCCCACACGTCGTCGAAGCCGATACCGCCCGGCTGGGCGATCACGTGGTGGCGTGGGTTGCCCCGGTTGCTGTTGAGCGGCGGGGAGAACATCCCCAGCGGCGCGTCCAGCGGAAAGCCGGCCCCTCTGCGTACCAGCTTCGCGGCAGCGGCCACGCGTTCGGGGGTGAGCAGGTTCACCAGCCCGAGCTGGTCCTGCTCGCCGAACAGGCCCCAGGCGCTGCGCCCGCCGTCCGGCGCCGGCGGCAGGTCGTCGTAGTCGGGAAGCTGCATTTCGCCTACCAGGGCAGGAAAAGCGGAGGATCGGGGAAGAACCCGCCGTTCTTCTCCACGGCGGCGGCGACGTACTCCTTCGACTCCGCCAGCCGCTCGCGCACCGGCGCCCAGTCGGCGGTCAGCACGCCGGCGCGCTTGCGCACCTGGCCGGCGATGATGACGGTGTCGATGTTGCCCGGGTGCGCCTGGGTGATCACGGTGGCGTACGGGTCGTGCACGGGAGCGGTGTTGACCGCGTCCGCGCGTACCAGGATCAGGTCGGCCTGCTTGCCGGCCCGCAGGCTGCCGATGCGGGAGGACTGCCCCAGGGCTTCCGCGCCCCAGAGGGTGGCGGCCTTGAGCATCGTCTCGCACGACGGCGGCACCGACTCCGGCGCTCGTCCCGCGGCCATGCCCTCATCCGCCGCCAGCAGCCGTCCCACCTGCATGGCCGTACGGGCCTGCTGCAGCAGGCTGCCGGAGACGGAGGTGGTGACGTCACAGCCGAACGTGCAGTGACCGCCCGCCGCCAGCACCCGCTCGGTGGCCGGACGTCCCATGCCCATGGCCATCTCGGCTTCCGTGCACGTCGCCACGGAGCCGCCCGAGTCGGCCACCATGCGCAGTTGACCGGCGGTGGCGTGGTTGAGGTGCACCCACACCAGGTCGGGGCCGAGCAGCCCGGCCTCCTCGAACACGGCCAGGTCGTCCACCGGCTCGTGGAACAGGATCGCCAGCCCGTTGGTGGTGCTGCGCAGTCCCAATCGCCGCGCGCCCGCCAGTTCCGTACGGATGCGGTCGATACCGACCTCGGGCAGGTCCGACAGCGCGATCCCGAGCGTGACGAGCGCGTCGTCGGAGGCCAGGCGCCCCTCCCGCAGCCTGGTCGCGAGCGCGAGCCGGCCCGCCGCGGTCGCCAGCGACTCGTCCTGGCCGGGCACATCGCTGAACCCCAGCGCGAACTGCGTGCGGATCCCGGACTCGGCGCTGCCCTCGATCGCGGCGTCGGCGTGCTCCGGCGTGCTGACGGCGTGGCAGAAGTCGAGCACGGTGGTGACGCCGGCGTCGATCGCCTCCAGCATGCCCGCCAGGTTGCCCACCCGGATGTCCTCGGGCCGGTACACCGCGGAGGCCTGGAACCGGATGCTACGGAAGTAGTCCTTCAGCACCGAGTCGCCGGTGAGCCCGCGCAGGCCCGCCTGCCAGACGTGCCGGTGCGTGTCCACGAGCCCGGGCAGCACGATGGTCCCGGTCGCGTCGATCACGTCGGCGTCCGCCGCGAGCCCCGGGCCGATCGCGGCGATCACGTCGTCCTCTATCAGCACGTCGGCCGTGAGCGGCCGTTCGCCCGGCTCCATGGTGAGTACGGTCCCGCCCTTGACGAGCACACGATTCATGGCAACCCTCCTAAATACCTGCTGGCCAGCAGGCTAGTCGATGAACATAAACACCCGGACGTTTAGGGTGTTATGTTCTCGCCGGAGCGTACCCTTCGGCCGTCGGATTGACTAGGAATCTGGTAGAATCGTTCGGGTGGTTAACGCTGAATCCCTGACGCGCGCGGAGGCGCTGGCCGCGGACATCGAGTCGATGATCAGCGATCGCGATCTCGGCCCCGGCGACCTGATCGGCACGATGGACGAGTTCCGCGACCAGTCGGGTTACGGGCGCGCCACGATCAGCGAAGCCGCGCGCCTGCTCAACGACCGCGGCACCGTCGAGATCCGTCCCGGCCGCGGCGGCGGCCTGTTCGTGGCCCAGCCGAACGTGATCGTGCGCCTACGGCACACCCTGCTGACCGTCCGCAAGATGCCCGCCACCGTGGCCGACGCCATCGCGGTGCGCGAGGCACTGGAGCCGCTGATCGCCGTCGACGCGGCCCAGCACCGTACCAAGCAGGACATCTCCGACCTGCGCAAGCTCATGACGGCCCTCAAGCGCGCCACGACCAGCACCGACCGGTTCATGCGGGCCAACTGGGCGCTGCACGAGCGCATCGCGGAGATCACCCACAACCACCTGGCCAAGGCCGTCTACCTCAGCATGACCCGGTGCATCACCGACCTGTCCGAGCACGCCGACCCCGACGACGACAGCCGCACCGAGGACTACCTGCGTCTGCGGGTGGAGGTGCACGCCGAGCTGGTGGAGGCCATCATCGCGGGTGACGTCGCACGGACCGCCGCGGCCGTCGACCGCCACCACGCCCCCGCGCAGATCTGAGGGTCACTGGCCTTGCATGAGCCGGGTCAGGCGGTCCCAAGCCGGGGATGAGGCTCCGGGCTGGGATTGCGCCGCCAACCGGGCGATGGCCGGGTTGTGCACGGGACGGGTCTCGGATCGGCTGTCGTGATTCGTGAACCAGTTCCGGGTACGCTCCGCGAGGGCGGGGAGGCGGGGATCGCTCGGCGACCACTCGTAGGCGGCGTCATGTTCGAGGTAGAGGGCGCGGAACCCGGGATCGGCCATCAGCTCGCGTTTTTCGTCGAGCCACAGGGAGGCGTCCTCGGGTGAGGCTGTCCGCATGAGGATCCAGCCGTCGCGTTCCAGGCACCTCTGGCGCTCGCTGACGCCGAGTTCGCGCAAGTCGTCGAGATAGTCGGCGACTTCCGGGGAAACGAAGAGCCGCTCGCCACCGCGCAACTGCGCGAGTTGATCGCGGATTCGCCCCAGTTGCGCCATGCGGTCCTGGAGGTTGTGGTCGATCTCGGCGATGGCCGCCGTGAGCGCGTCCGGGTCGGCGTCAAGAAGGTCTTTGATGCGGGCCAGTGGCACGCCCGCATGGGCCAGAGTCCTGATCTTGACGAGGTCGATGGCGTCTTTGGCGGTGTAGCGCCGGTAGCCGGACGAGTCGCGGCCGGGCTCGGCGAGCAGGCCGCGCTCGTGATAGTGGCGGATGGCTTTGATGGTCACTCCGGCGTAGTCCGCGAGCTGGCCAATCGTGAGCATGCTGGACATCCTTCCACTCGGCGGTCAGGTCGTTCGCAAGGGTCAGGCCCGTCGAGTCAGCCGGCCGCCGCCGTTGCGGAAGCGCGCTTGGCCGTCGCGGACGTCATGGAAGGAGACGAGCAGCAGCCGCAGATATCCGTCGAACGTCTCCAGCGGGTATCCGGCGGGCGCGAAAAGGCCGGGCCGGATCGGCACGTAGCGCTGCGGCGGGGCGGAGGTCGTGCCGCCGGCGAACTCGGTGAAGATCTGCTCCTGCGATTCGTCCGCCGGTTCGTAGGTCATCCGCTCCTCGAGCTGGCCTTCGACGATACTGACGTCGATGCGGAGCTGATTGGAGCGGTAGGTGCCCACGTACGGGGTGAGGTCGACGTCCTGCCCCGCTTCGGTGACCAGGGTGGGGATCTGGACGCCGAGATGTTCGCTCAGGAGCCACTGCAGGATCTGGTCCTGCAGCATGATCGCCCCCGAGGTGTTGCCGAAGGCGGTGAAGACCAGGTCGTGTTCGGGAACGACGCACAGGATGGACACGCCGCCGGGCGAGGCGCCCGACATGGCCAGGACGGTCGTGTCGCCGAACGGGTACAGCACCCAGCCCAGGCCCATCGGCGGGACGTTCGGGGTCGCCATGTCGTGCGAGGCCCGCCGCATCAGCGCGGTGGACTCGGCCGACAGGACGCGGGTACCGGACGGGGACACACCGCCCGCGAGGTGGGTACGTCCGAAGGCGAGCAGGTCGGCGATGGTGCCGATCGGCGTGCCGCCGGCCGGCCCCCAGGTGTCGGGCAGCATGAACATGCCGGTGGGCTTGGCCGCCATGGTCTCGGGGTCCAGGAAGTGGCCGATGGCCGTGCTACGCAGGATGGCCTGCTCGGCTGAGGTGCTGGAGCTTTTCATGCCGACAGGTGCGTAGACATCGCGCTCGAGCAGGTCGGGGAAGGACATGCCGGTCACCACTTCCAGCAGGCGGCCTGCGACGATCATGCCGCCGTTGGAGTAGCTGAGCTGCTCGCCCGGCTCGAACAGGGTGCCGCAGCTGCTCGCGAGACCGTCGACGTAGGTCTTCAGGGCGTCGCGGCCCTTGGCATCGGGGAAGAACAGGTCCGCGTCGATGCCGTTGGTGTGGGAGATCAGGTGCCGGACCAGGATCTTGTCCGCCGCGCCCGGCGCGGTCAGGGCGAATTCGGGAAGGTACTTCACCACCGGCGTGTCGAGGTCCAGCAGTCCACGCTCGACCTGCCGCAGGACCAGCGTGGTGGTCAGGACCTTGGTGACAGAGCCGAAGAGGAATCCGGTGTCTTCGAGCATCGGTGCGCCGGTGGCGACGTTCGCGGTGCCGTGGGCGACGACGATCTGCTCGCCGGCGTGATAGACGCCGGCGACGAACCCGGGGACGTTGCTGGACTCGCAGTAGGCGGCGGCCTGCTCGCGGATCTGGGCCTCGACGGTGTGCAGTGCGTTGTTGTTCATGTGAAGAATCGTCGGACCTTGACCCTAGGGCAAGGTCAAGCCCACCCACGGAAAATCGATGAGCTTCTTTGGTCGTCGAGGCGAGCGCTGACCACGGTCCGGTTACTCGCCTGCTTCGCTCTTGACCAGATATGCCAAACTTCCCCCATATACGGCATAGATAGGCGAAATGGCGGCTTGTGGAGCTACGGGACATCGAGATCTTCCTGGCCTTGGCCGAGGAGCTGCACTTCGGCCGCGCCGCCGAGCGGCTGCACGTCTCTGTGGCCCGGATCAGCCAGGCGATCAAGAAGCAGGAACGTGCCATCGGTGCCGAGCTTTTCGCGAGGAACAGCCACAGCGTCCGGCTCACGCGGCTGGGTGAGCAGTTGCGGGACGACCTGCGCCAGGTGCACCAGGGCCTGACGCAGACCCTGGAGCGGGCTCGGCTGGCCGCACGCGGCAAGACCGGCACGCTCCGGGTGAGCCTGTTCCCGACCAACATCCAGGAGCTGCGCCGCTACTGGGAGACCTTCCGCGCCCGGCACCCGCAGTGGGACCTGCGCCTGCGGATGTCGCCTTACGGGGATCCGTTCGCCCAGCTACGCAACGGGGAGGCCGACATCCTGGTCACCTGGCTGCCGGTCGAGGAGCCCGACCTCACCGTGGGTCCGCTGCTCTTCGCCGAGCCGAGGGTGCTGGCCGTGGCCGGCGACCATGCGCTCACCGGGCGGTCCTCGATCTCCCTGGAGGCGGTCAGCGACTTCCAGCACGTGGCCATCGAGTCCGCGCCCGGCTACTGGTTCGACCACTACGCCCCTGGGCTCACCCCCAAGGGCCGGGCGATCGACCGCACCGCCAAGGTGGACAACCTCGAGGAGGTCTTCATGGCCACGGTCCTGGGCGAGGCCGTCACCCTCTTCCCAGCCCACGTGACCTGGTATTACCCCCGCCCCGACATCGTTTACCTGCCCGTCAACGACATGGATGCGCTGCCGTACGGGCTGGTGTGGCGCAGCGCCGCGGAGAACGACATGATCCGCGCCCTCGCCCGCGTCGTCCGCGACCTGGGACCGCTGCCCGGCTGAGACCGTCCATCGCCCTCGTCAACGGTCGTGTTGTTGCCGACCATGCCGATGCACCAGCGTGTCCTCCCTTGCGTGAAGTCTGGGGTTAACGCAGCGTTGCAAGATCCGGCATTGCTCCGACCAGGCCGTACTGACAACCTTGATCTAGAAAGAAACACCACATAGGGGATAAAACGTGGCAAGCAACCACATACGAGCAGGACCATGAATATTGTCACCTCAACGGTCGTCTTCACCGTCGACGACCTGGCAGGCTCCCGCCACTTCTTCACCACCTATCTTGGCTTCCGCGAGGTGCTCGACACCCCGGAATTCACCTGGCTGAGCCGGGACGATGCGGCCGCCGACATCCTGCTGTACCAGCGCGACCTCGAACAGCCGCGAGAGCGGATCGCGCAGCCGGTGGTGGCGTTCGCGGTCACCGATCTGGCCAAGGAATACGCGCGCCTGAGCGCCGAGGGCGCACCCATCACCAGGCAGTTGTGGCGCAACCCGTGGGGTGAGTGGCTGACGCGTCTCACCGACCCCAACGGCATCGTCGTCGAGCTGACCGAATGGATCGCGCCCGGCGGTGGCTGATCTTGCCCGGGGTCGTGTCAGCGGCCGCGTCAGGACGGCGACGGCCCGGTATCAGAGCGGTCGGCGATGGTTAAGCCATGAACGGTTCAGCGACTGCGGCCCCAAGGCTGAGTGAGAGCCACCCGCACCGACCCGTTCCATTGAATTTCGCAACAATCTAAAGGAGTACATCACCATGTCCATCACCCTTACCGACCAGGACAAGCTCACCCTGCGCACCGCCGCTTGGGGCGCCGTCTCACTGATGTCCGCCGCTGGTGCCGCCGGCTCGGCCCACAAGGTCGCCACCCACGGCTCCATCGCCCTGACCTCCGCGACCGGTCCGGTCGGGCACGTGCTCACCAAGGCGCCCAGGGACGTGAAGTGGGGCAAGTCCGTAGCCGACCTGGCCGACCAGGTGCTGCCGGCCCTGACGGCGGCCATGAGCCTGCTCAAGCAGCAGGATCCGGCAGAGGCCGGCAACTTCCGCAGCACCGTCACCGTCGCCATCGAAGCAGCCGCCCAGACCCACCAGGGCCAGCCCAGCCCCACCATGACGGAGATGGCCCGCAAGATCACCGAAGCCCTCGACGCCGCTTGATGGGATGTCAGGTCGTCACGGGGTCCGCTCCGGACCCCGTGACGCGGCGGCGAACCGGGCCATTTCCCATTTGAAGGAGTACACCACCATGACCAGCACTTTTACCGACCAGGACGAGCTCACCCCGTCGACCGGGCAGGACCGCCCGGAGCTGCAGAAGGCCATCCAGGAGATCGTCGATTCCGGTTTCACCGGGGTGTCGCTGCGCGTACACGATGAGCGGGGCGAGTGGGCCGGCAGCGCCGGGGCAGCCGAGCTGGGCGGGGCCGCGAAGCCGCCGACGAACGGGCATGTCCGGATCGGCAGCAACACCAAGACCTTCACCGCGACCGTGGTGCTGCAACTGGTGGCCGAGGGCAAGATCGAGCTGGACACCCCGGCGGCGGACTACCTGCCCGAGTTCGGGCTGGACGAGCGGATCACGGTGCGGATGCTGTTGCAGCACACCAGCGGGGTGTTCAACTTCACCGGCGATTACTACCCCGAGTTCGTGCCGGGGATCGTCTGGTCGGGCCAGGAGTGGGTGGACAACCGCTTCAAGACCTACCAGCCGGAGGAGCTGGTGGAGCTGGCGTTGTCCAAGCCGGCGCGGTTCGAGCCGGGGACGGCCTGGAGCTACTCCAACACCAACTACGTGCTGGCCAGACTACTGATCGAGAAGGTCACCGGCCGCTCGCTCGCCGAGGAGATGCAGCGGCTGATCCTGGGCCCGCTCGGACTGTCGGACACCGTCGTGCCCGACACCTCACCGGAGATCCCCGAGCCGCACGCCCACGCCTACTACCGCTACGAGGACGCCGGCCAGCAGAACACGGTCGACGTCACCCGCCAGAACCCCTCCTGGATCTCCACCGGCGGCGACATGATCTCGACCACCCAGGACCTCCACACCTTCATCTCCGCACTGGTCGGCGGCAAGCTCCTACCGGCCCCGCTGCTGACCGAGATGTGCACCCCACACCCGACCGGCATCCCGAACATGGACTACGGCCTGGGAGTGTTCGTGGTGAACACGGACGGCGGCACCCTCATCTCCCACAACGGCGGCATCGCGGGCCATGGGGCGCTGATGTACAGCACGCCCGACGGCAGCAAGACCCTGACCGCCGCGCTGAACTATGTGGACGACGTCGCGATGTCCCTGGCCGTGGCGTTCCAGGAGGCGACGCAGCGGCTCGTCAAGGAGGTGTTCGGCGGCGGGCAGGCCGAGCCGGCTCAGTAAACAGGGCTGAGCACCGTGGACCCGTACGCCTTGAGATCTATAGGACGGGATGGGTGTGAATCTTCGCCCACACCTTGTGGCCCACCTCGTCGTCGCCCTCGCACCCGACCTGGTCGGCGATCGCGGCGACCAGGGCAAGCCCCGGCCACACTCCGCATCAGTCCGGAAGGCCGCGCCGAAGCGGGGACGGCCGCCCCAACCGCAGTCATAAACCGCGACAGTGATCGTGGCGGTCGTGCGGGTGATCTCAACGATGAAGGTCCCATCGGAACGGCCGCTGCTGGTGTGCCGCAGGGCGTTCGCCGCCAACTCGGCGACGATCTGCTCCGCATCGTCCCGGCAAGGGGCATCGGCCAGGAGGTAACGGGCGAAGTGGCGGGCGTGCGGGAGCCGGTCGAGGCTGCCGGGGAAGGTGCGCCGCCAGACAAGGCCGCCGGGGGTGCAGGTCGATCATCGCGTCGATGTGTTCGCGTAGGACCGGACGGGATAGCCCGGTGCTCGGGTCCTGCTCGCGTTGCCGGGGAATGAGCAGGTGAGCAGGTACGTCCACCGTTTCGGTGATGTCGGGCACTGGGATCCTCCGTGGACACGTGAACCTCGTCATCCCTACGGTGCCCGTCGGGCGTGCCGCGTGGATCCCCATCGCATCTCCATTGATCACCCATGCGACATTGACGCTGACCTGCGCGAATCTGTCGGCGTCGAGGATCGGCGCCCCGACGCGGTCTCGATTGATCTCCCTGATCGCCCTATCCGCGACCTCGCACGCACGACACAACGAGGCTGGAGACCTGGCGCTAAGGCGACCACATGGCGCCAGAAAATCCGACCTGGTCTGGGCCCACTGCCCGTACAGCGACAACGCCGCTGACTTCCATTCGAGCTCCAAGATCGTTCCCCGCGAGGTGTCGATCTCTATCGCGATGAACCCAAGACGAGGATCGGGGTGACGGCACGAGGTACCGTGGTCCCATAAGCGCGCAGCCCATCCAGGACGCCCCGCCGTACGATCCTGTCGCGATCCTGAACTCCCTGCCGCCCGCCAAACGGGCGCACTTCCTCGCCTTGTATGAGGAAGCCGTCGAGGCTGCCCGGCATCCCCACCACTACCACCGGCTGCACGAGCTGCTGCACACCTGGTGGCTGAAGGCCGAGATCTACGCGACCGACCCGGACTTCGACCGGACGCCGGAGGAAATCCTGGCAGAACTCGGCGAGGGCGTCCCCCTCACCGAAGCGATCCCCGACTGGCAGCAGCGGCTGCGTGGGGCCCGCCGCCGGTGAGCCACCGAATCGAGCTGGCACCTGCCGCGCTCGCAAAATGGCCAACTTCCCTGACGAGGCCATGACCGCACTCGTCTAACGGTCAGCGCACCTGATCGATGCCCCCTGGGATGCCTTCCCCGTCTACCGCGACCGAACTGACTTCCGCGAGACAACCTTCGGTGCGTTCGGAATCATACGGTTCGTCGTGGACGACGACCAGGAGCTGATCCGCGTCTACGAGATCGTGTGGGCCGGATGACTCAGAGCTCTGGAAACGACTGAGTACTTCCCACCGCACCGGCCCTGGCAGCCGGAGCACGCTGACACCTTCGGGAAGTTGAACTGGAGCATGCAGGCATCCGTGTGGCGGCCCGCTGCGGCCTTGATCGATCTCCCTATCCGCTCGCGCGGAATGTGACCGTCGCTTTACAATGAGTGGCGATCCCAGGCCAGAGGGGGTGCGAATGTCCGGCGACGGCTACCGGGTGTTGCTACAGGCTCGCTCCTGGAGTCAGCACCTCAGGAAGAAACACTTCACGTGGGATCAGATCGCCGACGTGCTCGCGCTCACCCACCAGGTGAGCCCACTGCGGCTCTATCGGCTGGCACACGGCCACACCGCAGCCGACGTGGTGGCCATGGTCAACGACGCCGACCTCGCGGGCACGGCCGCACTGCGCGAGTCTCGGCTGTACGACTTCGAGTCCTGGCCGGAGGCGGGGCGCCGGCCGCCCGTACGTCTGCTCACCGTGCTGGCCAAGATCTACCAGACCACCGCGCGCAACCTGGCGCGAGGCGAGGACCTGGTGGCGTACGGGGCCGCTGATCGTGAGCTGATCGACGGTGCGGATTTCCGCGACCTGGACGCCAATCGGGCCGCTGGAGCGCGTGTCACCATGGAGGTGAACGCGGCAGCCCGACCCGCTGACACGTTGCCCTTGAACGCCTCAGCGTGCGTGCAGTTGCTGCGTGCCACCGGCATCGAGGAGGCCGATGTGAAGCGACGGGAACTGCTCTTCGAACTGGCTCTGGTGCTCGGCGGCACTAGAGCGCTCGACCTGCTGCGAATCCTCACGCCTGAGGAGGAGGAACACCTGGCCGGGGCGCTGCGGAGCACCTGGCGGGTGGACGAGACCACGGCGCGGACCTTCGAGAAACTCCAGATGCATGCGCGCCGGGCCGACGACGTTTCCGGGCCCGCCACACTGCTGCCGGTGGTCAACGGACAGCTGGCTGCGATCGGGCGGCTCCTTGCCCGGGAGTCGATGCTGCCGAGCATGCGTGACCGGCTTCTCGATACGTATGCGCAGATGTCGCAGCTCGCTGGCTATCTCGCCTACGACCTGCTTGACTACGCGGCGGCCGAGCAGTCGCTGAACAACGCGCTGCGCGCGGCACTCGACCTCGGGGACCCGACGTTGATCGGCTACGTGCATTACTGGCTGGGCAGGCTGGCCGCAGACCAGAATCGGACAGCCGCAGTTTGGGACCATGCCTTCGCCATTCAGAGCTGGGCCACCCGGTCTCCGAGCAAGTTGCTGGCACCGCTGCATGAAATGTTGTTCTCGCGCGTCTATGCCATCACGGGTGATGCTGCGGCGAGTGCCCGCGCGCATGACAATGCGCTCGCGTTGGCGAGAGCACCCAAGGACAACGAACGGGCCTTCCTGCACTGGGTCTCGCCACCGGTGGTGGAACTCGGGAGGATCGCCTTGCAAGTCCGGCTGAATCAACCCAGACCCGCCATTGAGGCGGCCGAGCAATATCTGGCCGGGCACGATCCAAGGTTCAAGAGGCGTCATGGGTTGGTGCTCGCTCGATACACCAGCGCCTTGACCTTGGCCAAGGAGATCCCTGAGGCGGCGGCCAAACTGACAGAGGCTGCCGTCATCACCAGGCAGCACAGCTCGGCTCGGCTCACCGATGAGATCGGCCAGGCGCGAGCCCGGCTGGAGCCGTGGGCGGACACCAGTTACGTTCGCCAACTGGACGACACCCTGCGATCGTGCGGCCTCACTTCGGCTTGTCCAGCAGGAGGGGCTTGAGCTGGCGGAAGAATTCGGTCGCGTCCGCCAGAGAATCCCGGCCCGGTGCGTGCTCGATGATGTTGACAGTGAGAAGGCGCTTGTAGTCGGGCGTCCATCCGTATACGAAGGCGATGGTTTTGTCCTTGGCGTTCTTCCGTCGCGCTGCGAAGCCTGGCCCCAATTCGTCGGGCAGGTCCTTCCCATGGGTGGACAGCTTGGTGTTCTCCAGGTCTTCCGCGTCGTTTGGGGATGGGTCGAAGACTTCGACCATGAGCCCCAAGCTGCTATCGGGCCCCCCTTTCTCGCGCACCGAGCATGACGCGAATTTCAGCGAAATGGCTATGTATAGACCGGGGAATCCGGGTGAATGGCCTCAGAGCCAGTCGCGGCGCTTGAAGACCGTGTAGAGGACCAGGCAGACCACACCCATCAGCAGCATCGCGAACGGGTAGCCGAACGCCCAGTGCGTCTCGGGCATGAAGTCGAAGTTCATCCCGTAGATGGTGCCGACCAGCGTCGGGGCGAACAGGATGGCCGCCCAGGCGGAGATCTTCTTGACCTCCTCGCCCTGCTGGATGCTGGCCTGGGTCATCCTGGCGATCTCCTCGTTCTGCGCCTGGGTCACCAGCGTCGAATTGACCAGCAGGATGTCCTGGAGCATCTGCCGGAAGGAGGCCACCCGCTCCAAGACCGTGATGGCGTGGTCGGCCACGTCACGCAGGTAGCTCTGCAGCTCGTCGTTGACGCCGTACTTGGCCGCCCCGGCGATGAACCCGTCGATCATCCGCACCAGCGGCGCGGTGGCCCGCTGGAACTCGATGACCTCGCCCGACAGCTCATAGACGCGCCGGGAGACGGACGGGTCGCCGCCGAACACCTGGGCCTCGATCTCCTCGATGTCCTTCTGCAGCCCGGCGACCACCGGGGCGTAGCCGTCGACCACGGCGTCGAGGATGGCGTACAGCACCGCTTGCGGTCCCTGGCGGAGCAGTTCGGGGTCCGACTCCATGCGCTTGCGTACGGCCTGCAGGTCGGGCGCCTCTGCATGCCGTACGGTGATCACGAAGTTGAACCCGACGAAGACGTGCAGCTCGCCGAACGCGACCTCCTCGACGTCGTCGAGGTAACGGGCGGCGCGCAGGACGACGAACAGCATGTCGCCGTAGCGGTCGGCCTTGGGCCGCTGGGAGCCGACGATGGCGTCCTCGATGGCCAGCGGGTGCAGCTGGAACTCCTCGGCGAGCTTGGCCAGCTCCCAGTCCTTCGGCCGGTACAGGCCGATCCAGGCGAGGCTGTCGGGCAGCTCCTTGAGGCGTTCGAAGGCGTCGGCCAGCGAGCTGGGGTCGTCGACCCGCTTGCCGTCCTGGTAGATGGCGTTGTCGATGACGGTCGGCTGGTAGGGCGCCTGTTCACCGGCGCGCGGATCCATCGAGTACTCGGGCGCCGCCTCGCGGGCGGCGCCACCGTTACCTCGTCCGAACCCCTTCAGCCGTGCCATATGCGCCCCTTACTGAAAATCTGCCGCGAGCTCGTCGAGTGCCCGCGTCGCCCGGTCTCGGATGGACTTGCGCCATATCGGCGTCCACCCGAACAGCAGCCCATACGGCCTGCCCAGCGCCATCCGCGACCATCGCTTGAAGTCGAAGTCGTCGTGATGCCTGACGATCGCGCCGTCCTCGAACCTGAACAGCGCGTCGCTCTCGTTGACCACCTCGCGGCCCGTGTCGGAGAAGGTGTAGCGGGAGGACCAGTGCGCCGTGCCGGTGAAGTCGTCGGCCGTCACGCCGCTGAACTCCGACTTCAGGCCGTCGCGCGCACCCAGTTGCAACCGCCACATCGCCATCACCCTGGGCCGGCCCTCCACCTCCTGGAAGACGGGGTCACCGAAGCTCACCTCGGGGTGATAGCACCTTTCCATCGCCGCGTAGTCAGCGCGGCCGAGTGCCTCGTAGAAAGCGCGGATCAGCGCCACGTGCTGGTCGTTCACCCTGCCTATCAGACCATGATTATGCCGTTATGCCAGCATACGGCCCTCAACCAGTCTTTTCCCAGGTCGAGCCGGTGAAGAGCACGCAGCTGGTGTGCGTACGAATATGGAATTGTCGGGAAATCGGTGCCAAGCACCACCTTCCCCGCAAGACCAAGATCAAGCAGCGCGGGCCGCAACCTGTCCGGAAAGGGCATCCTGACCTGGGTGAAGTCGGTGAAGGCCATGGTCGTGTCGAGCGCCACCCGCTCGTAGCGGGCGGCCAGCTCGAAGAACGGGTCGTACTCGGGCATGCCCAGGTGCGCGATCACCACCCGCAGCCGAGGATGTCGGCGCAGCACCGCGCCGATCGGCTCGGCGCCCAGGAAGCCGCTGTCGACCGGCACCGAGCTGGCGTGCACGATCACCGGCACGCCCGCCTCGGCGAGCAGGCCCCAGACCTCGTCCAGTTCGGGCGCCCTCGGGTCGAACCCGCCCACCTGGAGGTGCACCTTGAAGATCCGCGCGCCGCGCTCCAGCGCCCGCCGGACATAGCCGGTCGCGCCCGGCTCCGGGTAGAAGGTCGCGGACGGCAGGCAGCCCGGGGTACGACGGGCGAAGTCGAGCGTCCAGTCGTTGAGATCGGCTGCCATATCCGGCTTGTGGGCATAGGCGAGGGCGGGAAAGACCCGCACGCCCAGCTCGCGCAGCCGGGCGAGCCGCTCCTCCACCGGCCACAGGTACTGGATCTTCCAACCGTCCCCCATGAGGGGCCCGCCGTGGGTGAAGTGGTGCCAGACCCGGCGTTCCATGCGCTCCGGCAGGAAGTGCACATGCAGGTCGATCAGCCCGGGCAATCCCAGTTCTCGCCACCATTCCGGAACCTCGGCATCAGAATCCCGTTCTGTGAGCACGACTGAGACTTTAGCTGGATAGGGTCATACCTCGATGGACAAGCTCTGGGCTCACCTGATCGAGGTTCAGCCTGCCCCCGACCCATGGGTCGTGGTGGTCTCGGCACTCGTCGCGCTCGCGATCGTCAGCTTCGGCATGTCCTGGCAACTGTCCAGGGGCCTGATCACGATCGCCCACGAAGGCGGCCACGCGCTGATGGCGCTGGCCACCCGACGCAAGCTCGAAGGCATCCGGCTGCATTCGGATACCTCGGGCGTGACGCTGACCAGGGGCCGGCCCAACGGCCCCGGCATGGTGCTGACCGCGCTCGCGGGCTATCTGGCGCCGTCGCTGCTCGGGCTGGCCGCCGCGTGGTTGACCGAGCAGGGGCGCATCACGCTGCTGATGTGGACCGTGCTGCTGTTCCTGGTCTGCATGCTGCTGCTGATCCGCAACCTGTACGGCGCGCTGATCCTGCTGGCGACGGGTGGTGCGGTGTTCGCCCTGTCGATGTACGCCCCGGACAACGTGCAGCAGGTCGTGGCCCTGGTGGCGGTCTGGTTCCTGCTGTTCGGCGGGGTGCGGCCGATCATCGAGTTACAGCGCAAGCGGCGCAGGCGGCAGGCGCGCGACTCCGACGCCGACCAGCTCGCCAGGCTGACCATCCTGCCCGGCGGCTTCTACGTGTTCTTCTTCCTGCTCGTGGCGGGCGCCTCGGTGGTGGGCGGCGCCTATCTCATGAACCCGCTCTAGCGACAGTCCCTACAGGTCCGGCAAATCACATTAAACTCGCCCGTGACAGGGGGGAGTACTGTGCTGCCAGTCGAGGACGCGCCCGGCTACCGGGTACTCGATCAGGCCGGCCAGGGCGGTTTCGCCATCGTCTACCGCGCCTACCAAGAGCGCCTCGACCGGATCGTGGCGCTGAAAGTCCTGTCCGTGGACCGGGTCGATCAGCGGACCATGCGCCGCTTCCAGCGCGAACTCCAGCTCACCGGCCGGCTCACCGGCCATCCGAACGTGGTGACCGTGTTCGACACCGGCGTGACGCGCTCCGGCAAGCCGTACATCGCCATGGACTTCTTCGAGAACGGCTCCCTGCGCGACAAGGTCCGCAAGGAGGGCCCGCTGCGGGTGCCCGACGTGCTGCGCGCGGGCGTGAAGCTGGCCGGGGCGCTGGCCGCCGTACACGAGGCAGGGGTCCTGCACGGCGACATCAAGCCCCAGAACATCCTCATCTCCCGGTACGGCGAGCCGGCCGTGGCCGACTTCGGCGTGGCCAGGGTCGTCGACTCGTCGGAGATCTCGGCCACGGCGCAGGCTTTCACGCCCTTACATGCCGCGCCGGAGGTGCTGACCGGGCAGCCGCACTCCGCCTCGAGCGACATCTACTCGCTCGGCTCGACGCTCTATCACTTACTCGCCGGCCAGCCCGCCTTCCACAGCCCGACGGACCCGTCGATCGCGCCGCTGATGTACCGGGTGCTGAGCGCGGAGCCACCGCCGATCAACCGGGCGGACGTGCCGCGTGTGGTGTTCGAGACGGTGCTGCGGGCGATGGCGAAGCAGCCCGATGTGCGGTACGGGTCGGCGCGCGAGTTCGCGCAACGGCTGCGGGAGGTGCAGGCGGAGCTGGGGCTGTCGGTGACGGACCTGGTCGGGCAGGATCCCGGTCCCGGGCCTGCCACGTCGACGGCGCCCCGGCGACCGGACCCCGGCGAGTCTCCGGCGGCCGGTCCCTCGACGGGTGCCCACCTAGCCGGGCCGCCCGTGACCGGGGCATACGCACCTGCCCCGATGGCCGCGCCGGGGGGCGGGCCCCAGGCGGCCGGATACAGCCCGTTCGAGCCACAACCGTCGGGCCCTCAGCAGGCCGGTCGTCAGCCGTCGGGTCCGCAGCAGTCCGGGTACAGCCCCTTCGAGCCGCGACCGTCCGGCGCGCAGCAGCCGGGGTACGGCCCTTTCGAGCCGCCGCCAGCCGGCGGGCAGCAGTCCGGGTACCACCCCGCTGGGCTCCAACCGTCGGGGCCGCTCGGCGGGCCTCAGCCATCGGGGCCGCAGCTCGGCGGGCCTCAGCTGACCGGTTCCCAGCTCGGCATGGACGGGTCGGCCGCTCCCGCCACGGTCCCACCTCCGCATCCAGCGCAGACCGGTTCCTCGTTCGGAGCCGCGCACCCGTCGCAACCGGGCTATCCACCCAGCGGCGCCTATCCCCCATCGGGTGGCCTCTCCCAGCCCTCGCAAAGCCATCCCGAGCAGGGTTATCCCACCCAGAACCAGCTTGCACAGGGCTATCCCGCACAGCATGGTCTCGCACTGGGCGGTCTCGCAGCGGGCAATCCGTCCCCGGGCAATCCGTCCCCGGGCGGTCCGGTGCACGCGTCGGCCGGGCTCCCGCCAGCGCGTAGGGGAAGCCGGGTGGCGGCGATCGGAGCCGCCGCCACGATCGTGGCGCTCGCGGGCGCCGGGTTCGCCGTCTACCTGTCGCGACAGAACGCCGCCGCCGTGGCCGACCCACAGACGTCCCAGCTCCCGTCGGCCTCCCCCAAGTCGTCCAAGAACACGGGCACCATCGACAAGGACGCTCTGGCCGCGCTGGCCCCGCGCAAGGTACAGGTGGTGGCCGACCGGGACACGCTCGTGGAGCTGCGGTGGACACTGCCCAAGGAGTCCGCCCGCTACCCGGTCGTGGTCCAGCACTCCCCGGCCAGGCAGGGCGAGCAGGCGATCACCGCCCTCCAGCCCGGCACCACCTCAACCCGCGTGGCGGGCCTGGACCCGGACACCGGCTACTGCTTCCTGGTCGGCGTCCCGCTGCAGATCTCGAAGACCAGCAAGGTCGCCTGGTCCAAGCCGGTCTGCATCAGAGGCGCGGTCGCCAAGAACGGCTAGATCGGGTGACGGTCCACGCGCAGCACCGCGACCTCGCGCTGAGGCGCGTCCATCAGGACATAGGTCACCGAGATGCCTTTGTGGTCCCACACGTACATGTTGCCGGTCAGGCTGAGCCGGCGGCCGTTGCCCGGCGTCAGCCGCAGTACCTCGTAGATCCCCAGCAGGATGTCGATCTCCGGGTCGGACAGAGCGTCGATCTGGGCTTCGGCGATCGAGCTGCCCATCCTGATGTCTTACACCTAGAGCTGGACTCCCCGCCGAGCAAGAACCTCGGCTAGCGACGCGCCTGCCGAGCGCTGGCCGGAGCGGATCTGCTCAGCCTCGGTGTGCATGCGCTGCCAGTCCTCGGGGTCACCGGCCGCCCGGACGGCGATGTGCCACCACCCGGTGAGAAAGTCGTCCAGTGCGGCCAGGTCCACCACGTCCGCGTGAGTGATCGCCGCGAGTTCGGCATCGAACGCGGCCACGTTGGCGGCGGGCAGCGACGCCCGCACTGCGGTGAACGTTCGCTCGATCGCCGAGCTGGAGACTTCATGCGGTTGGGCGGTCATGGCGGCGACTCCTCTCAGTACTCCTACAGCCTACCGAGGATCAGATGAGCGACACGGAGATCGTCATATCCGTTGGATTTCCTCGCTCGACCGACTCGGGACATGCGCGGCCAGGGCCGTGGCGCCCAGTTCAGCGCCTCACGCTCGAATCGGAGCGGTCGGCGGCATACAGAGGGCGACGGGTAGGTCCACGCTCAGCCGAGGAATCGCCGGACGTCCGCGATCTCGGCCCCGATCAGCGGCCCCGGCGTCGGCTCTCCGAACGAGGACACCGTCACCTCGCTCCTCTTCCGTCCCCAGACCCCGGCGATCATCCCGTCGACGAGTACGACAGGGCGGAGGATCCCGCCGCCGGGGAACACTTTGCGGGCGTGTTCGGCGGGCAGGATGGGGTCCCGGCTCTTCCAGCCCAGCAGGTACTCGTCGAAGGCGGGTGCCAGTCGTACGAGCTGGGTGGACGCGGAAGGACCGACGTTCGCGGGCGGTCCGGCGAGGGACCAGGCGGTGCGGGCGGCGCCCAGGGAGAGGCCGGACCAGGCGGCCAGGTCCTCGGGGGTCGACGGGCGGTGGGCGCGGCGGTAGCGGTGGGCCAGTTCGGTCAGCGCGCGGTTCCTGTCCGGTTCGGGGACGACGGGGGCGCCGAGCCAGTCGGCGGCGTGCACGTACGTGGGCTTTCCGCCGCGTGGCGGAGCGAGCACGGCCAGGCCGTGGTGGGCGGCCAGGGCGACGAGGTGCACGATGCCCTGACCGCTCGCCCTGCCCGCCAGCCGTTCCGCCAGCTCGGCCTTGGTGAGTGGGCCCTGTCCCGCGAGGGCGCGGTCGATCAGCGGGAGCAGGTCGTCGCCCGTTACGCCCTCCTGGTGGAGGCGGCGCGTGGTGTTCGTGGCGTTCCGGGTGAGTGCGTGGGTCCACGGAAGGTCGTCGGTGTGGACAAAGTGCAGGGTGCCGCGCGGGCCCCAGGTGCGGACGATCTCGCGCTCTCGCCACGCCGCCTCGACGTCCGCCACCGTGACCGTGGCCGACCGCGCGCGGAAGGCGAGGTAGGCGGCGGTGATGTCCTGAGCCTGTACGGCGAGCAGGTGGCGGACGATCTCACCCACGCTCAGGCCCGGCGGGCGGTGCAGCAGCTGGGCTTCGACGCTTCTCATGCACTCGATCTTCCCGGACGAGGTCAGAGGGCTGGATTCACCCAGGATGAAGCTTTCATCGCGTCTGCGATGTTCGCGCTGGTCGTCGGGGCCAGACGGGGGCGGATCTTGCGGCGGTGCGGTGCTTGGCGTCCAATTCACGGTGATCGCTTTTCGCGATTCCGGCCCTTCATGAGGGGAGAACTGGTGCGTCGCCGAATCACCGCCTTGTCGCTTGTCGCGGTCACCGCTCTGGCGCCCGTCCTGGCCACGAGTACGCCAGCGCACGCCTCGTCCACGCTCCAAGTCGTCTACACCAACCTGCCCTATGACATCTGCATCAGCTTCGGCCGGTCGGGCCAGGAGAATGGACGCTGGCAGACCTGGTGGTGCAGCACCCACCAGCCCGAGAATCCGATGTTCTACACCTACGACCTGTGGGCGTACGTGAACTGAGGCGTTCTCCCGATACGGGTGCTCCCGTCGCCCCTGCGGCAGGGCGGCGGGACAGCGCGCTGTTATCGTTCGCTCTGGCCGGTGAGGATGGTCGAGTGGAATCGATCGACCGCCGCGGTGACGGTGGTCAGCACCTCGCCGGGATCGGCGGGCTTCGGGGCCGCGGCGAAGAGTGTGGCCAGGCCCTCGACCGCGGCCATGGCACGGGGGCGCCAGGTGTCCTCCCATTCGGTGAGGGTCTTCAGGTTCTCCGGACGGGCGGCGATGGCGTACCGGGCCAGTGCCGAGCTCCAGTCCTGGCTGCGGGCGGTGTCGGCCCCGGAGTCGCGCAGGAGTCGCGTGGTCAGGCCGTCGCCGTTGGCCAGGGCGAGGTCGGCGAAGCACTGCTTGAGCAGGGTGTCGAAGGCGGGTTTGACGACGAGGTTGAGTGCGGTGAACGCCTCGCCCCAGTCATAGGCGAGCAGGAGCCTCTCCAGGGTCTCCCGGGCGGGCTGCCAGGCCGGGTCGTCCTCCCAGAGGGCGCGGGCCGTCTTCCCGTCGGCGAGTGCGGCGCCGTGGGTGAGCGACAGCGACTTGGCCCGGTAGGCGATCCATTGCAGCGCGCGTAGTTCGTCGGCGCCCTGGAACAGGGCCACGTTCATGATGGCGGTGCTCGGGGCGAGCTGGCCGACGTACTCGCTGGTGATCTGCAGGACGTGGAGGGCGAACCGGGCCGGTAGGTACAGGCGGCCGAGCACGGCGACCCAGGCGGGGTCGAGGCGCGCGTCGTGGTCGTCGGCCTCGAAGCTGTCGACCACGCCCTCGGCGTAGATCTCGCGTTCGTGCTGCAGGGCGATGTAGCGACGGTAGTTGAGCTGCGCGGGGTCGCGGAAGCCCTCCCAGTCGGAGGCCTGCAGGGGCGATCCCTCCCGGTGCCGCAGGTACCACTGGTTGATCGCGCTGCCGGGGTCGAGGTCGAACGGGGCCGGCTGGCGGCCGAAGTGGTAGTGGAAGCCTCGGGTGACGATGTCGTACTCGGTGGGTCTGCGGCGTTCGCCGTCGAACAGGCTCCACGTACGCCGCCGGGTCGTGGCCATGGTCAATCCTCCCTGGTCAGGTACCAGACGAGTTCGTCGTCACCGATGTAGCGCATGCGGCCCGCGAAGCTCGCGATCGCGGGTTCGAGGCTTGCCAGCGGGAAGGGATGCCCCGCGGCTTCCTCAAGGCTGGCGCGTGTCAGACGCAGCAGGTGGGGAGCGTGGATGCGCACGTAGCCGCCGTGGTCCTCGACGAGGAGCTCCTTGTCTGGATTGTCCTTCTCCAGCGCGGTCACCAGCGCGTCCACGACCTCGGGATCGAATCCCCTGGCTACGGGTCCCACCAGGTGTTCGCGGTCATCGGCCACGACTGTGCTCCTCATCCACGGCATCGGTTGTGGTGACGCCGGCCGTCGGCCGGCACGGCTACGTAGATCCGCTCGCCGTCCAGGCGGACCGGGAAGGCGTACAGGCGGCAGGTGTCCGGGTTGTTCCCCCGGCCGGTCGTCAGATCGAACTCCCACCCGTGGCCCGAGCAGGTGAGCACCTCGCCGTCGAACTCGCCTTCCGCCAGCGGGAACTCCGAATGCGGGCACATCCCCTGGTAGGCCCGCAGCTCGCCGCCCGGCAGATGGGCCAGCAGCACCTGGTCCTCCCCCACCGTGACCTCGGCGATGTCGCCCTCCCACAGCTCGTCGAGGGTGCAGACGCCGGTCCAGGACAGCTCCTCAGGACTCATCGAAGAACGCCTCCACGTGATCGAGCGGCCCCACCCCCGCCTCGCCGATGCGCTGCTCGGGCGGCAGCACCCGGCCCTCATGGCGAACGCGGATCGGGGCCGAGCTCGCCGCCACCCGGTGGCCGACGACGTGCTCGGCGATCTTCTGGGCGACGACCTGCGCCGTGTCCTGATCGTCGACGGGGACGAGCAGCGCGACGATGTCGTTCTCGAAATTCGCGCACAGCGGTAGCAACGCCATCAGATCCCCCTCAATCGGCGGCCGGGCCGCGTGCCCAGGCGTAGTCGGTGGCGTCGCGTCCCTGCTCGGCCTCGGACAGCCCCATGTAGGCGAGCGCTCCGGCCAGATCGGGCGGAACGATGTCGCCGGCCAGGAAGCGATCGATGAGCGACTTGTGCCCGGCGAACCGTTCCGGCCGTTGGGTGAAGATCCACTTGCACGGCTCCGAGCAGAACAGGTACGTCCGGCCGTTGTGGGTGTGCCGCAGCGGGGCGGCCGAGTCGAGCGCGCCCGCCATGACACCCGCCACGCGGACGATCGGGATCTGGCAGAGGTTGCAGGTGATCGGCAGCGTCCGGGGGAAGGTCGCCGCGATGTTCCCGCTGCGCAGGTTGTCCTGGACGACGTCCCAGTTGCGGCCGAACGTGCTGTTCCAGCCCGGGTACTTCTCCTCCAGCCATTGGCGTTCCGCGGCGGAGACACCCGCGTCCGGGTTCCACCACACGGTGGGCCGATAGTTCCAGACGCCGAGGTGGATGGCGTGGTGGTACCAGGTGAGTTCGTCGATGAACTGGTCCCAGTACCAGGGATAGTCCAGGCCGAAGTCGCGGAACTGCTCGGCGAACTGCTTGACGACCCAGTCCTCGATGAATTCCTTGAACGACATCCGCCGGCTTTCCAGCGGCGTGTAGTAATCCATCGACAGCCCCGTGAGCACCGCGAACGCTCGCCAGGAACGCCAGAACATGTGGTCGATCAGAAACTGTCCCCATTCCTTGTGCCCGTTGTCGATGAGCACCTTGATGGTCGGCTCGCCCTGCTGGGAATGGCGCGCCTCGTCGGTCTGGATACTGGAGATCAGCGCCCCGAATTCCAGATCGCCGACATCCATCGCATCGGCCGCCATGCCGAGGAACTGCAGGTTCGTGAAGCCCGTCTCCAGGGTGAAGGTGAGTTGCAGCGCGATGGAGACCGCGTCGTTGGCGACGAACATGTCGTCGAAAAGGTGCCGGACGGCGAGCACCACCCAGTTGTTCGTGTGGAACGACTTCAACGCCCAGTCCGCGCGCGGCTCCTTGTCCAGCAGCCCGTACGGGAAGAACGCCTGGATCTGCCCGTGCCGCATCTCATCCAGCGCGCCGAAGGTCGCCGTGTTGCGCCAGGCCGCCGACCTGCCGAACCGGGCCATGCGCGCCTCTCCGATGGCGGCCAGATACTCCGGCATCGTGATGGCCCCGTAGTGCGCCAGAATCACCGACTTCCAGCCGGGATCCAGTTGGTCGAACAGCTTGGAGCGGCTGATCGCGTTCTTCAGCGAGTAAGTGGCGGTGTCTTTGGTGACCTGGTTGTGGACGTACTCGCGGTAGCTGATCTTGTACGGCTCGTCCCACTGGAGCCAGGCCTCACTGGCGACCCGGTGGGAGCCGGACAACTCCTCCGGAAAGACCTCTTCTTCGGTGACGTAGCGGAAGGTCCAATTGGTGTCGCGTGACAGGTCGTACCAGTCGCTACGTGAGAGCTTCGGCATCGCCGCCCCTTGAACGGGTTTCACGACAAGAACAATCCCAGACTCCTCAATTTCACGGAATTGCGCTTCGGTCAAATGACTCTGAAGGGTCAGCGTAGGAGCAGTCGCTTGCGGAGGCGGGTTTTGAGTGGCGTTCTGGCGCGTACGGCCTGGCGGACGGCATCGCTGTGGCGCCAGGCCGCGTCGGCGGCCTCGTGGGCGACAGCGTCGGGGGCGTAGCGGACGAAGTTCGAAATATCGGCGAGTGGTCGTAGGTGAGCGGATATGTCGGCGGGGTGCCGGGCCACCACGTCCTCGGCGGTCAGCGCCCGCTCCCCCTTCAGGCCGAGGTCGTCGCAGGTCTGCGACCAGGCGCCGAGCACGCGCCGCTCCGCGCCCGCCACTCTCCTGCGGGCCCGCCTGCGCCACCACGGCAGCGCCATCGCCGTGCCCGCGTACACCACCAGGATCCCCGCCCCCACCGCCGGGACGATCATCCACAGCGGCGGCCCAGCGGAGGGCTTGTCGCCCGCCGTGGGCTTCTGGCCGGACTTCGGCTTGTTCACGGTGCCCTGGGTGAACTCGCCCTCCAGCTCCTCGCTCTCCTTGATCGCGGAGGACACCACGTCGTGGTCGTCCTTCGCGCCGCCGCGGCCGGGCGTGGGGTAGAACGGCCGCCAGCCGAGCTTGTCGAACTTGATCTCCGCCCACGCCATGACGTGGCCCGATTTAACGTGATAGACCCCGCCGGACGCCTGCCCCGGCCGGAACCCGACCACCACCCTCGACGGCAGCCCGAGCGTCCTGGCCATGAGCGCGAACGTCGACGCGAACTGTTCCGACGTCCCCCGGTGCGTGGTCTCCAGGAAGAACTCCAGGCCCTTGAGCGAGTGCCCCGGCGGCGCGGTGACGTCGTACGTGGCGTTGGTGCGCAGGTAGTTCTGCAGCCGGTACGCCTGCTTGATCGGCACGTCCGCGCCCTTGGTGGCCTGCTGGGCGAGCTTGCGGAACAGCTCCTCCTGAGGCCCGGCCGGGAACGCGGTCAGCGCGGGATCGCCGACCGGCGTGGCCGCGAGCAGGTCGGCCTTGGACGGCTCCGCCACCCGCGACGTCACCTCGTACGTGAACCCCTTGTCCGGCCTGGTCGCGGCCAGCAAGGACCCGCTCCCCGGATCCACCGCCAGCCCGCGCACGCCGTCGACCTCTACGGGACGTTCCGCGCCGGGCAGCCATGTGCCAGGCAGGCCGCCGAACGTGATCGTCTGGCGTACGGTCTGCGCCTTGCCCGTCCAGTCCCCCGCGGGCACCCGGCCGCCCGTCGGCTGGAAGCGGGCGCCGGAGGTCCAGCGGACGCCGTCATAACGGTCGAGTACGGCCAACCGCCAGTTGAGCGGCTTGGCCGCCTTGACGGTGAACAGGTCCCTGTCGGGGATCTGCAGCCAGGCGGACACGCGATCGAGCGGGCTGACGCTGTCGACGCGCACGGGAGGTGGGAGCTCGGCGTCGTCCCTCGGGTTGTACGGCTCGGCGGCGATGGGCAGCAGCGGCCCGGCGACCAGGGCGACGGCGGCCAGCCCGGCGGCGGCCGGGAGGCCCGCGAGCAGCCACAGCGGCGGGCGGTCGTCCCGGATCAGGGCCAGGGCCGCCATGAGCACCACGATCGCCGCGGCCAGCGGCAGGTTCGAGCCTTCGCCGTCCACGCCGTACAGGAGCGCCACCCCGTACACGACGAGGGCGGGCACCGCGGCGGCCACGCGGGTCCTGGTGCGGGTCAGCGTCTCGGCACCGATCACGGCGGCGGCCCAGACGAGGGTGTGCACGAGGATGAGCAGCCGCGGCTCCGGCTGGGCGGGGAGGAGCGTGGTGAGCAGCGCCCGCCACGAGTCGGCCAGGTCTCCGAGCAGGCCGGGGGCGATGCCTTTGTACAGCGGCACGGTTCCGGCGAACCACAGGACCAGGTTGAGCACCAGGGCCAGCCAGAGAGGGCGCCGCCAGGTGAGCGCGGCCACGACGGCGGGCACGGTCGCGGCCGGCACGACGGCCAGGAGCAGCTCGGTGCCGGGGAAGACACGATGGAACCCCCACCCACCGACCCCGGTGACGGCGGCCACGACGACCAATCCGGCCAGCCGCCGCCACACGGGCCCACCGGTCGGAGAGGCAGCGGTCTGCACAGGTACGGACATCGGCTGCGCGACCGACGAAGGTGGGGCGGGCCCCCAAGGCGCCGTCGGTGGCGGTGTGGGCGTCTGAGGCTCCGTTCGGCGGCGTTTCACCGTGTGCCCCAGGCCAGCGGTAACGCGGCCAGCTCCGTGATGGGGACGACCGTCACGCCGGGGGCGCTGAGCGGACCTGTGCCGATATATACGCAGATGATCCGGTCGAACCGCCGCCGCGACCCCGCCGCCCGGGCCGCCTCGGCGGGGTCGCCGGTGACCACGACCAGCGAGCCTCCCCGGGCCAGCCGCACCGCCTCACCGATGCCGGCCGTACCGGCGGACTGGACGAGGGCGAGGCGGTCCAGCACGATCTCGGGGTCGGACTTGGTCTCGGCGAGCGGGCCCTCGCCCGTGAGCACCCGCACGGGGAAGCCGGACCTGGCGGCGGCGACGGCGGCCGAGGCGGCGGCGTCCACGGCCAGTTCGGTGAGGTCGCGGGTGTCGAGGACGACCGTCGTGGTGGGCAGGCTGGCGTCGATGAGCTGGCGCACCATGAGCGTGCCGGTGCGCGCGCTGGACTTCCAGTGGACGTGGCGCAGGTCGTCGCCGACGACGTACTCGCGCAGGGTGTGGAAGGTGACCGTGCCGCTGGGAGCGTTGTCGCTGGTGGGGCCCTCCAAGTGGTGGGCCCGGCCCGACGGGGGCACCGGCAGCGCGACCGTGCGGGGGCGGACCAGGAGCGTGGCCGCCTGGCCGTACTGCCGGATCCTGCGGGTGAGGCCGAACGGGTCGGCGCGGACGAGCTGGAGCGGGCCCACGGGGATCTCGCCGCGCACGTCGGTGGGCAGCGGGTACGACACCGTCCTGGCGGCGCGTCTGGGCAGGCGGGGCAGGTCGACCGTGTGCTCGGCCGTACCGATCCGGTCCTGCGCGCGCAGCCCCGACAGGCCCCGGCGACCCAGATTGCGTACGTGGAGAACCGCGACGGCCGCGTCACCGCGCGCCACCTTGAGCGGCGTGACCTCGCGGTGAACCTCCAGCTTCGGCCTGGGGGCGGTCCAGGCGAGGGCGGCGGCCAGCGCGAGCAGCCCGCCGGTGGCCAGCACGACGGGTTCCGGGTAGCCGAGCCCGAACCCCACCGCGTACAGGATCGCCGAACCGGCCAGCGTGCCCCAGCCCAGCGGTGTCAGCACCTAGGCCGCCTGAGGCACCGGCATCCCGGCGAGGAGCTCGCCGAGCACGTTCGCCGCGGTGACCTCGCGTAGTTCGGCCTCGGGGGTGAGGATCAGCCGGTGCGCGATCACCGGAACGGCCAGGGCCTTGACGTCCTCCGGGACGACGAAGTGGCGTCCGGCGGCGGCGGCCTTGACGCGGGCGGCCCGCAGCAGCGCGAGGCTTCCGCGCGGGGAGGCGCCGAGCCGAAGGTTCGGGTTGGTGCGCGTGGCGCCGCAGAGGGCGACGATGTAGTCGTACACGGCATCGGCGACGTGGATGCGGGTGGCGAACTCGATCATCCCGGCCACGTCCGACGCGCGCGCCACCACGGGCAGCCGTTCGACCTGTGGCCCGGTGGGCATGCCCTTGAGCACCTCGACCTCCGACGCGTGGTCGGGATAGCCGACGGAGATCTGCATGAGGAACCGGTCGAGCTGCGCCTCCGGCAGCGGGTAGGTGCCGTCCATATCGACCGGGTTCTGCGTGGCGACCACCAGGAACGGCCTGGGTACGGGATGCGGCTCGGCGTCGACCGTGACCCGGCGCTCCTCCATGACCTCCAGCAGCGCGGACTGCGTCTTCGGCGAGGCGCGGTTGATCTCGTCGGCGAGCACGATGTTGGCGAACACCGGCCCCTGGTGGAACTCGAACTTCTGGTGCGCCTGATTGAAGATGGACACGCCGGTGATGTCGCTGGGCAGCAGGTCTGGCGTGAACTGGATGCGCCGCCACTCGGCGTCGACGCTGGCGGCGATGGACCTGGCCAACGTGGTCTTGCCGGTGCCGGGCACGTCCTCGATCAGCAGGTGCCCCTCGGAGAACAGGCAGATCAGGGCCAGCTCGATGGCTTCGTGCTTGCCGCGGATGATGAGCTCGATGTTCTGGGCCAGCATCTGGAAGCGCTGGGCGAACTGTGCCGCAAGCTGCTGCGGTTGCTGCGTCTGTTCGTTGTACAACTGAGGTTCCCCTATCTCAGTCGGTGCATTCGTAGAGCGGAGCCTCCGGGAAGCCGCCCCCGTCCGGTGTGGCCACCAGTGTGTCGTTGAGGTAGCCGTTGCCCGCTGAAGACTCGATCCGGTTCCAGATGTCGCTGGACTTGCCGGTGGACTTGTCGGTGTAGGACGCGCCCTTGACCTGGCAGATCACCGTCAGCGTGATGTACTGCCCCTGCATGATCTTCCCCGCCTCGCCGTCGGTTGACGGGCCCGGCCGGATGATGGTGTTGGTGTCGTTGTTGCTGGCGTTCTGGTATTGCTGTTTCGGATAGGCCAGATCCACGTCGGTCGTGGCGGCGTCCTGGCTCTCCCCCGCGTCGTTCTTGGCCTTGAGCTTGAACTCGTGCTTCTGGTTGTTCTTGAGCCCTTCGGCGGTGAACGACGTGCCCTTGATGCTCTCGTTGGTGACCGCGCCGGAGAGCACGTACGTGACGCCTTCGGCGCCGTTCTCCGGGGCGTCCCAGGTCAGCTCGGCGCCGCGGTTCTTGGGCTTGGCCGCGAAGTTGGCCGGTTTGCCGGGAGCCACGCAGGGCTTGACCCCGGCGCTGGGCTCCGACTCGACCTCGCCGCCGGACCAGTGGGCGACGACCGTGAAGGTGTACTCGCCGCCACAGCTCCCCCCGGAGAACTCGAACTGGAACGGCCCATCACCGTCCACCGACTGCGGCGTGGTCCTGCCGTCGCCGCCGGACACCTTGAGCGTGTAGCGGTCGACCTTGCCGCCGCTGGACGGGCTGAAGTTCACGCTCACGTGGCCGGGGCCCGACTTGGCGCTGACGGCGCCCGGTTTGGTGGGCGCGCTGGGCGTGGGCGTGGGAGTCGGTGTCGATGTCGGTGTTGGTGTTGGTGTTGGTGTCTTGGTGGGCTTGTGCGATGGCTCGGGGGCGTCCGTCTGGGTCGGGCGCGGGTCGGCCGTCCTGGTCGGGTCGGGCCGGGTGTCGGTGTTCGTCGGTTCGGGCCGCGGGGTCTGCTTGGGCTTGGGAGTGTTGGTGGGTCCTGGTACGTCCGAGTCGTCCTTGTCGACGTCATGCTTGCGGCCTTCGGTGTCGATGACGACGGCCTTGTCGCCGTCCTCGTCGTTCGCCCAGAGCAGGCCGTCCTTGACGAACACGTCGACCTGGCCGGGCCCCTGGGCCACCTGGAGCGTGGTGGGCCGGCCGCCCGCCGCGCTGTCCCACACGATCAGGCCGCCCGTACTGCGGTCCGGGACGTACACCTTCGAGCCGAGCACCTGCGGCACGCCGAGCGCGGCCGGGTCCTTCACCGCGAACTTGGTGTTGAGCACCGAGTTCGACGCCGTGTCGACCACCACGAGGAGCCCGGAGTCGCCGGGCGTGAGCAGCGGCACCAGCGATCCCTCTGTCGAGGCGGGTGCCAGCACGCCGCCCTTGGCGGCCTGGGCGACCTCCTTGGGCAGCGTGATCTCGCCGACTCCGCCGTCGGCGCCGACGATCGTGGCGGTCGCGGCGCGGGTGTTGACGATCACCGGCAGGCCGCCCGCGATCGTGACGGCCAGCTCCTCGCCGGGCTCGCCGACCTTGAGGGCGTTCGCGGCGACGCCCTTGGTCACCGGTACGACCTCGCCTTTCGCGGTCACCGGCACCCAGAGCCGCCCGCCGCCGTCGATCCGGGCCGAGCCGAGCGGGCCCGGCAGCGACAGCGGCGCGCCGACCGAGTTGAGCGTGGCGGGGTCGATCTGCTGGACCTTGCCCGCCGGATCCACGGCGTAGCCGGCGGCGCCCGAGACGACGAGTTGCAGTCCGGCCGTACCGAAGTTGCGGGTCTGCGCGACGCTGAGCTGGCCGGGCTCGATCCGGCTGACGTAGCCGCTGCCGTCGTCGACGAGCAGCACGTTCGAGCCGTCCTGGACGACGCGCAGTTGCGTGGCCGACTTCTTGTTCAGGTAGCCGTCGACCTCGCCGGACAGGCCGTTGACGTGCACGATCTTGCCTCGGGCCTTGGTCCAGAGCCAGGCGCCGACGTCGGCCAGTTTGGGGTTGGCGCTGGAGACGCCCACGCCGAAGACGGCCGCCACGGCGACCAGGATCGCGGCCACCACACCGGCGATCACGGCCGTAGCGCGGTCTCCACGGAGTACGTGGATACGCAAAGCGTCACTCACCCCGTACGTACGATTACTTAACGTTTGCCCCCGTATTACCCTGAAGCACACTAGCGTGCGGCCCTGACTACGCGCAGGTAAGCCCGTCAGGTCAGGCCAAGATTGTCGGTCGGAAGCCGTACCTTAGAGCCCGTGCCCGAACAGCCCTTGACCCTCGACGCCGCGCTCTCGGAGGAGGCGGTGCTGTCGACCTATCGCCGGATGTTCGCGGCGCTGGCCCGCGACAGCGGCGCGGTCGTCGACGACCCGGCCCTGGTCGACATCGCCGAGACGCTGTTCGCGGCGTTCGCGGAGGCGGGCGAGGAGTGGCTGACGCACGAGCAGATGCGCTTCGCCTGCCGCGCCTACCCCGGCGACCAGTTCGACAACCGGCTGCGCGTGCTCAAGGGGCTGGGCGCGATCCGCGAGGTGTTCCCCAAGCCCAACCAGTTGCGCTATCGCGCGTCGTTCACCAGCGTGGTCGGGCTGATGTTCATCAGGCGGATGATGGACGACGGCGGCCAGTCCGAGATGCACCGGCTGCTCGCGCTCGAAGACCTCAACGTCGCCGACCCGCGCACCACCATGGAGGAGGCCAGGCAGAGCGCCGCCAACCTGGCCAGGGCGTTCCGGCTGTGGGCGCTGGAGCTGATCACGCTCACCACCGGCACGATCGAGGAGCTGCGCGAGCAGGCGCCCAAGCTGTGGGGCACCGAGGAGATCGCGCGCCGGGCACAGAGCCTGCACGGCACGATCCTGACCCGCTGGCCGGTGCTCGACCGGGTCTGCACCGACCTGCGGGCGGCCATCTACGCCTACAGCGACGCCTCCCGGCGGGCAGCGGGGCGCCTGGCCGACTCGGCGGGCACGACCCGCAACCTGACGCTGCTGCCCACCGAGACGTGGCGCACGTTCTCGCAGACC
The DNA here is from genome assembly GCF_040638335.1 of Nonomuraea sp. NPDC026600. NCBI lineage: Bacteria > Bacillati > Actinomycetota > Actinomycetes > Streptosporangiales > Streptosporangiaceae > Nonomuraea > Nonomuraea sp. NPDC026600. The sequence continues at coordinate 100,983 of NZ_JBEZYD010000014.1, forward strand.
GCTTCGCGCGAGCGACTCGCGGCGGTGCTCGACGGCTTCGTGTTCGACGCTCCGGCGCCCTGGCACGACCCGGCGGCGATCGCCCACGCGGTCGACGAGGCGCCCCGGCCCGCCCCGGCCCAGCCCACTCCCCCGCGCTCCACGCTTCCCGACCAAGGCCCGGCAGACTCGCTCGACTCCTCGCCGAGCGCGGCGATCGAGCGGCTGACCGAAGTGGCGGAGTCGCTGCTGGGGGCGTCGTCGCGGGTGGCGCTGGCCGGCGTGCTGCGGTCCGACTGGCCGTCGGCGCGGCGGCTGCTGGCCGATCTTACGACGGTTGATCTGCGGCCTGAGCTGCCTTATCGGCTGGTGTGGGCCGACGATCTCACGATCTCGCCGGGGGAAGAACCGGCCTGGCTGTCGCACGGTTTTCTGGAGCGCACTTCATGAGCGGCACTCGTCAATCTTCAGGGTCTGGTGATGCGGGCCGCTCTTCGGCGGGTGCTGGTGCTCGTCGCCTGCTGGGCGACGGCGCGGTCGCTCACGTGCGGGCGCGGTCGGGTGGTCCGCTGCGGCTGGGGGCCGGTGTCGCCGCGTCTCCTGGGATGGTACGGCTCACGCGGCCCGACTCCACCGGCCAGGCACTGCCCGTGTGGCCCGATTCGGCCACCCCTTCGCTCCTCGACGAATACCAGGTGCCCCCGGTCGCGGTAGAGCGCGCAGGCGAGACGCGGCGGGTGCTGGCGGCGACGCTCAAGTGCTGCTGGAGCGACCTGTCCGTCGATCCGTGGCCGGGCACTCCGGCGCCGGCTGAGCTGATCCTGGACACCTACCGGGCGTTGATCGGCCGTTCCGACGACCTGATGCGCAACTGGGCCATCGGGGCGCTGCGCCGGTTGCACGACTCGGCGTGGATCGTCATGTCCGACGGCGTGGTCTCGCTGGGCCCGCGCTGCGCCCTGTGGCCCGTCGAGTCGCACGCCCAGCTCAAGGAGCTGGTCCGGCGCATTCCCGTGCCGGAACATCGTGACCTCACCGTGGTGGCGGACGCCGACATCGTGGCAGCCGCCACGGAAGGCCCACCGGTGACAACCGGCGCGCAAGGGCAGCAGGCGCCGGACGCCACCGAAAAACCGCAGGCGACCGACACGCAAGAGCCGTCGGTGGCGACCGTCATGGAAAGGTCGCAGGCGGCGGCGAGCGCGGGGCAAGCGTCTCCGAGAGCGCTGGATTTCGCGATGGCGGCGGGACGGGTCGAGGGTGGCGAGGCGGAGTTCGATGATCTGCTGGGCGGCTATGACGAGCGGCGGCGGGCCGAGCTGGTGGCGGCGTTCATGGCGGTGGAGCATGGTGCCGAGCCGGTGCTGGAGGCCCGGTTCGGCGGACTCCGCGACCCCGCGCTCCGCCACACGCTGGGCGAGATGCTCGCCCGGCGCGGCCGGACGCTGATCCAGCACCGGGAGCGATGGACCTCGGGCTACGACGACGCCTACCGCGACGAGCCGGTGCCCAGACACGGGCCCGCATCGGGAGCCACTTCGAGGTCCGCGCCGGAAGCCGCATCGGGACACGCCTCCGGGCCCGCGTCGGAAGCCGCACCGGGGCACGCGTCGGGACACACATCGGGGCCCGCGTCGGGGCTTGGTGAGAGTGAGCGGGCGGTGTTGACGCTGGTGCTGGTGCATTCGGTGGCGATCCCGCGGGCGGAGGGGCTGCTGCCCGACGACACCTGGCTGTCGCCGCATCCCACTCCCGTCGATGAGCTGCGCCGGCACACCCAGTTGCCGATCGGCGAGCTGGAGGCGGCGCTGCGGATGCTGCGGCATGCCGGGCTGCTGACCCAGGTGAAGGCGGGTGAGGAGGCCGGCGGATACGCGCCGGGGCCCCAGTTCCACCGGCTCACCCCGGCGGCGCGGCGCCGGCTGCAGGAGGAGCTGATCCTGGCGGCCGGGCCACACAGCCCGCTGGCCTCGGCCGTACGAGCTCGCAGATCGGCCGGGTAGCCGCCCGGACCAGGCAGGCAACGAGCATCTGCCCCAACCGGGGCGGCGCGGTGAAATGGAAGGACTACGGGGGTTACAGGTGTCGCAGGTGGAGAACGTCGTCGGGGACCGGGTGCTGATCGCCATGCAGGCGGTCAACATCTCACGGCTCTCGACCCATCCGGTGCCGACCGTCCCCGGCACGCTCATCGTCGTCGCGGGCGCCGGGCCCAAGGACTCCAACGGCGCGGGCAAGTCGTCGTTCATCGCGTCGATCACGGCGCTGCTGGGTGACGAGCAGTGGCGTTTCGCCTCGGGCGCGAAGGCAGTGTCGGAGCTGCTGTTCAACGCCGAACTGGCCAGCGGCGCGGGCGCCCGCCAGTGGGCCAGCGCCGACCACGGCTACATCGTCGGCGTCTTCGGCCCGCCGGGCGCCTCCTTCGACCTCCCACCGCACACCACCGAACCGCCCGCGACCCCCGCGGAGGCGGTGCCGACCGATCTCGTCGAGACGCTGGCCTCGGTTTCCCCCGACGCCGCTGCTCCAGGGGCCGGGTCTCCCCGGCTCGGCGCGGGCCCGGAATCCGCCGAGCCCGGTCCGGAGAGCGGCGAGCTGTTCGCCGTGCCCGACACTTCGGGCGGGGCCGTCACCGTTTGGCTCAAGGTCAACCAGGAGGCCCCTCACCTGGAGATCCGCTGGCGTGACGGCGTACACCTGGCCTCCGCCGCGTCCGAGGCCGAGCGCGTGGTGCGCGCCGACGAGATGTGGGCGACGCTGCCCAAGTCCGCCGGGCGCCGCGACGTGGTGGCCCGCGACCTGACCAAGGTGCTGTACGGCGACCGCATCCGCTGCGTGTCGTTCCTGTCGACCTCGGTCCGGAGCAAGGTCGCCACCAACCTGCTTTCTCAGCCGCTCAACGAGATCTCGCCGGAGCGCGTGTTCGAGGCCATCGCGGCCCTCACCGGTCTCGACGCCGAGCTTGAGCAGGAGCGCGAGGCCCGCAGAGACGAGCACGCCAAGCGGGTGCGGGCGGCGCAGGCGGGTGATCGGCTGGCCGAGTTCGAGGCGGAGTCGAGGGCGTTGCTGACCACGTTCGACCGGCGCGATCAGGCGCGGATCCGGCTGGCCGACGGGCTGCGGTGCTGGCGTGGGCGGCAGGCGCGCAAGCTGGATGACGCGGCGGCCAAGGACGAGCTGCTGGTGGCCGAGCTCGAACGGCACCGGGCCGCGGGTGAGGCGGCGGCCGAGGCGATCTCCAAGGTGAAGGCCGAGACCACCACGCTGAAGGACGACACGCTCGACCGGAAGGTGGCGGAGGCGCGCAAGGAACTGGCCGTGATGCAGGCGCGGGCCGCCAAGCTCGACGCCGACCGGGCCGTGGCGGAGAACTCCGCCGACGAGTTGCGCGGTCTGATCCCGGCGCTGGAGGAGACGCGCAGGTTCGCCGACGGCCGCGATGTGCCCACGGCCGAGCGGGAGCTGCGGGAGACGCGACTGCGGCTCAACGAGGCGCTGAAGGCGCTGGGTGTCGCCGATCGCGAGGTGGCCTCGGCCCAGGCGGCGCTGGACGACGCCGAGGGCGGTCCGGCCGCCGCGCAGCTCAACGCGCTCGCCACGGCCGGGGTCGGGGCGACGGGCCTCCTGGACGCGCTGGACGTGGCCGAGCAGGCGCGCGACTACGCCCGCGCCCATGGCCCCGAGAACGGATCCGCTGGTAAAGCGTCTCGCGGGGGTGCCCGGGGAGCGGTCGGGGCGAGTGGGCTCGGGCTGGAAGAACTGCGGGGTTGGCCCCATGAGCATGCGGTGATCGTCGACGCCGACCAGCTCGAGGCCGCCGCGGCCGCGCTGGCCGACCTGCCCGGGTCGGTGCTGGTGAGCGCTGCCGGGGTGAGTGTGGTGGGGGCGTTCGACGGGGAGGCGACCGGCCGGGAGGCGCGGATCAAGGCCGCCGAGCACCGGCTCAACCGGGCCAGGGACATCCAGGAGACGGCCGCGCAGGCCGTACGAGATGGGGAAGAAGGCGTCGCGGAGGGTCAGCGGCGGCTGGAGGGGGCCAAAGCGGGGGTGCGGCTCGCCGAGCTGGAGACGAAGCTGGCCGGGCGGCGGGCGCGGCTGGGCGAGCTGACGGCGGCGCTGGAGGAGCTGACGCCCGCGGTGGCGGAGGCCGAGCGGCAGGCGGGCGCGCTCGACTTCCGGGCCCGCACGAAGGACATGGAGATCGAACGCCTGGAGGGGCGGCGGCAGCGGCACGAGGGAGAGCGGGCCCGGTCGCGTCAGGACGAGACGAGAGTGAGCGGCGAGCGGGAGGCGCTCAAGGTCGAGGCGCTGGCCGCCGACTGGGGCGGCACCGCCGAGGGGGCGCGTGAGTGGCTGAAGGCGCTGCCCGAGGACGAACGTTCGCGTACCGCCGAGGAATGGTGGCGCATCGCCGAACGCCACTTCGACCAGTCGCTGCGCGACACGTTCCCGGAGGAGGACGCGGAGATCCCGGAGGAGCTGCGGTTCCTGCTGTCCGAGCGTGGGGGGAGCACGGCGCGGGAGCAGGCGACGTTCGCGGCGGTGTGCGGCTCGCTGGCCTCCTACCTGCGCGGGCAGGAGGAGTACGAGAAGCATCAGCGCCGCCAGATCGAGGCGCAGGTCGTGTCGCGGCAGCGCGACCTGGCCGCGGCCGACAAGGGCGCGGAGGAGGCGGCCAGCTCGACGGCCGTCCACCGGGCGGCGTTGACGGCGGCGATCAAGTCCAGGCTCACGCGGGTGGCGGAGGAGTTCGAGCAGCTCGACACGTCGTACGGAGGTTATGGGGCGACCCTGGAGTTCCCGGTGCCACCGGCGCCCGCGGACCCCGAACAGCGCTGGCAATGGCGCGTCACCCCGAAGTGGCGGCGTGGCGAGGGCCAGGGCTTCGTCCCGTACAACCGGCGGGCCAACACCGCGCTCATGGACGAGAAGGCGGTCAAGCTGGTGTGCGCGGCGGCGATCGCGTCGTCCGGCGGCGGGCATCTGTGCCTGGTCCTCGACGAACTGGGCCGCAACCTGGGCAAGGAGCACCGGCGGGAGGCGGTGGCGCTGTTCCGCCGGATCGGCGAGACGTACGGGATCACGGTGATCGGGGCGCTCCAGGACGACATGGAGCCGTACGCGATCGACGCCTGCGGCCAGTACATCAAGCTCAGGCGTTCGTCGGACGCCATGCCGTACAACGAGCCGCCGGTGATCGTCGGACACGACGAGCACGCGGAACGAGTGCGGGCGTTGGCCGCGTATGTCGACAGGAGCGCCTGATCTGCGGGTACGCCCCATGTGCGCGGGACTGTCACCTCATCAGGGGACACGTCTCGCGCCTGTGATCAACGAGCATCACCTGATCAGCGGGCCGACATACGAGGCGCGGAGGCGGAGCAGGGAGCCCTTGGCGTACTCCTCCATCGCGTGAGCCAGCCACCCGGCGGTTCTGGCTACCGCGAAGATCGCCTCGCCGGACCCTGGCACCATCCCGGCGACTCCGACGAGGGCGGCGAGGGCGAAGTCGACGTTCCGTTCGGGCAGGCGGCGCCGACGGACTTCAGCCAGGACGGCCCGCGCCACGGCGACGCGTTCGTGGTCCGGAGCGGCCTCCTGCACCAGGTCGAGCAGGAGGCTGCCACGGGCGTCGCCGTTTTTGTAGACGCTGTGGCCGAAGCCGGGGATGCGCTCGCCCCTGCGTACCCGCTCGGCGATCACGCGGGTGGCCTGGCCGGGCTCGTTGACCTCGGTCAGCAGGCGTTCGGCCGCGTAGCACGCGCCGCCGTGCAGAGGGCCGCCGAGCACACCGAGGCCGGTCAGCACAACGGCGTACGGGTCGGCCCGGGCGGAGGCGGCCACCCGGGCGGCCAGGGTGGAGGCGGCCAGTTCGTGGTCGGCGAGCAGCACGAGCGCGGCCCGCAGCGCGGCGAGGAGAGGTGGGCTGGCGGCCCGCGGGGACAGCCGGGACCAGAGCCGCTCGGCGATCGACTCACCGCCGGGGGCGTTGCGGGCCGACGGGGAGTCGACGCCCCCGGCGTGGAGCGCCGGTAGGGAGTCGACGCCCCCGGGGTGGAGGGCCGGTAGGGAGTCGACGCCCCCGGGGTGGAGGGCCGGTAGGGAGTCGACCAGGCCGGAGATGAGGCGGCGGCCGTTGGCGGCGACGGAGGCGGGATCGAGCTGGTAGCGGAGCGAGTCGGTGGCGCCGAGGACCGTGGTGATCACCTGGAGGCGGTCCAGGGGCAGCAGCCCTTCGGGGAGGCCGCGCTGAGCTGCGACGGCGGCCTGCGACGTGTCGGGATCGCGCATCCAGCCGTGCATCCGGCCGCGCGCTGAGCCGGAGCCGTGCGCTGAGCCCGAGCCGTGCTCGGGGGCGGAGCCGTGCTCGGGGGCGGAGCCGTGCTCGGGGGCGAGGGTGAAGACCTCGGGGTCTCCCGTCCACAGCCATTCGGCCACCGTCTCGAAATCCGTGGTCGTGGCCAGGTCGAGGGCGTCGAGGCCCCGGTAGTACGGGCGGTCGAGGCCGAGTGCGGTGATGCCCGACTCGATGACCAGCTCCGGCGGCTGGTTGCGCGGCCGCCCACGCCGGGCCAGTTGCTCGATCTCCGCCGCGTCGAACAGGCTGCGCCGATCGTCACCGTGGCGGCGCTTGAGCACCCCGCGGCTCACGTACGCGTAGAGGGTGGCGGGCTTCACACCGAGCCGCTCGGCCGCCGTCGCCGCGTCGATCCACTCCACACCCAGCCTCCCATGTTGATGAAAATCAATATTGATACACATTGAACGAGCGTGTCAACGTGTGGGCATGCCCAAAGTTCATTTCCTTGACGTGACCAACCGGGACGGCGTGCAGACCGCGCGCACCGGCCTGTCGAAGTTCGGCAAGACCATGGTCAACTTCTACCTGGCCAAACTCGGCGTGGCTCAGTCCGAGATCGGTTTCCCCTTCCTGTTCCATGAGGTCCCCTACGTACGGGCGCAGACGGCGCTGGCCGAGGCGGGCGCGTTCGGCGAGCTGCGGCTGTCGGGTTGGTGCCGCGGCGTGCCGCAGGACGTGGAACAGGCGGCGCCGCTCGGCCTGAAGCACTACAACCTGTCCATCTCCACGTCGGACTACATGATCCAGAACAAGTTCCGCGGCCGCCTCGACCGCGGCGCGATCATCAGGGAGATGACGGCGGCCGTGCGGGCGGCCAAGTCGGCGGGCGCGCTGACCGTGGGCGTCAACGCGGAGGACGGGTCGCGGACCGACGACGGGTTCCTGCTGGAGTTCGCGCTGGCGGCGAAGGAGGCGGGCGCCGACCGGGTCCGCTACTGCGACACCATCGGCGGCGACACGCCCGACCGGATCCGCGAACGCTTCGCCAAGCTGGCCTCGGCCGTCGGGCTGCCGATCGAGACGCACTGCCACAACGACCTCGGCCTGGCCGTGGCCAACTCCATCTCGGGCGCGCTCGGCGACCTGGAGGCCGGCCAGGACGCGTGGATCAACACCTGCGTGAACGGCATCGGCGAACGTTCCGGCAACGCCGATCTGCTGTCCACCATCCTCGCCTTCGAGCACGGCTTCGGGCTGGAGGCGGAGATCGGTGACGCCATCGATCTGTCGTGGGCGCGCAGGTTCGGGCTGTGGGCGAGTTACGCGTTCGGGCAGGCGCTGCCGTACAACCAGGTCGGGGTGGGGCGCAACGCGTTCGCGCACGAGTCGGGCATCCACGCGGACGGGGCGCTGAAGGATCACGGCAACTACGAGTTGTACGACGAGGCGACGCTCGGGCCGTTCCCCGAGGACTGGCACGCGCGCAGCGGGCGGGTCGTGCTGACCGGCGAGTACGGCGGGAAGGCCGGGTTCAGGCACGTCATGGACGGGCTCGGCGTGGAGGTGCGGGAGGAGGATCTGGCGTTCCGGCTGGTGCAGCTCTGCAACGCGATGACCGGCCGGCCGCTGACGGACGACGAACTGCGGTTGATCGCGGCTTATCCGCGGGAGCTGTCACTGCTGTTCCCCGGACAGGACTGAGCACCCTCCAAGCCCAGCGGTCGTGCCTGAGCACTCCCCGGCTGCGATGATCTCGCCGGCGTACCATCCGCGGTCCGCTCCGCCGCGTCCACGGCAAGCCTCCAGTGACCGTGGTCAGTACGTACTGGCCGCCGGCGGGACCGGCCCGCGACTGGGCGCCGTATGCGCTGGTCATGCAGTGGTAACTGCTCGTCCGTAGCCGGGCCGGTCGGAGTGGTCGGCGCCGTGCCCCGCCCAGCTGTACAGATGCAGGCTGATCCCGTTGGGGTCGTCGAAGACCAGGAGCCAGCCGACTGTCGCCTCGATCACCGGTGAGTGGGCGACGCCGAGGGTGTCGAGGTGGGTCGCCCAGGCTTGGACATCGGCGAGGTCGTCAACGGCGAAGCTGACCGGGTCGAACCCGACGCATCCCTGTGCGGCGTCGCGGTTGACGCGCAGCGTGAGTTGGGTCTCGCCGAGCCCGGGCACGGTGCCGGCGACACCGAGCACCGTGCCGTCGGCCTCTGGGAACTCCGTGGTCACGGCGAATCCGAAGACCTGCCCGTACCACTGCACGGACCGAGTGAGGTCGGACACCGGGATCTTCACGTGATGGATGCCGGACAGGATCGGGCTGGTCATCGGACCTCCATATTGAGCGCAGTCCAACTGCGGCTAATATGTGTAGGATGCAGCGCATGGCCGGCAACGTCAAGAGGGCATACCGATCCGAGGCGCGCGCCGCGTCGGCTGCGGCCACCCGTGCGCGCATCCGGGACGCCGCCGCACGGCTTTTCGTCGAGCGCGGGTACGTCGCCACCACGATGCGGGAGGTCGCCTCCGCGGCGGGTGTCGGCGAACGAACGCTCTACGATGCGTTCCCGACCAAGGCGGCGCTGTTCACCCATACGCTGAGCGTGGCCACGGTGGGCGACGAGGAACCGGTCCGGGTCTTCGACCGTCCCGAAATGACCGCCGCTCGCCACCAGATCAACCCGCGAGCCACGATCGCGCAACTGATCACCTACAGCACCGACCTACTCGAACGCGCCGGCGACCTGATCATGGTCAGCGTCGAAGCGGCCGGCGCGGACCCCGACATGCGCGCCGCCGCCGACGCCGGGGCCGACGCCACCCACCGGGTGCATCTCGCCCTCACGACGGCGCTGCACCAGCGTGGCGCACTCCGCGACGGCCTCGATCCCACCACCGCGGCCGACACCCTCTACGCGCTCGCCTCACCCCACATGCACCAGCTACTGCGCCGGCACCGCGGCTGGCCGGTCGAGCGATACGCCGCCTGGATCGAAAACGCCGCCACCCGCGAACTGCTCGGCTGAACCAGCGGCAAGCCACCGGCGAGGACCGTCCAGGCCGGGACTGGATGAGCACCCGGCCCTCTCCGCTCAACGCGCCTCTCGAAGCCGGTCGTGGATCTCTTCGGGCCGTAACTGTTGATCTGGGTCGACGCGAAGCAGACACAGGCTTATCTGAATTGACGATTTTCGGCTAAGAGGCTGCTACGGAATATCGCCAATAATTCGATCCACATCAGCGATTGCCCGCCTCTCACCCACAGTCCATTCGCTTGCGCGTGGGTCAAGCTATATGTACGTTCACCGCACGAAGTACATGCCGCTCTGACTCGAGGAAGTTCACCGACCGTCCGAGCCGACGTGCCTCACGGCCTGCCGAGGTTCTGAAGGAGAGACGTTGAACGACACGGTCGAAGCGCAGGCAGTCGCGCCGGGACGCGGTCTACCGCGCGGGAGAATGCTCCCTGTCGTGCTCGCCGCCTCGCTGGTCGTCTGCCTGGTGGTCATGGGGGCGGTGGTGTGGCGCGAGCACGAGAGGGCATCGGCGCAGGAGCGTGTCGCGGTGGCCCGCAGGCTCGCGCTGCATGCGGCGGAACTCCGCGATGACGACCCGGTCAAAGCACGGGATCTCGGATTGGCCGCGGTCAAAATCCACGCGGATGAGCAGACCCGGGCAGGGTTGATAGACACTCTCGTCATGTGGCGTCGTACGGACGTCTACTCGCTCGCCCCCAGAGGCGTTGATGGGGTGGCTCTCAGCGGCGACGGGCGGATCGCTCTCACCGGGGACACCGATGGGGTGGGCGTGCGGGACCTCAGGACCTGGCTTGATCCCGAGGTCGCATTCACCGACAAAGCCGATCGGCTCGCCGTCCTGAAGGGAAACAAGAAAGGCGTCAGCGCACTGGTGTTGTCATTCGACGGCCGCACCGCGTTGATCGGCGGCGACGATGGCACCACGATCGTGTGGGATCTGACGGACCCGGCGCATCCGGCCCGGCTCGCCATTTTGCCGGGCGATCCGAAAGACGATTTCGCGAACAGCGTGCGGGCCGTGGCATTGACCCGTGACGCGCGCATCGCCGTGACGGCCGATTTCAACGGCAATATCATCGTGTGGGACTTGGCCAACCCGTCTCGTCCGGTGCGCCTGTCGATCACCAAAGCCCACCGTTCTTACGTACGGGACGTGATGCTGAGCGCGGATGGCCGGACCGCCGTCACCGGCGGCGAGGACAAAACGGTGATCGTATGGGACCTGGCCGACCCTGTGCGGCCGGTCAAACGGGCTGATCTAGACCTTCCTGCCGGCTTCGCCGAGGCGACGGCCATGAGCGCGGACGGGCGTACGATCGTCGTCGCGAATCCGGACCGGGCTGATGTCTGGAGACTCGACGACCGGACGCATCCGACTCACACCGCCATGCTGGCCCTGCCCCCAAGGGACATGTACGACGTGGCCTTGACTCCGGACGGCAAGACCGCCCTCATGGCTGGTGGCAGTGGCACGGGCTTTCTGTGGGACCTTTCCGATCCGGCCCGCCCTACCCGGCTGGCCAACTTGAAGGGATACACGCAGGAGATCAACAGCGTGGCGCTGGGCGCTGATGGCCGAGTCGCCCTGATGACCAGCCCCGACAGGGGGCTGTCTGTGTGGAACCTCGCCGATCTGCGGAAGATCGTCGCGGATCCAGTGGAAACCCTGTGCGGGAGCATGCCTGGCCGGGAGACCATCAGTGAGGCGGACTGGACTCGGTTCGCGGGCGACGCGGACTGGTCCGACTACGGCGAGGACCCCATCACGGGCAACCTTTCCGTCTGTTTCATCCGCTGAGCAGGCCCGAGAGGCTGACCTGCGCATTCTTCTTCGCAGGTCCTCGTTGGTCAGCCTGCCCTGCTCGGGAACGCGGTTTCGTACGGTGAGCCGGAGTTTTGCTGCGCGATCGGGGCGACGGATTAATCAGCTCATAACATGTGTGCATGCTGATCGAGGAACGGACCGTTGCCGATGCCGACCTGGCCGGGTTGCTCGATGCCGCGTTCGCCGAGCTGGTGCGCCGTTACGGAGCCGAGGGTCGGTCTGTCGTCAAGGCGGGAGCTCGCTATCTCGTCGCCTATGTCGGGACCTGTGCTGCCGGGTGTGGCGCCATCCAGCCGGCGAGTGCGGACACCGGTGAGCTCAAACGCATGTACGTCACGCCCGAATTCCGTGGGCGGGGACTCGCCCGGATGCTCTTGGCGGCACTGGAGGACCTGGCCCGGGACATGGGATATCAGACCGTGCGCTTGGCGACGGGCGTCAAGCAGCCCGAGGCGATCTCTCTGTACGAAGACAGCGGATACGTGCGTGTCGAGCCCTACGGGATGTACACGCATCAGCCGTTGACCCGCTGCTATGAGAAAGCCGTGCGGGCGCCTGGTGCCGGCGACCCTGCATCGAACGTTGACCAGATTTCGCGCTGACGCCGGCTCGTTCGGCGGCGGCACCGTGGGTGGTGGCTCGTCGAAGGGAAGGCAGCGAGAGATGGGGACGTGCCCAGCAAGAGGTTCGGCAGAGCGTGAGGCGCCGGTGATTCGGTCGGCCGGCGCGGTGCGACGGAGCACGGTTGCCTCGGAGGTGTCGCAATGATCGAGCAGCAGGTGTTGGATCTTCAAGAGGTTGACGAGATGCAGGTCGCGGTCGTTGGCGGCAAGGGCGCGCATCTGGGGGAGTTGTCGCGGATCGAAGGCATCCGGGTGCCGGCCGGCTTTTGCGTGACGACGGACGCCTTCCGGCGGATCATGGCGCAAGCGCCGTCGATCGACGATCGGCTCGATCAGCTGTCGCGCCTGAACCCGGATGACCGGGAGATGATCCGCACGCTCAGCGCGGAGATCCGCCGGACCATCGAAGGGATCGCCATCCCTGACGATCTCGCGGCGGCGATCACCCGCGCGCTCGCGAAGTTCGGCGAGCACGCCGCCTACGCCGTGCGATCCAGCGCGACGGCAGAGGACCTGCCGACGGCATCCTTCGCCGGCCAGCAGGACACCTACCTGAACGTCGTGGGTCCGGCGGCGATCCTCCAGCACGTCGGCCGGTGCTGGGCGTCGCTGTTCACCGAGCGGGCCGTGACCTACCGCCTGCGCAACGGCTTCGACCACCGGAAGGTCCGCATGGCCGTGGTCGTGCAGCGGATGGTCTTCCCGGATGCGGCCGGCATCGTGTTCACGGCCGACCCCGTCACGGGCAACCGGAAGGTCGCCACCGTGGACGCCGGCTTCGGCCTCGGCGAGGCCCTGGTCTCCGGCCTGGTGAACCCGGACGTCTACAAGGTACGAGACGGCGAAATCGTCACCAAGGCGGTTGCCGCCAAGAAGCGTGCCATCCACGCTTCGCCGGCCGGCGGGACGCAGGTACTGGCGATCGACCCGCGGCGGCAGGAGCTGCCGGCGCTGACGGATGCGCAGGTCGTGCGGCTCGTGCAGCTCGGCCGGCGGATCGAGGCGCACTTCGGCCGCCCGCAGGACATCGAATGGTGCCTGGTGGATGATGACTTCCAGATCGTTCAGAGCCGGCCGATCACCACGCTGTTCCCCATCCCCATCCCCGCGACCGGCGACCGGGAGAATCACGTCTACCTCTCGGTCGGTCATCAGCAGATGATGACCGACCCCATGAAGCCGCTGGGCGTTTCTGTGTGGCAGCTGACGGCCATGGCGCCGATGCACGAGGCCGGCGGGCGGCTGTTCGTCGACGCCACCCGGCGCCTGGCCTCGCCCGCGAGCCGCGCCGGCCTCCTGGAGATGGCGGGGAGGTCCGATCCGCTGATCAGGGACGCGCTGGAGACGGTCCTCGACCGCGGCGACTTCGTCCCGTCGCTCCCGGACGGGGGTCCCGGCGGGCCGCCGGTCGGCGGCGCGTCCGCCCCGATCGAGACCGATCCGGCCATTGTCACCGAGCTGATCGGACGCAGCCAGGCGTCCATCGCCGCCCTGCGGCGCGACATCCGGCCGCAGACCGGACCGGCGGTGTTCGACTTCCTGCTGGAGGCCTTCAAGGAGCACAAGCGGGTCCTCAGTGATCCGCTGAGCATGCAGGCGATCATGGCGGGGATGGAGGCCACCTGGTGGCTCAACGACAAGCTGCGGGAGTGGCTGGGCGAGAAGAACGCGGCCGACACACTCACGCTGTCCGCCCCCGACAACGTCACGTCGGAGATGGGGCTGGCGCTGCTCGATGTCGCGGACGTGATCCGTCCGTATCCGCAGGTGGTGGCGTTTCTGCAGGGCGTCGAGGGCGAGGGCTTCCTGGACGAACTGCCGAAGCTCGCGGGCGGGACCGAAGCGCGCGACGCCATCGAGGCCTACCTCGACCTGTACGGCATGCGCTGCGTCGGCGAGATCGACATCACGAGGCCGCGCTGGAGCGAACGCCCCACCACGCTCGTGCCCGTGATCCTCGACAACATCAAGCTCTTCGAGCCGGGTGCCGCCGAGCGGCGCTTCGAGCAAGGGCGGCAGGAGGCGCAGCGGAAGGAACAGGACGTGCTGTCACGCTTGCGGGCACTGCCGGACGGGGAGCAGAAGGCCGGCGAGACCAAGCGGATGATCGACCGGGTCCGGACCTTCATCGGGTACCGGGAGTACCCGAAGTACGGCATCATCAGCCGCTACTTCGTCTACAAGCAGGCCCTGCTGGAGGAGGCCGAGCGCCTCGTGCGGGCCGGCGTGCTTCCTGAGAAGGAGGATATTTTCTACCTTACGTTCCAGGAGCTCCACGACGTCGTGCGCACCAACCAGGTGGATGACCGGCTCATCCAGCAGCGCAAGGACGCGTTCCGGTCGTACCAGGCGCTCACGCCGCCCCGGGTGCTCACGTCGGATGGCGAGGCCATCACCGGGGTGTACAGGCGCGACGACGTGCCTGCTGGCGCCCTGATCGGCTTGCCGGTCTCCGCCGGGACCATCGAGGGGAGGGCCCGCGTCATCCTCGACATGGCGGAGGCAGATCTTGAGGCGGGCGACATCCTGGTCACGGCCTACACGGATCCCAGCTGGTCGCCCCTGTTCGTCGCGATCACTGGCCTGGTGACGGAGGTGGGCGGCCTGATGACCCACGGCGCGGTGATCGCCCGGGAATACGGCTTGCCGGCCGTGGTGGGCGTGGAGCAGGCCACCCGGCTGATCCGGGACGGGCAGCGGATCCGCGTGCACGGAACCGACGGGTACGTCGAGATCCTGCCTTGACCGGCCACACCGAGAAGGCCCATCCCAAACGCCCAGCACCTTGGCCGCCGCCTTTTGCCGCGAGATCGGCGTGACGCCTGCGGCCTTCTTCGGACGCCCCGGCCTACTCATCGAGTGAGGCGGCATCAGCGGTGAACCGGGTACGCCGTAGTACAGGTGGCACGATCATCGGGAGACCACGATGCTGACCAACGCGACACCGACAGGCGGCCCGGCGGCATGGGCCAGATCCACCCTGCGCGAACAGGACTGGCTGCGCCACATCGACCAACCGCTCACCGGAGCGCAACCGGAGTTCCACATCCCGGCGCTGACGCTCCTGGCCGAGAAGGCCAAAGCCGCCCTCGAAGAAGGCCCCGGTCTGGTGGTGATCCGGGGGTGGCCGGTCGGGGGCTGGTCTGAGGAGCAGATCGACCTGCTGTGCTACACGTTCGGCTCGCTCATCGGTACGCCACGCGCCCAGAAGACCGGCCTGGTGACCACCGGCGCGAACCAGCCGCGCAGAGGCATGGACGACCAGGGGCTCGCCTTCCACACCGACCGGGGCGGCCCGCCCGGCCCGCCGCATCTGGTCGGCCTGCTCTGCCTCCGCGCGGCCGTTCGCGGTGGAGAATCGCTGCTGGTGAGTGGCCACGCGGTACACGACCGGCTTCTTGACGAGCGCCCCGACCTGCTGCCGGAGCTCTACGAGGACTTCCACTTCGGCGCGGGCACGGTCTCCGACTTCGACCGCGTCTATCCGGTCTTCAGGCGGAACGCGGGCCGGGTCCGCGTGCAGTACAACCGTTACTGGATCGAACGCGGTCAGGAAGCCGCCGGGAAACCGCTGATGCCAAGCGCCGTGGCCGCCCTGGATGCTTTCGACGAGGTCCTCGCCGATCAGGACATGGTGCTGCGCTTCTCGTTACGGCCGGGCGATCTCCTGCTCGTCAACAATGACGTGGTCCTGCACGGCCGTACCGCGTTCACCGAAGACCCGCGCGCCCGCCGCCGCCTCGCCCGGATCTGGCTGGATTGATGGGCCCGCCCGCGCAGTACGCCGGCCAGGAGGACGTCGCGACGCGGGTCATGAGCCGGCCTTGTCATAGATCCCTACCGTCCAGGTGCTGCCCTGCTGAGGGCCGAGCTCGGCCGCCACCCGTTCCGGCATCTTGGGGACCACCTCGCGATCCCACGATCGATCGCACCTTCCCTCCCGCCGGTCGGCGAGGGTGCAACCGGGCGAGCCGGAGATCGGCGTGTCGGCGGGGAAGACCCAGATCTCCAGGGTCTGCGGTGCCCGCAGCCAGTCCGGTGTCACGGACGTCTCGTGCTGCTGGATGTCGAGGCCGCTCCCCCGTACGCCGCATCGGCCGAAATTGCTCCATGTGGCCTGTGCGTCCCGCACCAGCAGCCACACCTTCGGATCGGCGCACTTGATCGCGAAACCGGTGTAGACGCTGGTCGGCCGGTACGTGACCCGCACCCTCTCCCCCACAGCCTGGTAGGTCTGGCCGAAGAGCAACGACAGCGGCCCCTGCGGGCTCGTCACGGTCTGCGGGAGTCCGGCCGCCGTCAGGACGTGTGCCGTGGAGCCCGCGGTCGGATCGCCGAGCCGCGGCACCACGACGCCGGCCAGCGTCACGACCGCGGCGGCGGCCCCCGCCAGCGCCGCTCCCGCCGTCACCCGCCTGCGCAGCCGCGTCCTGGTTCCCTGCCGCCTGATCTCGCTCACCAGGGGCGCCCGCCCGTCCTCGCGGGCGCTGTGCTCGGCGAACACCACCCGCAGGTCGTCCTCGGTGTACTGGGTCATCGGAGCGCCTCCATCTTCAGGTCGTGCAGTGCGGGATCCACGCGCAGCCGTGCCAGCGCCCTGCTGAGCTGCTTCTTCACGCTGCCGACCGAGCAGCCGAGCGCGTCGGCCACCAGCTGCGGAGTCAGGTCGTCGAAGTAGCGCAGGACGAGGGCCGCGCGTTGCCGGGGCGGCAGGTCACCGACCGCCACCCAGAGGGCCGAGCGTTCCGCGACACTCGTCTCGAAGTCCGGCTCGATCGAGCCCTCGGGCAGCACTTCGGTCGGCACCTCGTTCCGCCAGTGCCGCCGCCACCACGAGGCGTGCGTGTTGACGAGGATGCGGTACACGTACCGGTCGGGGTCGGCCTCGATCCTGCGCCACACTGCCCACGCCTTGACCAGGGCGGTCTGCACCAGGTCCTCGGCTGTCGCCCAGTCCCTGGTCAGCAGGTACGCCGTACGGCACAACCGCTCATGTCGTTGCGCGACATACTCGGCGAACCCATCCGCCATCGTGTCCTCCAGCTCGATACCGCCTCACGGTGTACTACCGGCTGGAGGGGCGCTCCGGGTGACAAGAGCCGCCAACCGCCTGAAGGGCTTGCTCCCTGGCACCTGGGCGATCAAGCGGTGACCGCGTTGGGCAGGAGCAGTGCCCCGAGCGCCAGCCCGAGCAGCCCGGCGATGACCGGCGCGCCGGTCCACAGCTCGGGCACGGTGGGCACGCCGCCCCCGGTGACCGAGGCGACCCCGATGTACAGCGACCAGGTGGCGAAGGCCGACAGCCCGGCGAAGGCCCAGTAGGCGGCGCGCCGCTCACCCGACGGTCGCAGCCGGCGGATCAGCAGGTCGCTCACGAACCCGGCGACCACGAACGACAGCAGGATCGGCACGTTGCGGAATCCCGTCTGGGCACCCGGCATGAGCACCATGATCGTGTACATGACGGTCACCGAGCCGAACGGCAACAGCCAGCGGCGCACCAGGAACAGCACGGGGCTGAGCATGATGACGTTGGTGACGACCATCGCGGCGGCCACCCGGTCGGCGCCCGGGCCCACCGGTCCGGGGCCGGCGCCCCGCTGTCCGGCGCCCGAGTCCCGCAGCATGGAGAACGCCTGGACGATGCCCGCTGGGCGGTACTGCAGGGCGTCGCCGTACGACAGGAACAGCGACACCAGCGTGGTGGCGAACGCGAGCCCGATCAGCGCGGGCAGCAGGCGGCCGAGCGACGGCCGGGCGCCGACGTCGGGGGCGTTCCACGCCGAGCGCAGCGGCGTCGTGATGATGAGCATCATCGTCACGACGAGGCCGAGGTGTGACGGACTGAAAAGATGTTGATGGTCGTCTCGATGCCGAGGATGGTGTGCCACATCATGTCGGCGAACCCGAAGGCGGCGAACGCGGGAATCGCTATCAGCCCGGCGAGATAACCGGTGGGGACGGCCGCCAGCCCCTGCCGTCCGGCGCGCACGTTGCGCCACACCTGCCAGATGATCCAGCCGGAGACCACGGCGAAGCCGGAATAGAACACCGCGTGCCATGGCGTGAAGAACGTCTCCAGCTTCGCCAGGTTGGCCCCTAACGGCTAGCCAATAGATAGCGGTTAGCCATAAACGTGTCAAACGCCGCACGGACGGGCCCCGACGCGTGGGAAGGCAGCTCTTACCGGCGGGATAGCTCGAAAGTGAGTTCGACCATGGAAGCCTCTCTCTACCGGGCGCACGGGGGCCCGCAACGCGAGGAGACATGCCATGCCCGTCCCAACGTCCTTACGCGCGGTCGCACTCACCCTGGTGACCGCCACCGCGCTCGTCCTGCCCGCCTTACCCGCGCACCCGGCGGCGACGACGCAGCCCAACGTGGTGGTCAGGTGGAACACGGCGCTGCTGGCGGCGGTGCGTGCCGGCACGCTGGGCCCGCCGCTGGTGGCCAGGGCGCTGGCCACCGTGCACACCTGCGCCTATGACGCGTGGGCCGCCTACGACCCGGTCGCCGTCGGCACCCGGCTGGGCGGGTCGCTGCGGCGGCCCGCGGCCGAGCGGACCGCGGCGAACCGGGCGCAGGCGATCAGCTACGCGGCCCATCAAGCGGCGGTCGATCTCTATCCGGCGCAGCGGGCCGGGTTCGACGCGCTGATGACCGAGCTGGGCTACGACCCGGCCGACCAGTCCAGCCAGCCGGCCCGCACCGGTCTGGCCGCCTGCACGGCGGTGCTCGAATACCGGCACGCCGACGGCGCCAACCAGCTCGGCGGCTACGCCGACACCACCGGCTACGCGCCGGTCAACGCCCCGATGGTGGTCGCCGACCCGCTGACCACGGTCAACGATCCGAGCCGGTGGCAGCCGCTCACGTACCGCAACAAGGCGGGTGTGGTGGTCACGCCGCCGTTCCTGGCGCCGCACTGGGGTGGGGTCGCCTCCTTCAGCGGTCGCGCGCGCGACCTGGCCGGCGGTGTGCCCGCGCCCGCGACGTACGGCACGGCCGCCTACCGTGCGCAGGCGGCCGAGATCGTGGCGGGCACCGCCGCGCTGACCGACCGCCAGAAGGCGATCGCCGAATACTGGGCCGACGGCCCGAACAGCGAGACGCCGCCGGGACACTGGTGCCTGTTCGCCCAGCAGGTCTCCTCGCGTGACGGGCACAGCCTCGACCAGGACGTGAAGATGTTCTTCGCGCTGGCCAACTCGGTCCAGGACGCCGGGATCGCCTCGTGGGAGGTCAAGCGGCACTACGACTCGGTACGCCCGATCACCGCGGTCCGCTTCCTGTACCAGGGGCAGCAGATCGCGACCTGGGGCGGCCGGGTGATCGACGGCGCGACGTGGGTGCCCTACCAGGTGCCGACGTTCCCGACGCCGCCGTTCGCCGAGTACGTCTCCGGCCACAGCACGTTCAGCGCGGCCGCGGCCGAGGTGTTGCGGCGCTTCACCGGCGGCGACGCGTTCGGCGGCTCGACGGTGATCGCGACAGGCTCGTCGCAGGTGGAGCCGGGGGTTAGCCCCACGTACGACGTGACGCTGCGCTGGCGTACCTTCAGCGACGCCGCCGACGAGGCCGGGATGTCGCGCAGGTACGGCGGCATCCACTTCCGCGCCGGCGACCTGCGGGGCCGCGCCCTCGGCCGGGCGGTCGGCGACGCGGCGTGGCAGCGCGCGGCGGCCTACTGGTCGGGACGCGGCTCAAGCAGCGCGGTCAGCCCTTGGCCACCAAGGTGAGCACGTCGTACTTGGCGACCACGGCGCCGTCCTGGTTGGTGACCTCGGTGTCCCAGCGCACCTCGCCGTAGTCGGCGTCCTCGCGGGGGGTGATCTGCTTGGCGGTGAGGGTCACGGTCAGGGCGTCGCCGGGGAAGGTCGGGGTGAGGAAGCGCAGGTTCTCCAGCCCGTAGTTGGCCAGCACCGGGCCGGGGTCGGGCGAGACGAACAGCCCGGCCGCGAACGACAGCACGAGGTAGCCGTGCGCGACCCGGCCGCCGAAGAAGGGGTTGGCGCGGGCCGCCTCCTCGTCCATGTGGGCGTAGAAGGTGTCGCCGGTGAACTCGGCGAAGTGCTCGATGTCGTCGAGGGTCACGGTGCGCGGGCCCGCCACCACCGTGTCCCCCACCTTCAGCCGTCCCAGGTGCTTGCGGAACGGGTGCTCGCCGTCGGCCCGGGGCGCGCCGGGCACCCAGCGTCCGGTCAGCGCGCTGAGCATGGACGGCCCGGCCTGTACCGCGGTGCGCTGCATGTGGTGGAGCACGCCCCGGACGCCGCCCATCTCCTCGCCCCCGCCGGCCCGGCCGGGGCCGCCGTGAATGAGGGCGGGCAGCGGGGAGCCGTGCCCGGTGGACTCTTTGGCGTCCTCCTCGTTCAGCACCAGCAGCCGCCCGTGCCAGGGGGCGGCGCCGATGATCACCTGCCGGGCGAAGACCGGGTCCGCGGTGACGATCGACCCGACCAGGCTGCCGTGTCCCCGCGCGGCCAGCTCGACGGCCTGCTCGGCCGTACGGTAAGGCAGCAGGGTGCTGACCGGTCCGAACGCCTCCACCTCGTGCGGCTCGCCGCGTTCGGGGTCGTCGGCGCGCAGCAGGATCGGTGACAGGAACGCGCCGCGTTCGGCGTCCGCGTCGATCACGTCCACCCTGTCGGGGCTGCCGTAGACGAGACGACTCGCGTCCAGCAGCGCCTTGAGCGCGCGCCGGACCTCCTCGCGCTGCTCCAGGCCGGCCAGCGCGCCCATGCGTACGTCCGGGTTGGCCGGGTTGCCCACTTTCACCCGCGCCAGCCGCTCCGCGGTCGCCTCGGCGACGTCGTCGATCACCTCGGCGGGGACCAGCGCGCGGCGGATCGCGGTGCACTTCTGCCCGGCTTTGACGGTCATCTCGGTGACGAGCTGCTTGACGAACAGGTCGAACTCGGCCGTGCCCGGACGGGCGTCGGGCCCGAGGATCGAGCAGTTCAGTGAGTCGGCCTCGGCGTTGAAGCGCACCGAGCGGCCGGTCACCGCCGGGTGGTGGCGCAGCCGCAGCGCGGTGGACGCCGACCCGGTGAAGGCCACCAGGTCCTGCTCGGTCAGGTGGTCGAGCAGGTCACCGGCCTCCCCGCAGAGCAGTTGCACGCTCCCCTCGGGCAGGATGCCGGACTCGGCGATCAGCTCCACCAGGCGAGCGGTCAGGTAGGCCGTCTGACTGGCCGGTTTGATCAGGCTGGGCATCCCGGCCACGAACGCGGGCGCGAGCTTCTCCAGCGGCCCCCAGACGGGGAAGTTGAAGGCGTTGATCTGCACCGCCACGCCCGGCAGCGGCGTGCAGATGTGCTGCCCGACGAAGGTGCCGCCCTTGCTCAGCGGCTCGACCGGGCCTTCGACCAGGATGGTGTCGTTGGGCAGCTCGCGCTTGGCCTTGCTCGCGTAGGAGAACAGCACGCCGATGCCGCCGTCCACGTCGAAGCGCGAGTCGGCGAGCGTGGCGCCGGTGCGGGCGGACAGCGCGTACAGCTCCTCACGGTGTTCGCGCAGGTGCAGCGCGAGCGCCTTCAGCAGCGCGGCGCGCTGGTGGAAGGTCAGCTCCCGCAGCGCGGGACCGCCCACACCGCGGCCGTACGCCAGCGCCGCAGCCCGGTCGACGCCGGTCGCGGAGACGCGGGCCACCTCTTCGCCCGTCACGGCGTCCTTCAACGGCACACCCTCGTCCGGCGGGACCTGCCACCGGCCGGACACGTAGCTGCGTAGCGGAGTCACCGCGGGGTCCCTCCTCGATGAATTACCTACCGGACGTTCAGTCAGCAGATTAACCCGGCGGTCCCGAAGATGGAACGACATGGCTTCGCCGCGCCGCCCAAGCCGCGCCGCCTAAGCCGCGCCGCCTTTGACGAGCTGCCTATGACGAGCTGACGTCGACGATCGTCTTCACGATGTCGTGCGGCGGGTCGGCCAGCCCGCGCGCCACGGCTTGCGAGAGCGGGACGGTCTGGGTGGGCAGCAGGTCGACGCGGACGTGCCCGCCGTGCAGCAGGGCGACCGCCGCGCGCAGGTCGGTGTCCCACCGGTGGGAGGCCGACCCCACGATCCGCTTCTCGCCGAGCACCACGTCCAGCGTGGGAAGGGCGGCCGGCTCCGGCGACACGCCGAGCAGGACCGTGGTCCCGCCGCGCCGGCACAGCGACAGCGCGCTCTCCACCGCGGCCGCCGGCCCCGCGCACTCCACCACCGCGTCGGCGCCGCGGCCGTCGGTCAGTTCGCGTACGGCGGCGACGGCGGAGTCAGGCGCCACACCGACCAGGCCGCACGAGCGGGCCAGCGAGCGGCGGCCCGGGTCCGGGTCGACCGCGACGACCGTCGCCGCGCCGCGGCACCTGGCCACCTGGGCGACCAGCAGGCCGACGGCCCCGGCGCCGACCACCGCGACCACCGCCCCGGACACGTCGCCGGCCTTGTCGAGCGCGCGGACCGCGACCGCCGCCGGTTCGGCGAAGACGGCCACGGCGGCGGGCATGCCGTCGGGCAGGGGGACACAGCGAGCGGCCGGCGCCACCAGGTACTCCGCCAGTCCGCCATCGGCCTGCAGCCCGAGTGCCGCGCCACGCTCGCACAGGGGGTAGTCACCGCGAGTGCACCACCAGCACCGGCCGCAGCCGAGCACGACATCCGGCACGACCGGGGTGCCGGGGGCGAGGGCCACGCCGGGACCGGCCTCCGCCACCACGCCGACGACCTCGTGCCCCAGGGTGAGCGGCGCGCTCCGGCCGGTCAGCGGGTGCGGTTCGACCGGCACCACGACCGGCCCGAACCGGTACTCCTCGCTGTCACTGCCGCAGACGCCGCACAGCGTGACCGCGATCAGGACCTCTCCGGGACCCGGCGCGGGCACCTCGGTGTCGACCAGCCGAACGTCGCCGCGGCCGAACCAGCGCAGCGCCCTCATCCGCGGCCGGCCCACGACCGGGCCCCGGACAGCCGGGTGGTGACGTCGGCGCGTTCGGTGAGGCCGGGGACGAGCTCCACCCCCAGTCCCGGTCGTCCGTCCAGGCGCACCGTGCCGTTCTCCACCGGTGGCAGGCCGGTCGCGAGCTCCTGGTACCAGGTGTGCTGGAACGCCCGCACGCTCTCCTGCACCAGCGTGTTGGGCTGGCTCAGGGCGAGGTGGACGCACGCCGCGAAGGAGATCGGCCCGGTGCAGTCGTGCGGCGCGAACGGGATGTCGTACGAGTCGGCGAGCGCGGCGATCTTGCGCGCCTCCGTGAGCCCGCCCGACCAGCCCATGTCGATGATCGCCACCCGGATCGCCGAGCGTTCCAGCAGCCCGCGGAACGAGCGCTGCCCGGTCAGCGTCTCGCCGGTGGCCAGCGGCACGGACGTCGCCGCCTGCAGTGTCGCGTAGGAGCCGTGGCTGTCCGACCGCAACGGGTCCTCCACCCAGAACGGGGCGAACCTCTCCAGCTCCCGCATCAGGCCGGCGGCCGCGTACAGGCTCCAGAGCCCGTGCAGCTCGACCATGACCTCCATCTCCGGCACGGCGTTCTTGATCTCGTCGAGCACCCGCAGGCCGGCGCGCAGGTCCGCCCGGTCCAGCCGGGTGCCGCCGGTGCGCTCGGCCGCCTGGTCGAACGGCCACACCTTCATCGCGCGGAACCCCTCGTCCCACAGGGACTTGGCCAGCTCCGCCGGCCGCTCCAGGAAGCCCTGGAGGTCGTCGTACGACGACGCCGTCGCCAGCCCCCAGTTGGACACGGCCTGGCGCGGCTCGTTCTTGACGTACTCGGGGCCGGCGCAGGTGTTGTAGACCGGAAGGCTGTCCTGGTACGGCCCGCCGAGCAGGGTGGACACCGGCTGCCCCGTGGTCTTGCCCAGCAGGTCCCACACGGCGAGGTCGACCGCGCCGTTGCCGCGGGTCTCCACCCCGCTGCCCTGGAAGCCGACGTGGCCGGTGAGCAGCCGGCGCAGCCGCTCCGGGCCGGGCACCGGCGCGCCGACGAGGAGCGGGGCGACGGTCTCATGCAGGTACGCCTCGACCGCCTCGGCCCCGAAGAACGACTCGCCGAGGCCGGCGTGCCCGTCGTCGGTGTGCAGCCGCACCAGCAGCACGTTGGGCTGAATCGAACAACGGATGGTCTCCAGTCCGCGCACGACCGCTCGGGTACTCATGGTTCCAGGACGTTATCTGGTAAGACCAGTAATCCGCAAGAAACAATTGACTCTTGACAGTAATGCTCCTACCAGCAAAGCTCTTGCAATCTGGTAAGACCACGGTCGGGACGGATGTTGAGGCTATGACGTTGACCGACAGACCCCTGGCGATCACCATGTGGGACTTCTCCTGGCTCGAACGGCGCTGGGACGGCGCCGGCTACGAGGACTGGGACCGCGCGCTCGACGAGCTCGTCGAACGCGGCTACGACGCGGTGCGCATCGACGCCTTCCCCCATCTGGTGGCGGCCGATCCGCAGCGGACCTGGCGCCTGCTGCCCGTCTGGCACTTCGAGGCGTGGGGCGCGACCGAGCCCGTATCCGTGCGCGTGCTGCCCGAACTGCTGGAGTTCATCCAGGCCTGCGCGACCCGGGGGCTACGGGTGGCGCTGTCCTCCTGGTTCCGCCGGGACGAGCTCGACACCCGGTCCCATATCCGGACCGCGGCCGACCTGGCCGGCGTCTGGGACGTCACGCTGTCGGCCATCGAGAACGCGGGTCTCGCCGACGCGATCTACTTCGTCGACCTGGTCAACGAGTGGCCGATCCCGATGTGGGCGCCGTTCCTGTACGGCAACGACGCGGACGCCGTCATCCTGTCGCGGGCCGAAGAGGTGGTGCGGGGCTGGACGCGTGAGGCCATCGCCACCCTGCGCGCGGCGCATCCGCGCTACCGCTACACGCTGTCCATCGCCACCGAGACCACCGGCGCCGACGGCGAGGACCTCACCGAGCTGGACCTGCTCGAACCGCACGTATGGATGACACCACAGGCCACCGGCTTCTACACCGAGATCGGCTACGACCTGGAGCACTCCCAGTTCGACCCGCACGCCTACCAGGCGCTGTCCGGCCCGGCCGAACGCCTCTACCGGGCGGACCCGAGGCGCTGGGCCGACGGCCTCACCGCCCACATCGAGCGCGTCGCCGCATGGTCGCGGTCGGCCGGCAAGCCGCTGGTGACGACCGAGTGCTGGGCCATCGTGAACTACAAGGACGGGCCGGGCCGCGACTGGGCCTGGATCAAGGAGCTGTGCGAGGTCGGGGTACGTGCCGCGCTGGCCACCGGCCGGTGGGAGGCGCTGGCGACCAGCAACTTCTGCGGGCCGCAGTTCATCGGCATGTGGCGTGACGTGGCCTGGCACCGGAGCATGACCGACGCCATCAACGCGGGGGTAACCGAGTTCACCGCCGTTTCCTGAACGGCCTGTGTTGTGGAAGGAACCGAACACATGAGTGCCATCCCCCGTCGAGACCTGCTGCGTGGCGCCGCCCTGCTCACCCTCGGTGGCGCAGTGAGCCAACTGACCCTGACCGGGTGCGGGTCGGACGACCAGCCGGTCGGCTCCAGCAACGCCGGGCCACAGGGCCAGGTCGTCGTCTGGATGCATGAAGAGCCCGCGAACACCAAGTACTTCAACGCCAAGATCGCCGAATATCAGAAGAAGTACCCGAAGGTATCGATCAAGCCGCTGTACGTCCCGATCGCCAACCTCGACACCAAGCTCTCCACGGCGTTCACCACGGGCGCGCCGCCCGACCTGATCAAGGTCGGCGCCTGGACGCTCGCCGAGCGGGCGTCGAAGGGGCAGCTCGCGCCGTTGGCGTCGGCGGACTTCGGCGCCGGCTCCCTCGACCAGCTCAAGAGCAGGTTCGAGGCCAACGCGTTCGCCGCACTGACCTACGAGAACCAGGTCTACGGCACGCCGATCGACTTCAACTCGGTCCACCTGTGGTATCGCCGAGACCGCTTCGAGCAGGCCGGGCTCGACCCCGACAAGCCCCCCACGACCTGGGAGCAGATCGCCGAGTTCAGCCAGAAGCTCACCAACGCCGACGCCTCCAAGGTAGGGCTCCAATGGCAGCTCGCCGACAACATCTGGGCGATGCTGAACTTCATCCCGCTGATCCGCGGGCTGGGCGGCCAGATCATCGACGAGAGCTCCCGGCGCGGCATGCTGAACACGCCGGAGGGCATCAAGGCGCTCGAATACTACGGCAGCCTCGGCAATCCCAAGCTGAGCGACCCGGTCGGCGCGTTCGGCCTGTTCGCCAAGGGCACCTCGGCCATGCTGATGTCCGGCCGCTTCACCTCGAGCCTCATCCCGGCCATCAACCCCGAGGCCAAGCTGGGCACGACCTTCGACAGCGCCATCGTGCCCAGTTGGGAGGGCAAGGAGAAGGTGGCCGCCGGCTACTCCTGGGGCTGGATGGTCGCCAAGAAGGCGAAGAACCCGTACACGGCCTGGCATTTCATCAACTGGCTCACCGAGGGCGACAACGTCAACCAGCAACTGGCCGCCACCGGTCTGGTCACCCCGACGGCCGGCTGGCAGAAGCTGCCCAGCGCGAGCGACAAGGCCAGCCAGCAGCTTGAGGAGCAGATCCCGTACACCGATTTCGGCCCCGTGCTGCCGCAGTGGACCGAGAGCATCAAATCGCTGCTCGACGCGCTCGAATCGGTGATCCACAAGAAGCAGGACGCCAAGCAGGCCGCGACCGCGTTCGACGACGCGGTGGGGCGGATTCTCAAGTGAGAGCCCGCTCCATGACCACGGTCGAGGCCCGCGCCGGCGCGGGCCTCGCCGCCCCGGCGATCGTGTACTTCGTGCTGTTCTGGGCACTGCCCGCGCTCGCCGCCCTGTACCTGAGCTTCACCTCCTACGACCTCTCCGGCACCCCCCAATGGGTCGGGCTCGACAACTACCGCCAGATGGTGACGAGCGACGAGTTCTGGAGCAGCGCGTGGGTGACCGTGCTGTACACGGTCTTCGCCGTGGGCCCGACGATCGTGATCGCTCTGGTCGTGGCCGTGCCGCTGGCCAAACCCGGGCGGTTCCGGGCCTGGCTGCGCGGGCTGATCTTCATTCCCGCGGTGATGCCGCTGGTCGGCGCCACCGTACTGTGGCAGGTGATCTACTCGACCGGCGGTCTGGCCGACGCGCTCGCCCGCGCGGCCGGGGTCGGCGCCCGTCCGTGGCTCACCGACTCGGACTACGCCATCTGGGCGCTGCTCGTGATGGTCATCTGGAAGTACGTCGGCCTGTACGTGATCATCTTCGTCGCCGGGCTGCAGGCCCTGCCGGCCAACGTCTTCGAGGCCGCGGCCATCGACGGCGCCCGCACGCTGCGTACCTTCTTCCTGGTCACCGTGCCGCTGCTGCGCCGCACCTTCACCTTCGTGATCGTCGTGGCGGTCACCGGGGCCATGCAGTCCTTCGTGCCTGCCTACCTGCTCACCAAGGGCGGACCGGTCAACGCCACTCAGGTGCTGCCGTTGTACCTGTACAACAACGCGTTCTCCTACTCCCGGTTCGGCTACGCGTCCGCGATCGCGATCGTCCTGCTGGTGGTGCTGCTGATCTTCGCCTTCACCCAGTTCACGTTGATCAGGAGTGACGAGGAATGAGAATCGGCCGGTCACTCACCGCCGTGGCCCTCATCGGCTTCGTGGCGCTGATGCTGCTTCCGCTCTACTCCATGATCGTGCTCGCCTCCGCGCCGGACGACGGCGACCTGTCCGGGCTCGGGTTCCACGGGTTCGCGCTGTTCGACAACATCGGCCAGATCATGACCGACGGCCGGTTCCCGCGCTACCTGATGAACAGCGTGCTGATCGCGTCGGTGGTCTCCGTGCTCGACGTGGCGATCTCGGCGGCCGCCGGGTACGCGCTGGCCCGGCTGCGCTTCCCCGGCCGGGCCGCGCTGCTCAACCTGGTGGTCATCGCGCTGTCCCTGACTCCGGCGGTCGTCATGATCCCGGTGTTCGTCATGCTCAGCGAGATCGGGTGGCTCAACAGCTATCAGGGGCTGATCGCGCCGTTCGCCGCCAGCGCGCTCGGCGTCTTCCTGGTCCGGCAGTTCGCGCTGGGCATCCCCGTGCAGATGCTGCACGCCGCGCGGGTGGACGGCGCCAGTGAGCTGCGCATCTTTCTCCTCATCGCCGTACCGCTGCTGCGACCGGCGCTGCTCACCGTCCTGCTGCTGCAGTTCCTCGCCCAGTGGGACAACCTGATCTGGCCCTTGATCGCGGCCAGCGAGCAGGAGCTGTGGACACTGCCGCTCGCCCTGTCGTCCTTCGAGGGGGAACACGGGATCGTCTACCACCTCCAGACCGCGGCGGCGCTCATCTCGATCCTGCCCCCGCTCATCCTGTTCTCTTTCCTGCAGCGTTACTACGTCTCGGGCCTCACCCTCGGAGGAGTCAAGCGATGACCGACGGCATCCGCGTCGAGCAGGTGACCAAGCGCTACGGCCAGCAGGTGCTGTTCGCCGACATCGACCTGCACGTCCAGGACGGGGAGTTCCTGGTGATCGTCGGTCCGTCCGGGTGCGGGAAGTCCACGCTGATGCGTATCGTCGCCGGCATCGAGCCGGTCAGCTCCGGCCGGGTGACGGTGGGCGGGCGGGATGTCACCCACGCCCACCCCGGCGACCGCGGGATCGGGATGGTCTTCCAGGACTACGCCCTTTATCCGCATCTGAGCGTCGAGGGCAACCTGGCGTTCGGGCTGCGCGCCCACCGCGTGCCGAAGGACGTCATCCGGCAGCGGATCGCCGACACCGGCGAGGCCCTCGGGCTCACCGACCAGCTCAAGAAGCGGCCCGGGCAGCTCTCCGGCGGCCAGCGCCAGCGGGTCGCGCTCGGCCGCGCCATGATCCGGGAGCCGGCCGCTTACCTCATGGACGAGCCGCTGTCCAACCTGGACGCCGCGCTGCGCGTGCAGATGCGCGCGGAGCTCATCGAGTTCCACCGCCGCACCAAGGGCACGGTGCTGTACGTGACACACGACCAGGTCGAGGCCATGACCATGGGAGATCGGGTGGCGGTGCTCAACGAGGGCGAGTTCGCGCAGATCGGCACCCCGACCGAGATCTACGAGAGACCGGCCACCGTGTTCGTCGCCACGTTCCTCGGCAGCCCCCGGATGAACCTGCTCGACGCCACCGTGCACCCCTCCGAGGAGGACGTGGAGCTGACCAGCGGCGAGCTGAGCTGGCGGCTGCCGCGCAAGGGGCTGCCGGCGGACCTGCCGGAGTCGGTACGGATCGGCTTCCGGCCCGAGTCGGTCCACGTGCGCGTCGACGACGGGACGCCCGCCTATCCGCTGGCGGCGACCGTGTCGTACCGGGAGAACCTCGGCAACGAGAGCATCCTCCACCTTCGCGACAGCACCGGACGGGCCATCGTCGCCCGCCTCCCGCCCCGCACCGGACCGCGCGACGGAGAACCCGCCACCTTCCAGGTGCCGCTCAGCGATCTGCACCTTTTCGGCCCGGATGGGCGGGCCTGCTGGCACGGCATCGAACTCGCCGCCGACGGCCAGCCGCTACCGTGGTCGGCATGACCGCTGGGCGCGCGTCGATGACCAACCTAGGTACGCTCATCGCCGTACTCGAGAACCGGATCCTGACCGGAGGCTGGGCCCCCGGGGTCCGCCTGCCGTCCGAACGCGACCTGGCGGCCGAGTTCACCGTCAGCCGCCCCGTCATCCGGGAAGCGCTCAAGGCCCTTCAGGAACGCGGGCTCGTCGAGGTCTCGCCGAAACGCGGCAGCTTCGTCCGCCACTACACGGCGGAGAACCTGATGCGGCCGATGAACCTCGCGGCCCGCGCGGCGGGCGTCACCGCCCGGCAGCTCATGCGCGCCCGCGTCATGCTGGAGACCGAGGCCGTCGGCCTGGCCGCGATCAACGCGACCAAGCAGGACCGGACCGACCTGCTGCGCATCCACCAGCTCTTCGCCCAGCCGGGCAACCTGCACGCCAGGGCACGCGTCGACCTCACCTTCCACGAGACCATCGCCAGGGCCTCCGGCAACCCGGTCATCCACATGATGTTCACCGCGATCCAGGACCTGGCCTACGGCCTGATGCTGCGCAGCCTCAGCGACCGCGAAGTCCGCGCCGCCGGCGAACCCCTGCACACCGTGATCCTGGAGCACATCCTCGACCGCGACCCCGACGGCGCCCGCGAGGCGATGCGACGCCACCTCGACCTCGCTGAGGAACTCTACGGCCCAGACCTGGACACCAACCTGGCCGAAGTCGTCGAACACCAACTCGCGGCCCCCTTGTCCGAGACCCCGTTCGGCGACGACCTCCCGGCGAACCCCACACTCGTCTGAAGCGCACCGCCCGCGCGCCACCCTCACCTTTGACGGAGGGAGTGGGCAAGCGACCCAGGGCCGCGTCACGCGGCCCTGAAGCCTGGGTGATCACCCCCGGCTCTACAGCGCGGGGAACAGCTCCGGCAGGGCCGCTCTGGCGATCGGGCGGAGCCGTTCGGCGTGCTGCTCCGCTACCGAGCGGTACGGCCAGCGGACCCGGGTGCCGATGTCCGCCCAGCCGCCGACATGGGCGAGGAACTTGTCGAGCGCCGGGTTGGCGTAGCCCCCGGACGCGAGCGGCCGGACGTGCTCGGCGAAGAACCGGCCGATCCGGCGTTCCACGTCGCGCGCCGCCGGCGGATCGGTGCGCATGAGGTGTTGCCAGGCCATGGCGCCCGTCGGGCTGAGCGCCGCGATGTTGGAGTAGGACCCCGCCGCGCCCAGTTCCATGCCGGTGGCGAGGGTGTGCCCCGCCACGAACAGCGGCAGGTCGGCCGCCTCGTTCCGCATCTCGCGATACCAGCCCGCGTCGCCGCCCGCGACCTTCACCCCGACCAGCGCGGGGACCCGGGCGGCCAGCATGCCGAAATCGGCGGGCGTGAGGCGGGTCTTGGCGTGCGGCGGGTTGTACAGCACCAGCGGCACAGGGTCGGCGACCTCGGCGACCCGCTCAAGGAAGGTCACCACCTCGGCCCGCGACGGTGGCGCCCAGTCAGGCAGGATCACCTGGATGGCCCCGGGCTGGAACTCGCGGGCGAGCTCCACCCGTCGAAGGCAGGTGGTGGCGCTCATGTGACTGGCGCCTATCTGGTACGGCAGGCCGGCGCACCGCTCCGCGAGCAGCTCGTTGACCTGCTGGTATTCCTGATCGGATAACGCGTGGAACTCCCCCGCCGTGCCGTGCGCGTACACGCCGTCCAGACCCACGGCGGCCAGCCGGTCCAGCTCGTCGGCCAGCCGGGCGAAGTCGATGGAGTCGTCGGAGCGGAGCGGAAGCAGGATGGTGCCCCACGTACCACCGAGGGACTTTCGCGTAAGAAATGACTGCATAGATCGAAATATAGGAGAGACGGAACGCGCGAACGTGGCACGAAAACCGCTGCGGCAGCACGGCGCCCGGCGGAGCCGGAAATCGTCAGCCTGTGCCGACCGCCGACAGCGTGGATCCGGTGCGCGTCTTGGACACCTTGAGCTGGGCCGGGACCCGGGAGCGGAGCTCGGCGACGTGACTGATGATGCCGACCGCCCGGCCTCCGTCACGCAGCCCGTCGAGGATGTCGAGCACGCCGTCGAGCGTGTCCTCGTCGAGCGTGCCGAAGCCCTCGTCCACGAAGAGCGTGCCGATCTCCGCCCCTCCGGCTTCGGCGGTGACGACGTCGGCCAGGCCGAGCGCGAGGGCGAGGGACGTGATGAAGCTCTCCCCGCCCGACAGCGTGGCCGGATCGCGGTCGACACCCGTCCACCCGTCGGCCACCCGCAACCCCAGCCCGCCCCCGGAACGCCCTCTGGCCCCGGCCGTCTTCCGAAGGTCGTGCCGGAGCAGGTAGCGTCCGGCCGACATGTGATCCAGCCGCTCGTTGGCAGCGTCGACCACCTGCCGGAGCCGTTCGCCGAGCACGAACGACGACAGGCTCATGCTCCACTGGTTGTCGCTCGACGTGCCGCTGGCCAGCGCCGCCAGCCGCTCGGCCAGCCGGTGCCGGTCGGCGGCGGGCTGCCACCGGTCGATGCACGTCGCCAGTTCCGTGCCCAGCTCGGTCACCCGCCGTTCACGCTGTGCGGCCTGGTCCCGGGCCGACGCCAGCGCTGTGTGCGCCCGCTCGGCCTCGTCGCGTGCCGCCTCGGCGGCTGCCAGGTCGGGTGCTTCCTGCTGCGCGGCGGCGACCAGCTCGGGGTCGGCCAGCGTGCTGGTCACGGCCGCGTGCTGCGCGTCGAGCCGCCGCAGCAGCTCGGCCTTGCCCTCCCGCTCGTACTCGCTCCTGGCGGCGGCCTCCACGTCGGCGACGTCGTCGAACCCCGCCTCCAGAGCCGCCCGCCCGGCCGCCTCCACCGCCCTGACCCGCTCAGCCTCGGCGGCGACGGCCGCCTGCGTGGCTTCCAGGGCCTCCCGCAGCAGCTCGGCCTCGTCGTTCAGCCTGGACAGGCGGGCTGTGAGCGTCGAGTCGTCGCCGCGCGCGCTGTCGAGCCGCGCAGTCAGTCGTCCGGCGTCGCCGCTGAGCTCCTCTTGTCTGGTACGCCCGGCCGCCAGACGGGCGCTCATACGGCGCACTCGCTCTTCCAGCGCCAACCGCTCCTGGCTGAGCCCGGCGGCCTCCCGTGCCAGTCCGGCCGCCAACCCAGCCGACGCCCGGAGCCTCTCCAGCTCTTCCTCGGCCACCGCCAGCACGGCGGGCGCCAACTCGGGACCGATCTCCGCTCCCCCGCCGTCGCCCGGAACCAGTTCGGGACCGATCTCCGTTCCACCGCCGTCGGCCACCTCGCCAGAGATCACCCGATCGGTCCGACCTTGCGCTGAGCCGTCAGCTCCGTCCTCTGCCTGGAGGTCGACTTGGGAGTCGGACAGGCCGAACCCCGTGGGGCGCGCGGTGCCGGTGTCCGGGCGGCCGGTGTCGGTGGCGGGGACGTGGGTGGCGAGGAGGCCGCTCTGGAGGAGGCGGGTGACGAGGCGGGTGCGTTCGGCTTGGAAGTGGGTGCGGTGGGTGCGGTGAGCCGTGAGGAGTTCGCCGAGTTCGCGGGACCGGTCCCGGACGCTTTCGCGTTCCGTTTCGATGCGGTCCAGCTCGGCGGTCAGGGCGGGCTCGCGTTCGGCGATCGACTCCAGGTGGGCCAGTTGCTCCTGTGCCTGGAGCGCCGCGGACTCGGCGGTGCCGGTGTCGAGGCCGCCCGCGGCTGACACGGCGTCGGCGTGGCGGGACTCGAGGGAGGCGAGTGCGCGTTCGGCCGCCTCTCGTTCGGACAGGGCCGCTTCGTGGGCGCTCTCCGCCGCCTGTTCGTCGTCGGCGGAGGGGGCGCTGGGGGCGGGTGAGGCCGGGTGGGGGTGGTGGTCGGAGCCGCACACGGAGCACGGGCTGCCGTCGGACAGGTCGCGTGCCAGCTCGGCGGCCATGCCGTCGATGCG
Source organism: Nonomuraea sp. NPDC026600 (assembly GCF_040638335.1). Taxonomy (NCBI): domain Bacteria; kingdom Bacillati; phylum Actinomycetota; class Actinomycetes; order Streptosporangiales; family Streptosporangiaceae; genus Nonomuraea; species Nonomuraea sp. NPDC026600. Next base: position 134,156 of record NZ_JBEZYD010000014.1, read on the forward strand.
CGCCTGCCGTACGTCCAGCCAGTGTTCGCGCAGGCCCTGCGCCCGGTCCACGAGCGACTGGTGCGCGGCGGCGGCCGACTCCAGCTCGGCGGCGAGGGTCTCACCGCGGTGGGCGGCATCCTGTACGGCCCTGGCGGCTTCCAGCGTCGCGACGGCGGCGGGGATGGCGGCTGCCTCGGCCCGTACCTCGGCGAGGCGGGTGTTGACGTCGGCCAGCCGGGCGGGCAGCTCCGCGTCGGCAGCGGCCACCTCGGCCTCCCGCTGGGTCAGCTCGTCGAGCTCAGTGGCCAGCCTGGCCAGCTCCCGGTCGACGCCGATCAGCTCGGCCGCCGCGGTCCGTACGGCCTCGGCCGCCGGGATCCGGGCGGCGTCCAGCCGGGCCTGGGCCAGCTTCCGTTCGGCCTCTTCTACGAGTGCGGGCAGGGCGGCGAGCCGGGTGGCGGCGGTCTCGTCCTCGGCGGCCAGCCCGGTCAGCTCCTTCTCGACGCGCTGGAGGTCTCGCCGGACCACCAGCAGCCTGGCCTCTTCGGTGAGCAGCTCGGACAGGCGGGCGATCTCCGCCTGCCGGTCCCGCTCCATGGCGCGAAGCCGCTCGGGCTCGACCCATCCGACCAGACTCGTCCCCCGAGGCCGCGCCGGAGTGCCGCCGTGGGACACGGCCTCCTCGTCTGATGGCATGTGGGAGGGGTCCGTGAGCGGCCAGTCAACGGGGTAGGCCACGGACGCGTCCACGGCGGGCGTGGGGTTGGAGGCGGCTGCGGGCGCGTGGGCGGTCGGGCCGTCGAGCGGCCGGTCAACGCGGTACGTGGCGGGGACCTGGGCGGAGGGGATGGTGGGCGCAGAGGTAGAGGGGACGGCGGATGCGCGCGTGGGGGTGGTTTCCAGGAGGGGGTGGGCGCGGGCGACGGCGTCGGTGGCCAGGGCGTGGGCCTTGGCGGCGGCTTCGGCGCGCTGGCGGGCGGCTCGGATGAGCGGGAGTACGCGGTCCGCGCGGGCGGCGTCGTCGAGGATGGCCTGGAGCTCGGCGCGTTCTTCGGCTCGCTCGTCGAGGGTGCGGCGCAGTGTCAGGGCCTCGGCGTGGCGGCGCTGGCGGTCGGCCAGCGACGTCGCCTGCTCGAAGCGGGAACGCGCCGAACGCAGCGCGTGCCCGGCTGCCCCGTGTCGCTCGGTCGTCCGGACGACGACGGCGCGGGCGGCGGCGAGCAGCGCTCCGGCCCACCCGAGCGGGTCGGTGTCCGCATCGAGCGGCTCTGCGTCAGAACCGGGCGGGACGGTGCCGGTACCAGGCAAGGCGGCTGCCTCCCGCGCCGACCGACCGCTGCTGGGAGTGTCCGGGCCAGCTGAGGTATCTGCGGGCAGATCGAAAAGGGCGCCCGCAGACGGCAAAGCGGCGTCCGGCGCGGTGACAGCGGTGGGTGAGAGGTCGCCCGCCGCCTCCTCCAGTCGCTGGATCGCGAAGTCCACCTGCTGTCGCAGGTCCTGCTGCTCCCGCCAGGCCGTCTTGCGGTGTTCGGCCAGCCAGGACTCCGTCTGGGTGAACACCTTCACGGTGAACAGCCGCTCCAGCAGCCGCCGCCGGTCATCCCCATCGGCCCGTAGGAACCTGGCGAAATCGCCCTGCGGCAGCATCGCGACCTGGCAGAACTGGTCGGCGTTCATGCCGAGCAGCCCGCCCACCAGGTCCCCCGCCTCGTCAGCGCGGGTCGTCAGGCCGTGCCAGGAGGAGCCGGCCCGTTCCTCGACGATGACCTTGGCCTTCTCCTCGGTGAACCCGGACCCGCGCAGCTTGGGCCGCTGCCACACCGGAGAACGCTGGATGCGCAGTAACCGGCCGCGCACCGACACCTCGAGCGAGACCGAAGGCCCGACGGACGGCGGGGCGTGATCGCAGCGCAGCGCGCGGGCGCTGTTGCGCTGGCCCGGGACCTGGCCGTAGAGGGCGAAGCAGAGGGCGTCGAGGATCGTGGTCTTGCCCGCGCCCGTGGGTCCGTGGACGAGGAAGAGACCCGCCTCGGTCAGCGCGTCGAAGTCGACCGTCTCCGAACCGGGGAAGGACCCGAAGGCCGTGAGCGAGAGCCGGTGCGGCCGCATCTACGCCATCGTCTCCTTCACCCGGGATGCCTCGATCGCCTGTCTTAGCAGGTCTTCCTCGTCTGGTGCGGCAGGCTCGCCGCGTACCTCCCGGACGAAATCGAGCGCGACCTCAGTCTCGGGCCGCCCGCTGAGCCGGGCGGGCTGGGCGGCGGGGCCGCCGCCGGAGGGCTCGAAGGAGAGGGCGAGGGTGTGGGGGAAGCGGGCGCGCAGCCGGTCCATGGCGGATTTGGGGCGGATCGGGTCGGTCAGCACGACCTGGAGCCAGTGGTCTTCCATGGGGGCGTGTTCCGGAGATGTCAGGAGGTCCTCCAGCAGGCCGCGCAGGCGGCCGACAGGGCGAGGCACGGGCGCGGGCACGAACTCGGCGGTTGAGCCGAGCGTGACCAGCCACGACCCCTTCTTCTGGTTGACCTCCGAGAAGGAGTAGGCCAGGGGCGAGCCGGAGTAGCGGACCGTCTCCGACATCCGCTGGCGGCCGTGCAGGTGGCCGAGCGCGACGTAGTCGACCCCGTCGAACGCCGACAGCGGCACGTGCGCCACCCCGCCCACGCTGATGTCGCGCTCGCTGTCGCTGGCCTCTCCCCCGGTGACGAAGGCGTGGGCCAGGACGACGGATCGGCGGTGTCGTACGGCATCGGCTCGTACGTGCGCCATGGCGTGCGACAGCGCGGCGGTGTGGCTGCGGTCGGGCAGCTCCCACGGACCGCGGACCAGTTCGGGCTCCAGGTAGGGGATGCCGTAGAAGGCGACGTCGTCCACGAGGATCGGCTCCCAGGCGCGGGACGGGTCGGTGCGCAGGTGGACTCCGGCGGCGTCGATCAGGTCGGCGCCGAACCCGAGCCGCCGCGCCGAGTCGTGGTTGCCGCTGATGAGCACGGTGCGGGCGCCGGTGCCCATCAGGCGGCGCAGCGCGTCGCCGCACAGCGCGACCGCGTCGACCGGCGGCAGGGCCCGGTCGTAGACGTCGCCCGACACCACCACCACGTCGACCCGCTCGGCGCGCACCGTCTCGATCAGGTGATCGATGAACGCGGCCTGGCCCTCGAGCAGGCTTTCGCGATGGAAGGATCGCCCCAGGTGCCAGTCGGAGGTGTGCAGGATCCGCATTCGCAGGAAGCTAACAGTTCCCACCGACAAATGTGGTCCCCTGGGTCACAGAACGCGGGAGTAGGCTGAAAGATCAGCGGGCAAATCACCCACATGGGGAGGCCGATGCGCACTGGCCGTGGCACCTTGAGCGTCGCCGCCGGTTTGGTCCTGGTGGCCCTTGCGTCGGTCGGCTACGTTCTGCCACCCGCGTTCAACCCTCCGCCGCTCCAGGCGGATCATACGATGCAGGCACTCCCGCCCCAGCCGGCGAACGAGCTGCGGCCCGTGGTCGCGGTGGATCCCGTACGGCGCCAGGAGATCTCGATCCCGGCGAAGGGCCAGCCACTGGTCGGAACGGTCCGCGCCCCGATGACGCCGGGACGGCATCCGGCGATGGTGTTCGTGTCGGGGTCGGGCAACGGCTCGCGGACCGAGTTCACGCCGCAGGCGGAGTTCCTGGCCAAGGCGGGCGTGGTGACGCTGGCCTTCGACAAGCGGACGGTCGGCTACAACTTCCGCGACCGGGACTTCGGGCTGCTCGCGGACGACGCGCTGCGCATGGTGGAGTACCTGCGTACGCGCCCCGACGTGGATCCCCTGCGCACCGGGCTGTGGGGGGTCAGCGAGGGCGGCTGGGTGGTGCCCATCGCGGCGGCCAAGAGCCTCGACGTGGGGTTCACGGTGCTGGTGTCGTCGCCGAACGTGTCCCCGCTCAGGCAGGTGGCCTGGGCGCTGAACGAGCAGTTGCAGCGCCTGCACGCGCCGATCGGCGTGCGCGACCTGCTGACCAGGGCGATGGGCGGGGTGGGCTTCGACTTCCTGCGCTATGACGCGACGCCCGCGCTGCGCCGGATCAGGCAGCCGGTGCTGGCGTTCTACGGGACGATGGACCCGTCCATCCCGTTCGTGGAGTCCAGCCAGTCCCTGATCTCCGCGCTCAAGGTGGCGGGCAACGACCAGTACACGGTCCGCTTCATGGACAAGGCCGATCACGCCATGCGGATCAACGGCGGCCCGTTCGCGCACGGCTACCTGGAGACGCTGGCGAACTGGATCCTCGGCCTGCCCGGCACGGCGCGGCCCACCGTGCACGTGGCGGGCACGACGCCGGTGCAGCGCTTCGAGGCCAGCGACGTCCCGGCCGCTCCGTGGTACGCGGGCGGGACGATGCTGGGGCTGACGATCTGCCTGGCCGCCGTCGGCTACGTGGCCGGCCCCGTCGCCGCGATGGTGGTACGCCTGCGCGGCCGCCGGCAGACTCCGGCCGACACCAACGCCAGGCTCTGGCCGCCGATCAGGCGCCGGCTGCGCCGGATGGCGTGGACCGGGCTGGGGCTGCTGGCCTCGGTGGTGGCGTTCATCACGGTGCTGGTGCTGTTCTCGGTGAACCAGGCGGGCGCCTGGCCCGCCGTGCTGGCCGGCTGGCTGGTGGTGCGCCTGCTGGCCGTACTCATGCTGGTGCAGGAGGTCACGGCGGTCGCGGCGGTCGTGGCGGGGCTGCGTGAGGGCATGCGGCCGAGCCGCTGGCAGCACGTGGCGATCGCGGGCGTGCTCGGCGGTACGGGGCTGCTGCTGGTGGCCGCGGCCTATTACGGGTTGTTCGCCTTCCCCTGGTAGACGAAGGCGTTCAGCCACCGGTCGATCTCGGCGAACACCTGCTCGCGCACCGGCTCGGCCGACAGCACCAGGTCGTGCATCCCGTCGGGGATGCGGACGCAGGTGACGTGCGGGCCGACGGAGGTGGCCCAGCGGGCGATATGGCGGGGATCGAGTACGGTGTCGGCCGAGCGGGCTTCGGGGACGAAGTCGCGGATCCGTAATCCCGTGGCCGAGGCGAGCACGAGCACCGGCACGTCCACGGCCAGCCCGGCGTGCAGCCGCCGCTGCGCCCTGCGGATGGCGGCCAGCCAGGTGGCGTGCACGGAGAAACCGCCGAGCGGCTTGAGCTCCAGGTCGTAGTCCCATTCGCCCTGTTCGGTGCGGTGCAGGCTCTGGCCGTACGCGACGCTGACGCCCAGCGGCAGCGCCCGGCTGGAGTACGACAGCGGCGTCTTGAGCAGGTCGGCGGCCAGGCGGAGCGGAGCGGGCACGTTCAGGTCGAAGAACGGGCTGTTGAGCACGAGCCCCTGCACCAGGCCCCGGCCGCGGACGCGATCGGCCCACAGGGAGGCGACCAGGCCGCCGGTCGAGTGCGCGTTGATCGTCAGCTCGTCGTGGTCCTGCCTGATGACGCGGACGGCCTCGTCGATCTCGGGGAAGTATTCGGTGACGCTCCTGACCAGGCCCCTGGTCTGGTGCGGCAGCAGCGACCTGCCGTACTTACGCAGGTCGAGGGCGAAGAAGTCGACGCCGCGGCCGACGTAGTGGTCGGCGAGGTGGTCCTGGAAGAAGTAGTCGGTGAAGCCGTGGAGGTAGAGCACCGCCCTGCGGGAACCGGCTCGTCTGGAGATCAGCGTCGCCACGACGTCGCCTTCGAAGTCGGGCGGCATGGCCAGAACGGTGGTGTCGTACATGTTAGCCACCATAGGGATTTACCGGCCAAGTCGGCACACCGCCTGGCAGGTCCTCACTGACCTTCATCGGGAACTCGGCCGCCCGTTTCTCCAGGAACGCCGTCACCCCTTCCACGGTGTCGGGCGCGGATCCGAGCTCGGCCATCAGCCGGGAGTCGGCCGCGTGCGCCTCCCACGGCGACGAGGCCGACAGCCCCGACCACATCAGCCGGCGGATCGCGGCGACCGACACGGCGGAGGTGTTGTCGGCGATCTCCCGGCCGAGCGCGTAGGCGGCGGGCAGCAGTTCCCCGGCGGGCAGCACGCGGGACACGAGACCGCCCGCCAGCGCCTCGGCGGCGGGGAACACCCGCCCGGTGACGGCCCACTCCATGGCCTGCGCGATGCCGACGAGCCTGGGCAGGAACCAGCTCGACGCGGCCTCGGTGACGATCCCCCGGCGGGCGAAGACGAAGCCGAACTTGGCGGTGTCGGCGGCGAGCCTGATGTCCATCGGCAGCGTCATCGTGACGCCCACGCCCACGGCGGGGCCGTTGATGGCGCCGATGACCGGCTTGAGCGACCGGGCGATGCGCAGCGCGACCGTGCCGCCGCCGTCGCGTGGTGCGCCGTCCACGAGCTCGCCGGGCTCGCCGTGGAAATCTCGGTGGCTGAAGGTGTCACCGCCGCCGCTCAGATCGGCCCCGGCGCAGAAGGCCCGGCCCGCGCCGGTGACCACGACGGCGCGCACCTCGTCATCGTCATCCGCGAGGTCAAAAGCCTTTACCAACTCTCCGCGCATCGTAAAGGTGAACGCGTTGAGCCGTTCGGGACGCTTCAATGTGATCGTGGCGATCCGGTCCGTCACGTCGTACTCGATCTGGGAGAAGGACATGCACCGAATCTTATTCGGCGACTAATGTTCACTCTCCCCTCGAGACATATTTCGTATTCTGTCCATAGGCTGCCGCCTCGATTCGGCCTACGGTGAAGTTCGCGGGGAAACGGGGATGGCGTGAGGCAGGCAATTAAACCGGTGCGGGCGTGGGCGGTTCTCGGCTGGCTGGCGCTCGCCGTGGTCGCACCGGGAGCGGCGCATCTGCGCGCCGGATGGCGTAAGACGGGGCTGACACTGCTCGGCTGTTACGCGGCCGGCCTGCTCGCGCTGCTCGCCGTCCGGCTGAGCACCGACAACCTGCTGGGCGACCTGCAGCAGAACAGCTGGCTGACGGGGGTGGCCGCCGGCGCCGCCGCGCTCGGGGTCGCCTGGTTCGCCCTGATCGTCCACTCGTTCATCGTGCTGCGGCCCGGCAGCCTGCCGCAGAGCGGGCAGATCCTGGCCGGCACCTTCGCCGGACTGCTCGCCGTCGTGGTCGTGCTGCCGTTCGGGGCGGGCGCGAATTTCGCCTGGACGTATCGGCAGGCGCTCAACGACATCTTCGTGAACGACGGCAGCGACGGCGGCGACCCCGGCGCGCAGGCCGCGGAGAAGATCCGCCCCGAGGACCCGTGGGCGGGCCGCACCAGGGTGAACATCCTGCTGATCGGCGGCGACGCCGACGACAACAGGATCGGCGTGCGCACCGACAGCATGAACCTGGCCACCGTCGACGTGAAGACCGGCAACACGGTGCTGATCAGCCTGCCGCGCAACCTGGAGAACGTACGGTTCCGGCCGGGCACGCCGATGGCCCAGCACTTCCCGAACGGGTTCCGGCTGCCGCCCGATCCGGGCGGTGGCCGCAGCGACCTGCTCAACAGCGTCTGGGAGTACGCCGACGCGCATCCCGAGCTCTTCGGCGGCAAGCAGCACCAGGGCCCCAAGGTGCTGATGGACACGATCGGCTACACGCTCGGGCTCAAGGTCGACTGGTACGCGCTGGTCAACATGTGGGGGTTCGCCCGGCTGATCGACGCGATCGGCGGGGTCCGGATCACGGTCGAGCAGGACGTGGTGTTCGGCAGGTACAACGAGGGCCTGGTCAAGGCGGGCACCCGCAAGCTGAAGGGCGCCGACGCGATGTGGTACGCCCGCTCGCGCACCTTCAGCGACGACTACACGCGGATGCGCCGTCAGCGCTGCGTGATCGGCGCGCTGCTCAACCAGGCCGATCCGGCGACGGTGCTGACCCGGTTCAACAAGATCGCGGTGGCCACCAAGGAGCTGATCAGGACCGACATCCCGCGGCCGATGCTCCAGCACCTGGTGCCGCTGGCGCTGACGGTCAAGAACGCCAAGGTGACGAGCGTCCAGTTCGTACCGCCGCTGATCAGCACCGCCTACCCCGACTGGGCGAAGATCCGCACCATCGCCGAGAAGGCCGTCCGCGACTCCGCGGCCAGCCGTCCCGTCGCGGCCACGGCCTCCGCGGCGCCGTCCTCGTCGCCGTCGCCGTCGAAGTCGCCGTCGAAGGCTCCCAAGAAGCAGAAGGAGAACGACCCCACCAAGACCCTTACCGAGGGCTGCGGCTCGGCGTGACGATCCGGCCGACCGGCGCGCCACCGCCGAGCACGGCCACGCTCTCGAACGCGGCGGCCGAGGACACCTCGCAGCCCATCTCGCGGAGCACGGCCAGGGCGATGACCGTGGTGGCGCGCGGGCTGCCGTCGATGACCTTGACCGCGACCGAGTGCCCGGAGGCCGTCGCCACGACCAGCACCCCTTCCGCGCCGCCCTTGGCCAGGGCGCCGGGCAGGGCGCGCATGAGGTCGGTGTTCTGGTGGCCGGTCCCGCCGACGTACTCGGGGTGCTCGCGCATCGCGTCGGCGACCTGGCGGGGCGCGCTGCCCGGCGCGGCGAGCACGAGCGCCTGCACGGCCCGCGCGAGGCCGGTCAGCGAGAGCCCGAACACCGGCGCCCCGCAGCCGTCCACGGCCACGTGGGCGACCTTCTCCCCCGCCAGGTCCTCGGTGATCGAGCGCACCTTGCGCTGCACCGGGTGCTCGGCGGCCAGGTAGGAGTCCACGTCCCAGTCGTTGGCCACGGCGGCGGCCAGCATCGCGGCGTGCTTGCCGGAGCAGTTCATCCGCTCGCGGGAGACGCCCTGGCCCTGCCTGATCAGCGCGTGCATGGTGGCCTGGTCCTCCGGCCAGGTCGCCGGGCAGCCGAGCGCCCCGAAGTCCAGCCCGTAGTCGGCCAGCAGCTCGCCGACCAGGCGTACGTGGAAGTCCTCGCCCGTGTGGCTGCCCGCGGCGATCGCCAGGCGCGGTCCGGCCAGGGCGGCGCCCGCGACGAGGCAGGCGAGCGCCTGGAACGGCTTGCCTGACGAGCGGGGCAGCACCGGCGCGTCCACCCGGCCGAGCGCGACCTCGGGCCGGCCCGACGGGTCGAGGCCGACGGCGCTGCCGTAGTGGACGCTCTCGACGAACCCGGAGCGCACGACCTCGGCGAGGAGGGCGAGTTCAGGCACGGGTGGATCTCCTTCGGGGGATGCCGGGGCCCGCGCGCCGGCGGGCCTCCAGCGTACGGGCCAGTTTGGACAGCGACGCGTTGACCACCAGGTAGACCAGCGCGACGACGACGTAGGTCTGGATGAGGTAGCCGTTGTACGCGGCCAGGACCTTGCCGCTGTAGAGCAGCTCGGCGTAGCTGACGACGTATCCGAGTGCGGTGTCCTTGAGCAGCCCGACCGACTGGCTGACGATCGAGGGCAGCACTCGGCGCGCGGCCTGCGGCAGGACGATCAGGCGCATGGCCTGGCCGTGGGTGAGGCCGATCGCCAGGCCCGCCTCGCCCTGGCCGCGCTCGATGGAGCGGATCCCGGCGCGGAAGATCTCGGCGAACGCCGCCGCGTTCGACACCGACAGCGGCACCACGAGCTTCCAGAACAGCGGCAGGTCCAGCCCGTACTTCGGCAGCGCGAACAGCACCACGTACACCAGCAGCAGGGTCGGGATGGTCCTGACCACCTCGACGTACACGGCGGCGGGGACGCGTAGGAAACGGTGGCGCGACAGCCGGCCCAGGGCCAGCACCAGCCCGAGCGCCATCGCCAGCGCGGCCGAGACGACCGCGGCCAGCGCGGTGGACCACAGTCCGGTCAGGAGATAGCGCCACATGGGCCAGGTGGCGTACGGCTGCCAGCGGGCGGCGTCGAGCTGCCCGTTGGCGGCGAACTGCCGGACGGCCAGCGCGAGCAGCGCCAGGGCGGCTACCGTGCCGATGACGGTCGCGATCCGGATGCGCCGCCGTGCCCTGGGGCCCGGCTCGTCGAACAGAGCGGTACTCATCGCAGGATCACCAGTCGTCGTTCGAGCCGCCCGGTCACGAAGCCGGTGCAGGCGGCGATCAGCGCGTACGCCACGCCCGCGCCGACGAAGATCGGGATGGGCTGGGCTTCGAGGAGGTTCACCCGGTTCGCCGCCGCGGTCAGGTCGACGACGCCGACGGCCGCCGCGAGCGCGGTGTTCATGGTGAGCGCGATGAAGATGTTGCCGATCGGCTGCACCACCGTGCGCAGCGCCTGCGGCAGGATGACGTGCCGCAGCGACTGGGTGAACGTCAGCCCGATCGCGCGGGCCGCCTCCCCCTGTCCCTTGGCCACCGAGTTCACGCCGGACCGCAGCGCCTCGCCGATGTAGGCGGCCTCGTACACGGCGATCACCGCGATGGCCGTCACCCGCAGGTCGGCCTGGACGCCGATCTCCGGCAGGCCGAAGAACGCCAGGACGAGCAGGACCAGCAGCGGCAGGTTCTGGAAGGTCTCCACGTAGGCGGTGCCGAGGGCGCGCAGCACCCGTACCGGGCTCACCCGCAGGGCGGTGACCAGCACGCCCAGCACCGCCGCGCCGAGGAACGACGCGGCGGTCAACTGGAACGTCACGAGCAGTCCCTGCCACAGCTCGGGCAGGTGGTCGAGGAGTACGGACATCAGGACCCCGGCACGGAACCGATCTGGGGCGGCTGCGGAGCATCGCCCACCACGACCGTGCCGATGGAGTTCTTCCAGATCTGCTGCCAGGCCCCGGCGTCCTGCATCTTCTTCAGCCAGGCGTTGGTGAACGTCTTGAACTGGTCGTCACCGTGCTTGAGCCCGATGCCGTACGGGTCGACGGTGAAGGGCTTGGTGACGATCTGGATCGACGGGTCCTTCTTGGCGTCGGCGATCAGCAGCGTCTCGTCCTGGACGTAGGCGACGCCGCGGTCCTGCTTGAGCGCCTGGAGGCATTCCGGGTCGCTGCCGAACGTGATGATCTCGGCCTGCGGCGCGAGCTTCTTGATCGCCGGGATGGCCGGCGTGTTCGCGCCCGCCAGGACCTTCTTGCCGTTCAGGTCCTCGGGCTTGGCGATGCCCGTCGTGCCCTTCTTCACCGCGATGGTCAGACCGGAGGTGTAGTAGGGCCCGGCGAACGCGACCTGCTTCGCCCGTTCCGGCGTGATCGTGTACGTCTGGAAGACGACGTCCACGGTGCCGTTGGCGAGCAGCGCCTCGCGGGTCTCCGAGGCCGAGTTGACGATCTTCACCTTGGGCTGGCCGATGATGTACTTCGCCAGTGCCTTGCCCAGATCGGCGTCGAAGCCCTCGATCTCGCCGGTGGCCGGGTTCTGCTGGGAGAGCAGCGGCGCGTCCAGCGAGCCGCCGACGATCAGCTCGCCGCGCTGCTTGATCTTCTCCATGGTGGAGCCGGGCAGGATGTCCGCGGCGGCCGCGACAGGTGCCTGCGCGAGCACGTCGACCTTCGCCTTGGCCTGCTCCGGTACGGCTCCCGGTACGGCGGGGCTGCTCGTCTCGCCGCAGGCCGTCAGGCCTAACAGGGAAACGGCGACGACAGCGACCAGTCTCTTCATGAGCATCTACTTCCTTCGAAATCGAAGATGAAGCGGAACGTAGTGGGAGATTTCGTAGTAAGTCAATACGTTGTCGCAGGAAGTCTGGACATGGTATTCCTCTCACATGGATCAGCGGCTGCCCGTGAGCGGGGCACAGGGGGACCTGCTGCGGCTCGTGGCCACCGGCCAGGCCGAGTCCCGGGCCGACCTCGCCCGCCTGTCGGGCCTGGCCGCCTCCAGCGTGTCGCTCCGGGTCGAGGAGCTGATCGCGCTGGGGCTGCTCGGCGAGGAGGGCTCGGGCACGTCGCGGGGCGGGCGGCGGCCCAGGCGGCTGCGCCTGTCGCCGTCGGCGGGGGTGCTGGCGGTCGCCGACCTCGGCGCGCACCATGCCCGGCTCGGACTGCTCGACCTCAGCGGCGTCCCGCTCGTGATCGAGGAACGCCCCTGCGAGATCGCCCGGGGCCCGGAGGCCACGCTCGACCTCCTGTCGGACGCCTTCGACGAGCTGCTGGCCGTACATGTGCCCGATGACGTGCCGTTACGCGGGGTGGGCACCGGCATCCCCGGCCCGGTGGACCCGGCGACGCGCCGGGTGGTCACGCCGTCGCGCATGCCGGGCTGGAACAACTTCCCCGTCGCCGAGCATCTGGGGCTCCGCTACGACCTGCCGATCCTCGTCGAGAACGACGCCAACCTGATGGCCGCCGGCGAGGCCAGGCACTGGCCCGGCTGCGACAACCTCATGGTGCTCAAGGCCGGGACCGGCATCGGCTGCGGCGTGATCGTCAACGGCCACCTGCACCGGGGCCGGGGCGCGGCGGGCGACATCAGCCACGTACGGGTACGTTCGGACTCGTCCGTCCTGTGCGCCTGCGGCCATCCCGACTGCCTGGAGGCGTACGCCAGCGGCGCCGCCCTCATGTCGGCCCTGGCGGACTCCGGGATCACGGTGGCACGGCCGGCGGACATCGTGGGCCTGGTGAACGACGCGATCCCCGAGGCCACCAGCCTGGTACGGGGCGCGGGGCGGCGGATCGGCGAGGTCCTCACGGTCTTGGTCAACTTCTTCAACCCGGACGTGATCGCGGTGGGCGGCAGCCTGTCGGCCGCGGAACCGCTGATCACCGCCATCAGGGCGGCGGTGTACGAGCGCTGCCTACCACTGGCGACCCGCGACCTGGAGATCGCTCCGGCCCGCGCCGGCCGGGACGCCGCCCTCCTGGGCGCCGGCGCGCTTCTGCTGGAGGCGGCGCTGGTTTAGGCGGGACAGGTGAGGGTGGCGCTAATGTACATCGAGAAATGGAAAGCGCTCCCGGCCCATCATCTCGTCTCAGACAGTGAGGTCCTTTGCCGCCGACCGGTTTACGACTCGTATTCCTCTTCACCACCGCACTCCTGATCGCCGGATGCACCGCCACAACGACACCGGTCGATACCGGGACCGCGAATCCGGTCGCCGAACAACCGGTGCCGCGGAATTCGACGGAAGACGACGAAGAAGAAGCGGGCTACGTCGAGATCTGCGTCAAGAAGAAGACGCGCGTGCGGGTCAACTATCGGCCCTGTGACGATGCGGAGCCCGGCGCCGCCTGGTATTTCTTCCCGCTGACCGCCCGGATCCCCGCCACCGGCTCGAAGGCGAAGCGCGGCTCGTTCAAAAAGCCGGGAGGCTCGAGGTACCGGGCTCCCGCGAAGGGCGGCCTCGGCTCGGACGTGATGCTCTCGGACGTCGACGACCGCGTCAAGGTCTGCGTGCGGAAAACCGGCCGGATCCGATTCGCGAACATCAGGTGCGACGACGGCGAGAAAGGCTACGGCTGGTACTACATCCGCATCGACGGCTCCGTTCCGGCGATGGGCAAGAAAGCCGACGACGGCTCTTTCCGTGCGCCGTACGGCGAGGTGTACAGCGCTCGCCGCAGCGGCGGTGACGCCGCCAAGGCGGCGATCGGTTACGAGGATCCGGACGCGCCCGAGCCCGAGGAAGAGGAGAGCGAAGAGGACAGCGATGAGGAGTATTGCACCACGACCATCAATGGCGAGTGCGTCGCCACCAACGAGTGCACCGAAACGACGAATGGCGTCTGCACCAAAACCGAGGACGGTTATCTCAGTACGCCGTCAAGAAAATGCCGCAATGTCTGGGCGCGCAAGCGCTGGACCCGCCGCTGCTGAGGAAACGGACCCGGCTCAGCCGCGCGGGACGAAGACGCTGGGCGGCGGTCCGTCGGCGGCCGGCCGGAAGTTGCTCTCCACCACCCGTGCCAGGTGCTCGAACTCCCACGGCCCGGTGCCGTTGACCTGGCGGATCACCTCGGGGTTGCTGTAGAGGCCGACCTCGTACCCCATCGCGGCGACCGTACGGCCGGTCAGCCAGCCCGATCGCTCGCTGGCCAGGTAGAGCGCGATCGGCGCGATGTTGTCGGGGGCCAGCTCTCCGGCGTCGCCCTCAGCGGGGAGCACACCGGTGAGGCGGGTGGCGGCGCCGGGGGCGATCGCGTTGGCCGTCACACCGTAGCGGCCCAGTGCCTGCGCCAGGGAGTACGTCAGGCCGACGACGCCCATCTTGGCGGCGGCGTAGTTGGGCTGCCCTGGCGAGCCCTGCAGGCCGGAGACGGACGTGAAATTGATGATCCGGTAGTTGCCGCCGGGGTTGCGTTGCCCGCGGTGCGTCCTTCCGGTTCGGCGGGTGATCCGGCGAGTTCCTCGTACGGGCGCCACCCCGCCACCTCGCCGCCGTCGGCGAAGCGTGCCGCGGGCAGGCCGGCCGACTCACCGGCGAGGCTCGCGGCCAGGTCGGCGTGGGCGGCGAGCACCTTGGCGCCGCTGTCGCGCACGATGAAGGCGACCTCGGCGGGCTCCAGGTGGGTGTTGATGGGCACCAGGTACAGGCCGATCTGCGCGACGGCGAGGACCAGCTCGAAGTCGGGATGGGAGGCGGCGATGCGGTAGAAGCCCACCGCCGTCGTGTCGATCATTGTCATGCCCATGCCCTTTCGCGCCACGATGATTCGTGAGGGCCTAGTGGTTTCGGACGGAAAACGTCCGTATTTGACGCTAGAACGGTGCCTCGCGGCATGTCAAGATTCAGTCGCCGCGGTGACCGAGGGCCGACAGGACGAAATCGACCACCTGCTCGGCGTACTCGGCCGCGCGCGCCTCCAGCGCGGACATCCTGCTCGCCGGTGTCGTCAGCACGTGGTTGGTCACGATGCCGGCGACCGCGTCCAGCAGCAGCGCGGGAGAGGTGCCGACGGGCAGCTCGCCGCGCTCGATGGCACGCAGCACGACGGAGCGGCCGATCCGGGTGCGCTCGCGCTGCAGCTCGTCCATCGCCTGGCCGAACAGCTCGGGATAGACCTTGGCCTCGACCTGCGCACGGAGCACGACCAGGCCCCGGCGGCCCAGGTAGCCCTCGATCATGGACGTGGCCATCCTGATCAGGTCAGGGCGCAGCGATCCCGACTCCTCGAACGAGGGGGCCTGGGAGCTCCAGGACGCCAGCGCCGCCCCGATGAGCTTCTCCTTGCTGCCCCACCTGCCGTACAGGGCGGCCTTGCCCACCCGCGCCCGGCGTGCCACCACGTCGAGGCTGAAACCGGCCCAGCCCACCTCGGCGTACAGCTCGAGCGTCGCGTCGAACACCCGCGCCTCCAGATCCGGGTCGGGAGTCCGGCCCCGGCCGGACGATCTCAGCGACGGGCTCGGCATACCGCCAGTGTGCCAGGCGCCGCCCACTACGGCTCACGGCCCGCCAGCACCAGGCTCGCCCCCGCCGCGAAGAAGATGCCCACCCCCTGGACGAAGCTGAGCTGGGCGCCGGGGACCTGGGCGTCGGCCTCGCCCCGCAACTGCCGCACGGCCTCCTGAATGGCGAACATCCCGTACATTCCGGTGTGGGTGTAACACAGGCCGCCTCCGTTGGTGTTCATGGGCAGGGCGCCGCCCGGCCGGGTGTGGCCCTCGGCGATGAACGCGCCCGACTCCCCATAGCCGGTGAACCCCAGGTCCTCCAGCATGTACAGCGGCAGGTGGGCGAAGGCGTCGTAGCACATCAGGTGGTCGATGTAGTGACGCCCACAGTCCAGGCAGCGCTGAACCCGCAGCTCGCCCGCGCGGGCAGCCTCCCAGTAGGGGGCCGTCTCGGGCGTCGGCTGCGGCTTCACCGCGACACCCTGGTGAACCGGCCCCGGTCGAGCACCACCGTCTCGCCCACCTTGGTTACGAAACGGGAGGTCTCCCCGTCGTCCCAGATGTGCACGGCGAGCTCCTGACCGGGCAGCACCGGGGCGGCGAACCGGGCCGACATCATCCCGAACCCCGCCGGATCCGAGCCGCACAACGTGTGCAGCAGCGCCCGGCCGGTGAACCCGTAGCTGCACAGGCCATGCAGGATCGGCCGGTCGAACCCCGCCCGCCCGGCCAGCCACGGATCGGAGTGCAGCGGATTGCGGTCCCCGCTCAGCCGGTACAGCAGCGCCTGATCGGGCCGCGTCTGATAGACCACGACGTGGTCGGCGGGCCGATCCGGCGCGGCCCACGGAGCCGACGTGCCCCGCTCACCCCCGAACCCGCCCTCTCCCCGGACGAAGATGCCGGTGCCGACTTCGGCGATGAGCCGGCCGGTTTCCGCGTCGAACAGCGAGGACTCCATGACGATCAGGGCAGCCGAGCCCTTGTCATAGATCCCGGCCACGCGTGCGGACGTCCGCGAACGGCCGTGCGTCGGGATCGGCCCGCGCACACTGATCGTCTGCTCGGCGTGCAGCACCTGCGCGAGATCGAAGTCACCCAGTTTGGGGCCGGCTCGCGTTCCGCCGAGCATGACGGCGAACGTCGGGAGCACCTGCTGGATGACCCCGTGCGAGTTCTCGGTGGTGAACGGCAGCTCGGCCAGCGGGTCCTGCGCGCCCGCGCCTACTCCGAGTGCGTACAGGATCGCGTCCGTCGAGGTCCAGGCGCGGCCTTCCGACTCCCAGGTCTGCCCCACCAGGTCGAGGTTCAACGACATGTGAGCTCCTTCCCAAGGGACAAACTAATACAGACGATAATCGTCCGCAAAGAGCTACCCTTCGCTTAACTGCTCGAACAGCTCACGCCACTTGCCGACCGTGGCGAACACGACGTCCATCGCGGCCAGCGCCGCGTCCCGCGAGTCTCCGTACGCGGTCGTGCAGTCACTGGCCACGTAAGGATCGAAGTCACGCTGGTCGGCGGACCGCACCGTGGTCTCCAGGCAGACGTTGGTGAGGATGCCGGCGAAGAGCAGTCGCCTGACCCCCAGGCCGCGGAGCAGGACTTCGAGATCGGTGTACAGGAAGGCGTCGTAGCGGTTCTTGTCGATGACGTGGTCGCCGGCGGCGGGTGTGAGTTCGTCGATGATGTCGGCGTCCCAGGAGCCCCGGACGAGCGGCTCCGGATCGCGCGGCCACAGTTTCGCCGAACGTGGCGGCATGTCGATCAGGCCGGGACGGAAGACATGCCGCGTGTAGATCACCGGCAGACGAGCCACCCGCGCGGCGGCGAGCAGCTCCACGTTCGCGGCGACGACCGCCGGCAGATCGGGTAACTCCGCGCCCAGGGACGAGATGGAGCCCTGGGGATGGCAGAACCCGTTCTGCATGTCGATCATGAGGACGGCGATGTTCATCGGCGCTTCCTTCGCGATTGGCCAGGAGATCCCGCGCGGTCGACGGCCGACCCCACAGGAAGCAGAATCCACTCTCGGATATCAACCCGCCCAGAAGCGAGGCGGGACCAGGGTCACGGTGGGCAGACGGAGGTCAAGGTGCGGCGGGGCGGTGGAAGGTGGCGCGGCAGCGGTGGCGTTCCGGGTCGCGGAGATCCTCGATGCGGTCCGCTACCAGGCGGTGGAATCCGCGTCCTGGTCCCTCTCCGTCACAGATCCTCCAAGTTCGAGGCCGTACGGCAATCCCCGCCCTGCTCTGTCGGCCAGTGCCACCAGATCGACCGTATCGCCCAGCGGCCCGACGAGGCTGCGTTGCCGAAGGACGTCGGCGACGTAGCCCATCCGCCGCAGCGCGCCGTCGAAGAACGGGATCAGCACGCAGACGGCCGGGCTGGGATGGGGACACGGATCAGTGTGTCCCCAGGAGAGCTCGCCCGCCCGGCCGTCGACGGCCAGTTGGACGACGTCGCGTGCGGTGGCCTCCCGCCCGAGCAGCGTGCGCGCGGCGGCGATGATCTGGTCCCGATCGTGCGCGTGTATCGAGCCCCACGACTCCCAGGGCACGTCATGCAGGGAGAGGGGCGGGATGCGGGGGTTGGCGGCCTTGGTGCGCTCCCACAGGATGACCTGCCCGAGCCTACGTTCCAGCTTCTCTGTGACACCCGAGACGACCGGATCGGCCACCGCCTCGACGGGCTCACCGGCGTTCCAGCCGAGCTCCTTGAACAGCCGCGCCTCGTGACGGTACAACTTCTCCGCCAGGTAGACGTCGACGTTCGGCTGCATCCGCGCGAGCAGGCCGTCTTCTCTGATCTTCCACAGGAAGCTCTGGTGGATGTCAGAGATGTAACCCCAGTCGGGCGACATCGCCGGGAACGCGTATCGGTCGAGGTGCCAGAAGAAGGCGGAGTCGACCATGTAGGCACGCCGTGTGGCGCGTGCCAGGACGTCGTGTCCTACGAGTTCGGCGGTCGTCGACCAGAGATCGCTGCGAATTCGGTAAGCGTGTTCGCGCAGCCACTCCCGTTGTGGCAGCGACTTGCCCTCCACCTCCCGGCCGAGGTCCATGAAATTGATGCGGAGGATCCAGCGCATGCACCAGGACGCCGACGGTATGAGGTTGATCTCCCTGACGACCAGAGCACGCAGATCGTCCTCGTCGAGCCCCATGAGCAGCGGCAGGCCCAGGTAGAAGAGGCATCCGCCGCGGCGGACGCGCCATGCCGCCAGGCGAGGCCAGGCGCTCAGGCGGACCTTGACCGAGGTGGGCCGCCAGCCCGCCTCCTCGAACGCCGAGTCGAGGACGCGACGCAGCCGCGGCTGATCGTCCAGAGGCAGGCGCGGGTATCTCCACCTGCCCCGAGGCCACCAGGCCATGGCTCCGGCAATCAGGCAGGTGGCGAGGGTCGGCACCGCCAACAGCGACATCGGGAAGTCGAGGGGCCAGAGCACATACAGCAGCCCGCCCCCCGCAGCACTGACCACGGCCAGGCGGACGAGCAGTTGCGGCCACTCCGAACCCAAGCCCCCGGGGTTCACGCGCAGGATGACGACAAGCGTCCGCCACCTGGTTAACGCCGGCACATCCCCCACTGCAAGCCCCTTTATCGCGAAATTTCGGGATAAAGGTAGAGGGGCTAGATCACGTAGCCGTCACGCACGAAAGGAGTCCTTGGCCATCCGGCGTACCCGGGCCTCGTCGATGACGTGCCCCAGACCCGCCTGCGTCAGCGGCACCGCCACCACCCCGCCGTTCGCCCCCACGATCGGTGTCACGATCTGGTTGTTGCGCGGCGGCTGCGTCACGTCGCACGGCAGCGTGCAGCCCGGCAGGCTGGCCACCGCCACCGTGGCCGCCCGCGCCAGTCCGGCGCCCTGGCCGCCCGCGCACTGGATGTCCCAGCCGGCCGCGGCGGCCCGGTCGTGTGCCCGGCGGACCTCGCTGAGCGAGCGGAAGGCGGTGGGCCGCAGCAGCAGCACCCGCCCGGCCCGCAGCGTCAGGTAGTCGTCGAGCTCCGCCGTCGAGCGCACCTCGACCGCCACCGACGCCGTCACCTGGTCCTGCAGCGCGGCGTGCGCGTAGGCGTCACCGATGGGGAAGGGCCGTTCGATGACCTCGACGCCGTAGGAGTCGAGGGCGGCGAGCTGGCCGCCCTCGGAGTAGGCGCACCCGCCGTCGACGGCCAGCGTCAGAGCCGGATAGGCGAGTCGTACGGCCCGCACCGGCTCGACGTCCCAGCCGGGACGGACGTCGAGCGTCACGTGGCCGTAGCCCGCGCAGACCTGCTGGTTGACCCGGGAGACCAGGCTTTCCAGGGACGGGTCGGGTTCGAGCCGGACGGTCGCCATCAGGGAGGTGCGGGTGCCGCCGATCGCCTCGGCGAGCGGGACGCCGCGCATCCTGGTCCACAGGTCCCAGCAGGCCATGTCGACGGCCGAGTCGCCGGTCGGGACGGCGTCGGGGTGCTCCCAGTCGACGCCGATGAGCTGGGCGCCCAGCGACTCCTCCAACTGGGCCCAGGTTTTCGGCTGGGGGGCCAGCGCCTCACCCCAGCCGGTCATGCCGGCGTAGTCGGTGAGCTTGACGAGCAGGCTCTCCGACCGCTTGCCGTACGGCAGGACAAGCCGGAAGACCTCTAGCTCCCGCACTCGCGGCATGTACCCCCCTCTGCGACGAAGCTATGAAATGGCTTC
Source organism: Nonomuraea sp. NPDC026600 (assembly GCF_040638335.1). NCBI lineage: Bacteria > Bacillati > Actinomycetota > Actinomycetes > Streptosporangiales > Streptosporangiaceae > Nonomuraea > Nonomuraea sp. NPDC026600. Next base: position 153,984 of record NZ_JBEZYD010000014.1, read on the forward strand.
TACCAGTGTGCCTGCCTTCGTGTGCTGGGCAAAACGCGGAGCCACGGCCGCGGCGAGCACGGCGAGGGCGAACGTGAAGCCCAGGCCCACCAAATAGGTCTCGCCGGTGGCCGTGAACAGGGCTCCGGTGACCGCGACGGCGACGACGGTGAACACCGACTCGCCGACGCCGAGGGCCGCGGTGTTCTGGCCCTCCTCCCCCGACGCGGACATCTCCAGCACCAGTACGGACACCGTGGGATGCAGCGCGCCGATGCCGAGCCCGGAGATGGCCATGGCCACGTACGCCAGAGCGATCGGCACGGAGTCGATCAGCACCAGCGACATCAGCGCGATGCCGGTGGCGATCATGAGGGAGCCGCCGCGCAGGGCGGTCAGGTGGCTGATGACGCCGCGGCCCTTGATCCAGGACCCGGTGGACCAGCCGAGCGCGCCGACGGTCAGGACGATGCCCGCGCCGGTGGGCGTGAGGTCACGCTCGTTGATCAGCATGAGCGGGATGAGGACCTGGGACGCCATCAGCGAGCCGTAGGCCAGGCCGCGGAGCACGGGGGCGGTCGGCAGCCCGCGGGCGGCCCTGAGCGAGCCGCGGGGCAGCAGCCGGGGCAGGGACACGACCAGCAGGACGATCCCGGCCGCGAGCAGCGGCAGGCCGCGGAGCTGGAGCGCGCTGCCGTACTGGATCAATGCGGCGGCCACGGCGGTCAGCGTGGCCCAGATCAGCTTGCGCCCGAGGCCGGGGGCGGGCTCGGCGTTGCCGCCGCTCAGGCCGGTGCCCGCGGTGCCGCGCCAGAGCAGCAGCGCGCTGGGCACGACGATCAGGGAGACGCCGAGGAAGATCCACCGCCAGTCGGCGTTCTCCACCACGAACCCCGCGATGGCCGGGCCGACCATGGAGGGCACCACCCAGGCGGCCGAGAACAACGCGAACACCTTGGGATGCATCTCACCCGGATAGACCCTGGCCACGAGCACGTACAGGGCCACCTGGATCAGGCCCGCGCCGAGCCCCTGGATGAACCGCCCGGCGACGAACACCTCCATGTTCGGCGCGAGCCCGGCCACCAGCAGCCCCGCCACGAAGGCCGCCACCCCGGTCCCGACCGGCACCAGCGGGCCCTTCACGTCGCTCCATCTGCCGCCGAGCACGGTGGCGATCACGCTGGCGGCGAGGGTGGCGCTGAAGGCCAGGTTGTACAGGTGCATGCCGCCGAGTTCGCGCGCCACGACGGGCATCGCCGTCGCCACCGCCATCGCCTCGAACGCCACCAGCATGACGAGCGCCACCAGCCCCACGCTGAGCGCCCGATATTTCGCCGACACCACGCTGGCAGGAGGTGCTTCAAGAGTTGTGGTCATGCCCGGCACGCTATGGCGGACACCCGGGTCGGCACATCGGGCGGCGGCCCTAGGCCATTGGACCTAAGGCATCCGGGCCGCGAGGCCGTCGAGGAGCAGATCGAGGCCGTACTCGAAGCGCGCGCGGCCGTCCTCGCCGATCAGTTCGTCGATGTGCTTGGTGATGTGCGGGAACCGATCGGGAGGCAGTGAGCGGTAGTAGCTCTCGATGGTGCCGACGAACGTCCTGAAGTATTCCTCCAGGCTGAGGCCCGCGGCCCGGATCTTGCCGAAGTGCAGCGAGCCCTCGAAGGCGTCACTGGAGACGTAGAGGGCGAGCCGGTCGACGGCGAGCGCGGCGTCACGGGGCGGCATGCCCGCGTCGAGGAGCAGACCGAAGATGTGTTCGGCGATCCGCAGCGAGTTCGGGCCGGTGGGGACGCTGGCCAGCGCGGCCCTGGCCACGTCGGCGTGGCTGCCCAGCACCCGGTGGGACTCCATCGCGAACTCGCGCAGTTGCTCCTTCCAGCGCGCCGGGTCGGGCGCGGCCAGCCGGATCTCGCCGAGCACCCGGTCGTAGATGAGCTCCAGGAGCTCTTCCTTGTTGGCGACGTGCGCGTAGAGCGAGGCGGGGCCGGTGTCGAGCTCCTGCGCGACGCGGCGCATGCTCAGCGCGTCGAGGCCCTCGGCGTCCAGGATCCGCAGCCCCGTCTCGACGATCAGATCCTGACTCAGTTGCGGCTTGAGCTGGACCGGCTTACGCGCCTTGCGCCACGGCGGGGTCGGGACGTCTTCGTTGCTTCCCATGGCGAACACTGTACTTGACACGAACGCCGTTCGCTACTAAAACAGTGTTCGTAGCGAACGGTGTTCGTTGTAAGAACGGTGTTCTAGCCAAGGAGTCCACATGACCGTCACCGCCCCCCATGCGGCCTCGGAGGTCCAGCCTTACCGCTGGCGCTGGGTCGCGCTGTTCGTCATCTTGGCCGCCGAGGTCATGGACCTGCTGGACGCGCTGGTCACCTCCATCGCCGCACCGACCATCCAGAAGGATCTGGGCGGCTCCTCGAGCATGGTGCAGTGGCTGGTGGCCGGTTACACGCTGGCCATGGCCGTCGGCCTGATCACCGGCGGCCGGCTCGGCGACCTCTACGGCCGCAAGCGCATGTTCGTGATCGGCGCCTTGGGCTTCACCGCCGCCTCGTTGCTGTGCGGGGTCGCCGCCAACCCGGAGATGCTGATCGCCAGCCGGGTCGTGCAGGGCCTGTTCGGCGCCGTGATGCTGCCGCAGGGGCTCGGCCTGATCAAGGAGATGTTCCCGCCGAAGGAGATGGGCAAGGCGTTCGGCATGTTCGGCCCGGTCATGACGATCTCGTCCGTGGGCGGCCCGATCCTGGCCGGCTGGCTGGTGGACGCCGACCTGTTCGGCACCGGCTGGCGCATGATCTTCCTGATCAACCTGCCCATCGGGCTGGCCGCCGCGCTGGCCGGGATGCGGTTCCTGCCGGAGTTCAGGCTCTCCAACGCCACCCGGCTCGACCTGGTCGGCATGCTGCTGGTGTCGGCCGCCGCGTTCCTGCTGATCTTCCCGCTCATCCAGGGCCGCGATCTGGACTGGCCCGCCTGGACGTTCGTGTCGATGGCCGCCTCGATCGTGGTGTTCGCCGTGTTCGGCCGGTACGAGAGCCGCCGCGCCCAGTCCGGAAAGGACCCGCTGATCACGCCGAGCCTGTTCCGCAAGCGCGCCTTCACCGGCGGGCTGGTGGCCGGGCTGGCCTTCTTCACCGGCATGATCGGCCTCAGCCTCGTCTTCACCCTCTACACCCAGGTCGGGCTCGGCTACAGCCCGCTCAAGGCCGGCCTCACCGGCCTGCCGCAGGCCATCGGCGGCGTGGTCGGCTTCGGTCTGGCCATGTCGGGCCTGCAGGAGAAGCTCGGCCGCGGCCTGCTGCAGATCGGCACCGCGGTCATGGCGGTGGGGGCGGCCGTGCTGGGCCTGACCATCCATCTGGCCGGGACCGACATCAGCCCCTGGCAGCTCGCTCCCGGCCTGGCCTTCGTGGGCATCGGGATGGGCCTGACCATGGCGCCGTTCTTCGACATCGTGCTCTCGGGGGTCGAGCCGCACGAGTCGGGCTCGGCGTCGGGCACGCTGACCGCGACCCAGCAGCTCGGCGGCGCGCTCGGCAGCGCCCTGCTGGGCACGCTCTTCTTCGACCTGCTCAAGAGCCGGTGGAGCTTCGGCTCGGCGATGCAGGTCACCATCTGGGTGGAGATCGGGCTGCTGGCGCTGACCTTCGTCCTGTCGTACCTGCTGCCCCGCAAGGCCCTCGGGGAGCAGACCGGGCACTGACCGCGTACCCGCTCGAAAGGGCCGCGACCTCGCGTCGCGGCCCTTTCGTTTGGCTTCCGGAGACTGTCTTCAGGACCCCGGTGCGTTCAGGACCCCAGGTGCTTTCAGGACCCCAGGCCGACGTGCCGTTCGGCCCACTGGGCGATGTCGCGGCGCTCGATCGCGGCGGCCATCAGGTCAGGGAACGCGTCGGGCGTGCACGCGAAGGCGGGCACCCCCATCGCGGCCAGCGCGGCGGCGTTCTCGTGGTCGTAGAAGGGCGCGCCCTCGTCCGAGAGCGCCAGCAACACGATCACCTGGACGCCCGCCTGGGTCATCGCGGCGACCCTGCGCAGCATCTCCTGCCGCACCCCGCCCTCGTAGAGGTCGCTGATGAGGATGAAGATCGAGTTGGCGGGGCGGGTGATGAGGCCCTGGCTGTAGGCGATGGCCCGGTTGATGTCCGTACCACCGCCGAGCTGCGTGCCGAACAGCAGCTCGACCGGGTCATGCAGCTGATCCGTCAGATCGACCACAGCCGTGTCGAACACCACGAGCGACGTCTTGAGCGACCGCATCGAGGCCAGCACGGCGCCGAACACGCTCGAATACACCACCGAGGCCGCCATCGACCCGCTCTGGTCGATGGCCAGCACCACCTCACGCTGCACGGACCGCTGCCGGCGCGCGTAGCCGACGAGCCGCGACGGCACGACCGTGTTCTTCTCGGGCAGGTAGTTCTTGAGGTTCGCCCTGATCGTCCGGTCCCAGTCGATGTCGGACACCCGCTTGGGCCGGTGGGTCCTGGCCGAGCGGTCGAGCGCGCCGGTGACGGCGGCCCTGGTCTTCTGGGCGAGCCTGCGTTCGAGCTCCTGTACGACCTTGCGCACCACGGCCCTGGCCGACTCGCGGGCCTGATCGGGCATGACCCGGTTGAGCGCGAGCAGCGTGCCGACCAGGTGTACGTCGGGCTCGACGGCCTCCAGCATCTCGGGTTCGAGCAGCAGCCTGGTGAGGTTGAGCCGCTGGATCGCGTCCTTCTGCATGACCTGGACGACGGTCGACGGGAAGTAGGTCCTGATGTCGCCCAGCCACCGCGCCACCCGGGGCGCCGACGCGCCCAGCCCGCCGTCGCGGTCGTACACGGCGGCCAGCGCCCGGTCCATGTCCGCGTCGGCCCCCTGGAGACCGCCGCTCTGGCCTCCGGAACAGATGCCGTCGGCGTCGCCACCGCCCAGCACCAGCCGCCACCTGCGCAGCCGCTCATCCATCGGCTCAGCCATGGTCTCTCCCGTCGATCCGCGCTCTGCCCAAGATCGCCAGTACGGTCCGCGCGGCCGTCTCCGCCCGCTGTTCGTCCACGTCCTGCTCCCCCGCCCGCTCGGCCCGCTCCGCCGATCGGACGCGCTCGCCGATCGCCCGGCGCTCGGGCGCGGCGAAGCTCCCGAACGTACGGCGGAGCAGCGGCAGCACGTCGATGAACTGTGTGCCGTCGAGCCCGGTCAGCCAGGTGTCGACCAGGCCGAGCAACCTCGGGTCGTGCACCAGCAGCAGCCCGCCGCCGCCCAGGAAGCCCTCGATCCACGAGGCGGCCCTGGTGGGCGCGTGCCCCCTGGACATCGCCCGCGACATCCGGGCGTCGGCGTCGTCGAGCTCCCCCGCGTCGAGCAGGATCCTGGTCAGCCGTCCCTCGATCAGCCCGTGCAGGTCGGGACGATCACTCACCCCACGCAACGTGACCAGCCACCGGCTACGCGGCGACGCCTGACGAACAACCGGCGTCTCCTGCCCGGCAGCCTCCGCTGGTGGCGACCCCGTGAGCTCCTGCGGCGCCGACCCGGCGGCCCCCTCTCGGAGCGACGTGGGATCCTCCGGCGAGGGTCCGGTGGGCTCCTCTGACATCAGGGCGACCGCCGTGTGGACGGCGTCGACGCCGCCGAGGAGTGCGGCCGCGGCCTCGTCGTCGAGGCCGGTGACCGCGACGGGCAGGCCGACGCAGATGCGGTCGAGCATGGACCGTACGATCACCGCCAGCCCCTCGGCCGAGGTGCCGCGCACGTCGCCGTAGCGGTGGGCGCGGACCATCGCGGGCAGCGCGGCCATCAGGTGGGTGACGTCGGTGTCGAGCGCGGCCTTGGCCGAGAGGGCGGCCAGCACCTCGGGCAGCGCCTCCGGCAGGTCGGCCAGCAGACAGCGTTCGACCAGCCCGGTCAGGTCGGCCAGCGTCACCGACTCCGCCGAGGCGAGGTCGCGGGCCCGCTGGGCGGCGGCCGAGGCGACCGTGATGCCGAGAGCCGCCCCCTCGACGAGCGCCAGGTCGAACCCGGGCCGCCACTGCAACGTCCACGTCTCCCTGAACGTCCCCTTGCCCCTGGCCTGCCCCAGCACCCCCCACTCGACGCCGAGCAGCCGCAGCCGGTGCAGCAGGCGGCTGCGGTCGAGGTCGAGCGGCTTACGCAGGTCGAGGCCGAACTCGCGGTCGAGCGCCTCCGGCTTCAGCTTGAGCCGCCGCTGCTGCTCACGCAGGTCGCGCTGGAGCGGCACCATGGGCGTGCCATCGGAGACGTGACCGAGCCGATCGCCGACCACCATGCGCCGCTGGATCAGCTCCACCGCCAGGTCGTCGCCCTCGCACAAGACCGCCCTGGCCGCCTCGGTGACCTCGCCGAGCCCGGCCAGCGGGCGTCCGCGCAGGGTCGCCAGGCTGTGCGCGAGCCGTACGGACTCGATGACGTGCGCGGACGAGACCGGCAGGCCCTCGTCACGGAGCACCGCCGCCGCCCCGGCCAGCCAGCGTTCGACGGGACGGTCAGGGGCGGTGAACAGGTGGTGGTACCACCCGGGCGAGGAGATGCCCGCGCCGTAACCGCTCCACGAGGCCAGCCGCCCGTACGTCCACGGCACCCACGTCAGCTGGGCCTTCACCTTGGGCAGACCGCGCAGGAGCGCGTCGTCGGCCTTGGCCGGGGGCAGGGGGGCGGTCAGCGCGGGGACGTGCCAGGCACCGCAGATCACCGCGATGCGGTCATAGCCCTGTCTGATGGCGGTGCGGAGGGTCTTGCGCATGTACGCCTCGCGCCTGGCCTCTCGCTCGTCGGGCTCGTGGCCCTCGCGAACGGCGGCCATGGCCTCGGCGATCACCTCGAACGGGGTGTCGCCCCGGTGCTCGACGACGTCCTCCCACCAGCGCTCGGGATCGTCGTAACCGGCCGCCTTGGCGAGCGCGCCAATCGGATCGACCCGCAGGCCCTCGGAGTCAGCGCCAGGCTCGGGCCCGGAGCCGGGCACCACCTCGGGGTCGCGGCCAGGCGCGGGCTCGGGTTCGGGCTCAGGTTCGGCCAGGCTGTGGGACGCCGGGAGGTCGCAGAACCGTACCGGGACGCCGACCGCCACACCGTACAAGATCGCCTGCCACTCGGGCGAGAACCCGGCGAACGGCCAGAAGGCCGCGCTGGACGCCTTGCCGGGCACGTGCGCGAGCAGCGCGACCGGTGGTTCCAGCTCGGGCGCGAGCGCGACCAGCGCGTCGGCCTCCGGCGGTCCCTCGATGAGGATCACGTCGGGACGGAGGCGTTCGAGCTCCGCCTGCACGGCGCGCGCCGAGCCGGGGCCGTGGTGCCGGACACCGAGGATCGAGACGCTCACGGGTACACCATCCTCTTGTCGGCGGTCGGGAGACCGCTGACGCACCTCACGACACCTCGCGGCAGGCACGGTAGAAGTCGCGCCAGTCGGAGCGCTCGCGGACGACCGTTTCGAGGTATTCGCGCCACACCACCCGATCGGACACGGGCTCCTGCACCACCGCGCCCACGATCCCGGCGGCCACGTCGGAGGGACGCAGCACACCGTCACCGAAGTGGGCCGCCAGCGCGATGCCGCTGGTCAGCACCGAGATCGCCTCGGCCGTGGACAGAGTGCCGCTGGGTGATTTGACCTTGGTCCTGCCGTCCTCCGTCACGCCCGTGCGCAGTTCCCGGAACACCGTCACCACGCGGCGGATCTCCGCCAGCCCCGTGCTGGTCTCGGGCAGCTCCAGCGAGCGGCCGAGCTGGGTGACGCGGCGCGAGACGATGTCGACCTCCTCCTCGGCGGTGGCGGGCACCGGCAGCACGACCGTGTTGAAGCGGCGGCGCAGGGCGCTGGACAGCTCGTTGACGCCCCGGTCGCGATCGTTGGCGGTGGCGATCACGTTGAAGCCGCGTTCGGCCTGCACCTCGCGGTTGAGTTCGGGGATCGGCAGCGTCTTCTCCGACAGCACGGTGATCAGGGCGTCCTGAACGTCGGAGGGCATGCGCGTGAGCTCCTCGACGCGGGCGATCCGGCCCTCGGCCATGGCCCGCATGACGGGCGACGGGGTCATCGCCTCCATGGACGGGCCCTCGGCCAGCAGCCTCGCGTAGTTCCAGCCGTAGCGGATGGCCTCTTCGGCCGTGCCCGCCGTGCCCTGCACCAAAAGGGTCGAGTCGCCGCTGATGGCGGCGGCCAGGTGTTCGGACAGCCAGGTCTTCGCCGTGCCGGGCACGCCGAGCAGCAGCAGCGCGCGGTCGGTGGCCAAGGTGGCGACGGCGACCTCGACGATGCGGCGGGCGCCCACGTACTTCGGGGAGATCTGGCGGCCGTCGCCCAGGATGTACGTGGTCACGGCCCACGGCGACAGCTTCCAGCCGGGCGGCCTGGTCCGGTCGTCGTCCTTGGCGAGCACCGCCAGCTCTTCGGCGTACTGGTCTTCCGCATGGGCGCGCAGAACGGTCATGAGAGCTCCTTCAACATGTCGGCACGGAAGCGCAGCAGGGCGGCGACCTGCTGAATGGGCGGCACGGGCGAGTAGTTTTCGGCCAACTCGGCGAGCGACGGGTCGATGCGCTCGCCGGCCAGTTTGATCAGCTCGCCGAGGTTCCACGGCTGGGTGGTGGCCACCTTGATGATCTTGCGGAGGACGGCCGTCGCCAGGCCCTCCCGCCAGTGTGAGGACACGCCGCCCAGCACCATGATCAATTGGCTGTCCAGGTCATGCTCTTTCACGAAATCAGCGGCGAGCCGCTGCTGCTCGTCCGGCCCCAGCGCCTCCAGCAGATCCGCGATCGGGTCCCACGCGAACATCGCCCGCGCCCACTCCGGATCCCGCTGCAACACGGCCGCGCGCACCCAGGCGGCCTTCACCTCGGCGTCCCAGTCGGGGATCTTCATCTTGAGCAGCCTGGCGGGCCTGCCCCAGAGCCCGAGCGGCGCGCGGGCGACGACCTGCTGGAGCCACCAGGCCCGCTCGCCGATCCCCCTCGGGGGCTTGGCCCGGATGCCGTCGCGCTCCATCGCCGCGTCGCACACTTCCGGCGCCTCGACGGTGATCGTGCTCCTGGTGAAGGTCAGGCAGCTTCGAGCGCGTACGGCCATGCGCTGGGCCAGCCGCGACTCAGGCAGGCGGGTGAGGAGGTTGGCGGCCTGCTGGCGTACCTCTCGCCTGCGGTCGTCGAGGGCCTGCTCCAGGAACGGCTCGTCGTCCATGGACAGGCCGTCGGCCAGCACCTCGACGAACGCCGCCCGATCATCGGGCTCCTCGCGCTCCCAGCCCGTCTCCAGCAGCTCCCTGGCCCGCTTGGGCTCCTGCCTCCTGAGGTGGCTCAGGTAGGCGCGGCGGTCGGCCGGGCTGCCCAGCTCCCACGTCTCACCGGTCGGCTCTTCGAGCAGGAACGCCCAGGCCGGGTTCAGGGCGGCCAGCCACCTGCCGCGCTGCCCGGCGACCAGGCCGAGGTGGGACCTGATCGACTGGTCGCGCCTGCCCCGGTCCAGCAGCTCGGGCAGGACGTACGGGGGCACTGTGCGGCCTGCCGTGGACGCGGCGGCCAGCCATTCGGGGAGCAGGCGGTCGTACTCGCCGCCCAGGATCCTGGCCAGCCGCTCGGCCGCCCGCGCGGTCACGGCGGGCAGCTCCTCGTCGTCCGCCTGCTCCTGCTGCTCCTGCTCGGTCGTCTCGCCGAGTTGCCGACCGGCGCGACGGCGCACCACCTCCACGGCGGCGCTTTCTAGCAGCTCTCCCTCGTACGGTCTGCGGTCGGTGCCGACCAGCGCCGTCGAAGCCAGGTCCTCCCAGGTCACAGGATCACCGCCGTTCCGTCGTCAGCCCAGGTGGTCAGCGGGCGCAGGCCCAGCGGCGTCCACTCGGCGGCCACCGTCACCGGACGCCCGCCGGATACGGCGATCAGCCGCCACGGGTCACGGGACCTGGGGTGCAGCGGGAACCCGCCCACGGACGTACGGCCGGGAACCACACCCGCCAGCACGACAGGCCAGGAGTCGGTCCACGGATCGGCGGTGACGGCGGCGGTGATCTCACCAAGCGCCTCCTCCGGCGACACCCCCGTCGGAACCCGGTCCCCGAGATCGCCCCGACCGACGGCGCTCCGGTCAGCGGGGACATCCCGGGGGGTGGGGTGGCGGGTGGCTACCAGGGCGCGGAGGGGTGCGGCGCCCGGGTAGAAGGCGACGTCGGCGTCGATCGTGGTGCCGGTGACCAGCGAGGCGTCGAGCGGCTGGCCGGTGGCGGCGAACGAGAGGACCAGCGCCGCCCGGCCCGTGTCGTGGCCCCGGAGCCAGACCCGGCGGGCGATCAGCCGGTCGTGCTCCTCGTCGCGCCTGCCCACCACGTGCCACCGGTCGCGCACCACCGGCCGGGCCAGCACGTCCTCCCGTGCGACGGGGAAGCCCGCACGGATCAGGACGGTCTGGCGCAACGGTCCCGGCAGCTCGGCCCGCCGCCGGTAGGCGACCGCCAACAGGTTGATCAGCGAGTATTCGGCCAGCAGCCGGCTCGGCCAGTCGTCGGCCAGGCGCACCTCCCGTAGCCGGGAGAGGGCGTTGGCGACACCCGGCGCCTGGGCGTCGACGAGGCGCTTGGCCAGCTCGTCCCATTCGTCGGCGTCCGTCCCTGCCAGGCCCTGCCGCACCTGGTCGGCCAGCCACCGTTCGAGCTCGGCCAGCCCGGCGGCCACCCGCGCATGCCGTACGGACTCGACCCCCGCACCCCGCCCACCGCCCGAGGTATCCGTAGCCGACGCCCCCAGCCCGGAGCCACCGCCGGCCGCCACGCCCGGCCCGCCACCCGAGCCCCCGTCTGAGGCGGAGTCCGAGGCCGAATCCGACCCACCACGCGAGGCCGCACCCGAACCCGACCCCAAGCCCGAGGCCGCGCCCGGCCCGCCACCCGAGCCCAGATCAGCATCCGACTCCCATGCCTGCCCATCGGCCGGCTCCAGGTCGCTCTCGGCTTCTGCGGCGGCTCGGGCGCGGGCGGCCTCGAGCTTGGCCGCCGCCTTGGCGGCGCGTTCGATGCGCTGGTCGACCCACTCCGCCACCCAGGGCGGCAGCGCGTCGGCGGCGGGCACCCCGTCCGCCGACCACATGAGCAGCAGCCCGAGCGCGTGCTTGCACGGGAACTTCCGGCTGGGGCAACTGCACCGATATGCGGGCTCGGAGAGGTCGACACACGCCATGTAGGGCGTGGCCCCGCTCCCCTTGCACGCGCCGAACAGCACGTCGTCAGTCATGCCGCGCAAGGTCCATTTGCCGGGTGCCGCCACGCCCTGCGCCGCCTTCTGGGACGAGGCGTCGGGGGCGAGGGCGAGCACCTGATCACGGCTCCACCGTTCGATCACTTGCCGCAGACTAGCCAGCCCGACTGACAATTACCGCTGCTCCGCCGGATCAGCGAAGAAGATCCATATCACGGCTGGTCAGGGTACGGCGACCCAGCTCCGCCGCGCGACTGTCAGTGGTGAACGATCACGCGCCAACCGCCAGGACGGCGACGATCCGCTCGCCACAGGGCCTTCCGTAGACGACCTCACCACGGCCGGAAACCGCCAGGATGGCGACCCACGGAGCCCTCCGGTGACGGCCTCACTACGGCCGGATACCTGAGCACGTAGGATCTCCCACGTGGAGCTGACGATCTACCCCAGCGGCCCGTCCGTCGAGGTCGCCGACGAGTCTGCGGCCCTGGCCAGCGAGCTGGACGGCCAACTGGTCCTCGACGGCACCCGCTTCCTGCGCCGTGACGTCACCGGCGCGGCCATCGCGTTCGTGGACCGCCCGCCCATCGCCCAGGCCCTGGACCTGCTGCCCCACCCCGAGGGCGGCTGGTTCCGTGAGACCTGGCGGGCGCCCGTCTCCTTCCTGCCCGCCGGCTACCCCGGCGCCCGCGCCTCCGCCACCGGCATCTACTTCCTGCTGGGGCCGGGCGAGGAGTCGGTCCCGCACGTGGTCCGGTCCGACGAGGTATGGCTGTGGCACCGGGGCGGCCCGCTGAGCCTGACCATCGGCGACGAGACCGTCATCCTCGGCCCGCTGGTCGAGGACGGCCAGGTGCCGCAGGCCGTGGTCCCGGGCGGCGTGTGGCAGTCGGCCAGACCGGCCGCCGGCGAGGAGGTTCTGGTGAGCTGCGTCGTCTCGCCGGGATTCGACTTCGCCGACTTCACCGCGCGAACCGAGTAGGGATCATGGACGGACGACCGGACAGCGAACACCCCATCAGGCGCCTGTCGACCCAGGTCGTCTACGAGAGTCCGTACCTACGCATGCGCGAGGACCGCATCCGCCGCCTGGACGGTTCCGAAGGCATCTACTCATACGTGGAGAAGCCCGACTACGCGCTGGTCATCCCGGTCGAGAACGACGGGCTGCACCTGGTGGAGCAGTACCGCTATCCGATCCGCGCCCGCTCGTGGGAGTTCCCGCAGGGCGCGTTCCCGCACATGCGGACCGGCGACCCCGAGCACCTGGCGCACGAGGAGCTGCGCCAGGAGACGGGACTGACGGCGGCGCACATGCGGCACCTGGGCCGGCTGAACTCCGCCAAGGGCATGTCGTCCCAGGTCTTCGACGTGTTCGTGGCCACGGAGCTGGAGCCGGGGCCCAACGAGCTGGAGGTCGAGGAGCAGGACCTGCTGCACCGGTGGTTCAGGCGCGCCGACTTCGAGGCCATGATCCGCACCGGCGAGATCGCGGACGCCGCGTCGCTGGCGGCCTACACGCTGTTTCTGCTCTCGGACCAGTTGTGGCCCGCATGACAGGACGTCTTACGCGCTCCCCCAGCCCACAGTCGAAAAAGGCCCAAACCCTGATTTCTAGCGTCATGCCACGGCATAACCGAACAGATGTGACATGCTGCCCAGAAATCACGGAAAAGAGTTCGCATGTGCGGTGCGTCACTAAGAGTGATTATCTGTGATAAATACGCGATTACCCGGTTCGGCCTCTTGACGATCTTGGCGTCCCGGCACGACGTCAACGTGATCGAGACCACCGACAGCGGAGTCCATGCGATCATGCTCGCCCGCAAGCATCACCCCGAGGTGGTGGTCACCGGACTGACTCTGGGCGGGCTGTCCGGGCTGGAGCTGATCCAGCGATTACGGGCCGAGAAGCTGGACCCCGAGCCTCGGGTGGTCGTGTTCACCGTCGACCACACCGACCAGACGGTCACCGACGTGCTGCGCGCCGGAGCGAACGGGCTGCTGACCCAGGATTCCACCCAGGACGAGGTAGTCGCCGTCATCAGGGCGGCGGGCCGGGGGCAGACCATGCTCTCCCCCGTGGTGACGCAGCGGCTGGTCGACTGGTTCAGGCAGCGGGAGCCCCCTCCCGCCGAGCTGGACCAGCCCACGCTGGCCGGGCTGACGCCGCGCGAGCAGCAGGTTCTGCTCCTGGTCGCGCAGGGCCGGTCGACCGAGGAGGTGGCGGGTGAGTTGTACATCGGGGTCAGTACGGTACGCACCCATCTGCACCGGCTCCGCGCGAAGCTGAAGGCCAAGGACCGGGCCCAGCTGGTCTCCTTCGCCTACCGCTCCGGCCTCATGTCAACCTGACCGGCCGCACAAACCAGGACACGCTACGGTTCCGGCCGCACAGAGACCGGACGCGTGGCCAGCGGGCCGAGGGCCAGGGAGCCGAGCACCACGGCCGCAGCCAACACGAACGTCCCCGGATAGCTGATGTCCGCGACCACCCCGCCGACCAGCCCCGCGAGCCCGAAGAAGATGTCGTACAGCGAGCTCAGCGCCCCCAGCGCCGCCCCCCGCTCCGGCTCCGGCGCCCGGCTGATCGTGATCATCGCGAGCGACGGGTAGAGCAGAGTGAACCCGGCCCCCGAGAGCACCGCCCCCGCCGCCGCCACCCACCAGCCGGGCGCGAACCCGATCATGGCCAGGCCGACGGCCTGCGCGAGGCTCGACACGACGATGACCGGCATCGGGCCGAGCCGGTCGGGCAGGCGCCCGGCCACGAGCCGTGTCGCGATGTACGCGGCGCTGAAGACGCTCAGCAACACCGGCCCGTTCGAGATTCCCCTGGTGGACAGGGCCAGCGCGCCGAAGCCGACCAGCACGCCGTACCCGAACGCCCCCGCCCCCAGCGCCAGCCCCGGCAGCACCGCCGCACCCGGGATGAGCTTGCGCGACACGACGGGCACCCGCGCGCCGGCCGGCAGCCGGCTCAGCACCACGACGGCGAGGAGCGGCAGGACCACGGCGGCGGCCCATACCGCCGGGTAGGAGCCGAGGCGGTACAGCGACTCGCCCAGGGCGGGACCGGCCATGAAGCCGCCCCACATGGCAAGGCCGTACCATCCGACGATCTGACCCCGGCGGCTCTCGGGGGCGAGCTGCACCGTCCACACCGAGCCCGCGGTGAAGAGCAGCGCCTCGGCGATGCCCATGATCAGCCGGGTGGCGATGAGGCCCGGCAGGCCCCACGGGAGCGCGTACATGGCGCCGATGACGGCGGCCAGCGCCGACCCGGCCAGCATCAGCCGGCGGCTGCCGAACCGCTGCGCGAGCTGCCCGCCGTAGGGGCGCAGTGCCAGTGTCACCGCCGCGGTCGAGGTGAAGGCCGCGCCGACGGCGAAGGGGGTACCGCCCAGTTCCTCGGTCACCAGCCGCGGGATCACCGGCACCACCGCGCCGAACGCCGTGAACGTGGCGAACAGCGCGGCCACCAGCCCGGCGAACGTCCGCGCCCAGGTCATAGGCCGCGGGTGTTGCCACCGTCCACCAGCAGCACCACGCCCGTGATGAAGGAGGTGTGCTCACTGGCCAGGAACGCGGCGATCGCCCCGAAGTCGCCGGGCCGCCCGATCCTGCGCATCGGCAGGCCCTCCGCCACCCGCGCCAGCGCCGCGTCCGCCTCGTCGCCGAACTGGTGGTCGAGGGCGGGCGTGCGGTGGAAGCCCTGGGCGAGGACGTTCACGGTGATGCCGCGCGGGCCGAGGCTCGGCACGAGCCCCTTGGCGAAGCCCAGCACGCCCAGCCGGGCGACGGCCGACAGCCCGGTCAGGGGCAGCGGCTGGCGTACCGCCTCGGAGGTGAGCATCAGCACCCGGCCCCAGCCGGCGTCCAGGTGGGGCAGGGCGGCCAGCACGACGCTCACGTGCGGGATCGTGTTGTCCTCCAGCGCCCGCCGGTACACGGGCACGTCGAACTCCTCCAGCGACCCGTGCGGCACCCCGCCCGAGCTGCTGACCACGATGTGCAGCGAGCCGAACTCGTCGGCGGTGCGCCGCACCCACTTGGCGACGGCCGCCTCGTCGCGCACGTCCACGCCGGTGCTGAGCACCCGTCCCGGTCCCGCGGCGTCGATCTCGGCGTGCGCCCGCGCCAGCCGTACGGGCTCGCGGGCGCAGATGGAGACGTGCGCGCCCTCGGCCGCCAGCGTGCGCGCAACGGCCAGCCCGAGCCCGCTGCTGGCCGCCGCCACGAGCGCGACCCGTCCGTTCAGCCCAAGGTCCATGGCCAGACACCTCTCACGAGACCAGCAGGAAATGCTGCGGCAGGTGTACGGCCAGCCCGACGCGCGTGCTCGCCTCGATGACCTCGGCGTCCCTGCGCAGCCGCAGCGTGGACTGCGCGGGGTCGAGCAGCGTCACGGCGGCGCGGAAGTCGCCGAGCAGCGCCTCCCCCGTGCCGATCATGCGGGTGCGCGAGACGCGGATGCCGGCCGTCGCCAGCCGGTCGAGCGCCCCGTCGCGGACGAGCCTCCAGTACAGGCCGGGATGGGTCACGATGCCGTCGCACGAGCCGCCGGTCTCCTCGACCTCGGCCGCCGCCGCCGTCAGCACGTCCTCGGGATCGCCGTCGAACGGCGCGTGCCGCGACTCGGCCAGGTGCAGCAGCCCGTCGATCGCGCCGTCGCCGGAGCCGTGCAGCAGGATCTCGTTCTCGACCGTGGACAGCCGGACGAGCACGCGGTAGTCGACGAAGGCGGCGAGCAGGCCGGGCTCGTCGAGCACGCCCTTCGGCACGGGCACGCCGACCTTGACCTCGGTCAGGTCGGCCACGCGGACGCTGGAGGCGAAGGCGGACTCGGGCGTCTCGGCGTACGACGTCCCCGAGGGCTCCAGCCGGGGCGGCGGCGCCTCATGGACATAAGGCACCCGCCCGCCGCCCACCTTCGCGCTCTTCAGCAGGTGCCGGACCGTGTAGCGGGGCCGGGTCTTGAACAGCGGGAACGCCTCGGTCAGCGCCAGCCGGTACGGTACGTCGACGTCACCGCCGTTCCGCGAGCCGGCCACCGCCCACGCGAACTCCTCGCCAGGAGACATGCCTGTCCCTCCCCGTTGAAATGGTTGTCAACGCTGAGCTGATTTGGTGGCTACAAACCGTCCGAGTACCAGGTAATCCATCTCGGTCTTCAGGAAGCAGTCCATGGCGTCGGCCGGTGAGCACACGATGGGTTCGCCGGCCACGTTGAACGAGGTGTTGATGAGACAGGGCACCCCGGTCAGCTCGGTGAAGGCGCGCAGCAACCGCGCCAGCAGCGGGTTGTCCTCCTCGCGGATCGTCTGAATCCTGGAGGTGCCGTCGACGTGCGTGGCTCCGGGAATCAGCTCGCGGTAGCCGGGGCGTACGGGGAAGACGAACGTCATGTACGGCGAGGCGCGCTTCTTTCCCAGCTCGAACACCTCGGGGGCCACGTCTTCGAGGACGACCGGCGCGAACGGCCGGAAGGGCTCCCGGTGCTTGATCCGGTCGTTGATGATGTCCTTGATATCGCCGAACCGCGGATTGGCCAGGATGCTGCGGTTGCCCAGCGCGCGCGGCCCGTACTCCGTCCGCCCCTGGAACCAGCCGACCACGCACTTCTCCCGCAGCAGCGCCGCCGTCTCCCGCGCGACGTCGCCCGGAGCGAGCTCTCGCCATTCGACGCGCCCCGCGTGGGCGTCGAGCGTGGCGCGGATCTCCTCGTCGCCGTAGGCGGGCCCCAGATACGGCGAACCGCTGGCCCGCGGCGTGTCGCCCGCCTCCTGGCTCGCGTAGAAGGCGGCGCCGATGGCCACGCCCGGATCGCTGGCGCCGAAGCTCACGTCCATCTCGGCGAACCTGGACCCTTCGAGCAGCTTGGTGTTGTTGACGCAGTTCAGCGCCAGCCCACCCTCGAACAGCAGCCGCGGCAGCGCGCTGCGCTCCTCCAGCGCGCGCAGTTGGTGGGCCGTCACCGCCTCGATCATCTCCTGGGCGGCCCCGGCGACCCGGACCCGCACGTCGAAGTCCTCCCGGCAGTCCGGGTCCGTGTCGAAGATCCGGTCGAACAGCGCGTAGTAGGCGCGTACGGCCCGCGGCGCGTAGGGAATGGTGTAGCGGCCGTCGGCCGTCAGCTCCACCACGTGCTTGAGCAGCGGGTTGGGCTCCGGCGGCGGGCCGTAGCCGGCCAGGCCCATGACCTTGTACTCGTCGTTGTTGGGGACGAAGCCGAGATATCTGGTCAGCACCGCGAACAGCAGGGCGAGCGAGTTGTCCCCGTCGACCGTCGCGTCGTCGAACACCCGCACCTTGCCGTCGCGCACCTCGCCGAGGATCGCCGACAGCCACTCCGCCCGGCCGTCGCTGACCACGAACGCCGCGTCCCCGCCGCCGGACAGGTGGTATCCCGTCATCAGGTGGGCGATGTGATGCGGCACCGTGACCAGCTTCCCGGCCGTCAGCGGGTATCCGGTGTGCTCGTGGAAGTCGGCGAGAATGGCCTGCTCGCTGAATATCCGGGTGTAGGTGTCGTCGAGCCGCCGCAGCCTGGCGAATTTCTTGTCCACCGGCGCGTCGGGCTCCACGATCTCGGCGATCATGTTGTTCATGACACCCTGGGAGAAACGCCAGGAATGCGCGAAGACATCGACCTCGTCGAATGACTTCCCGGCCTCCCGCAAAACCCATTCGATGGCATTGACCGGAAACCTGGCGGTCTTCTTCTCGCGATTGAGCCGCTCCTCCTCGACGGCCGCGACCAATTCACCGTCCACCATGAGGGCCGCCGAGGAATCGTGACCGTAGAGCATGTGGCGGTCGATTCCCGTCGACCCGTAATAACGTGCGAAGAGTTCGGCGACCTTACCGAACCCGTTGTATCCGAGGACGATCACGAGAACTCCTTGGCGGTGAAGGACCCGAGTGCCACCAGTGAAGGTCATGGCGCCCTGGACGGCGTCCACCTGGCGATGACCCGGGAGGCGACGCATCGTTGAGCCGGTGGACGCGGCTCAGCGGACGGCCGAGGGCGCGACGTTGTAGTTGCCGCGGAAGAAATTGTCCGGGTCCAGCCGCCGTTTCACCAAGGTCAGCCGGTCGTAGGCCGTCTCGCCGAAGGTCTTCCTGGCCCGCTCGCCGGTGGACGCATAGTTGATGTATCCGTCACCCCAGCGGCCGTACGGCTCGGCGGCCTCCGCGACGGACCGCGCCCAGGCGACCTGCTCCTCGTCGTCGGCCGGGTCGGCCCAGATCGCCGTGCCCGTGACGTTGAAGCCCGCGCCGCGGAAGGGCACGGCCGTGGCCTCGGCGGGCACCCGCCGCACCGCGCCGTGCAGCGCCTCGACGAGGATCCCGTCCCTGAAGGGCCCCCGCCACCGGCCGGCCAGGAACCGTTCGACCAGCTCGTCGGCCAGCTCGTCGGGCAGGGCGTCGGCGAAACGGGCGCTCCAGTAGTGCCTGAGCCCGAACGCCAGGCGGCCGAGCGTGGCCTGCAGCGAGAGGTATGACCTGGGCATGAGCTGCCAGTCGAGGATCTCCGGCCCGCGCAGCCGCTTCTCCAGCGCCGCCCGGTATCCCTCGTCCTCGCCGCTGTAGGCCACGCAGATCACCGCCGCCGGAACGTGCGTGGGACCGTACCGCTTCAGCAGCAGCGTGCAGGTGAGTTCGTCGGGCGCGTCGCGCATGAGGTCGCGGAACAGGCGTACGGCCGGGCCGAGCTCGGCGCGCGGGTAGGCGACGCAGCCCCCGTACAGCAGGCCCACCGGGTGCGTCCGGAAGCGGAACGCCGCCACCACGCCGAAGTTGTGACCCGCGCCGCGCAGCGCCCAGTCGAGCTCGGGATCGCGCTCCGCGTCCACCTCGACCACCTCCCCGGCGGCCGTGACGAGCTGATAGGAGAGCACGTTGTCGCAGGTCAGGCCATATCTGCCCATCAGGTGGCCGAGGCCGCCGCCCAGGGTCAGGCCGCCGACGCCGGTGGTGTCGAAGGTGCCGCCCGTGGTGGCCAGGCCGTACGCCGTGGTCGCCAGGTCCACCTGGCTCCAGGTGGCGCCGCCGCCCACCGTGGCGGTGCGTTCTCGCGGATCGACCGTGACCGAGCTCATCAGCCGCAGGTCGATGACCAGTCCGTCGTCGACGGAGGCGTACCCGGCGACGTTGTGCCCGCCGCCGCGCACCGCCGTGACCAGGCCGGTCTCGCGGGCGGTACGGATCACCGCGCGTAGCTCCGTGACGTCGCGCGGCAGGCAGATCAGCCGGGGCCGCAGATCGTGCATGCCGTTGAAGAGCAGCCGCAACTCGTCATAAGCGGGGTGGCCGGGGCCGACCACCCGATCGGGACAGGCGGCGTTCAGTGCGGAGACCGTCACGGGCTTGTTCCTTTCTCGGGCCTAGGTTCTTCGACGGCTTATCACGCATTTGTGACACACGCGAGGGGGGTTGCCTTTCCCGGGATCTGCGGCGATAGTCGGCTCTTAGCTCCATCGCGTAATTCACTACGTTATTTGCGCAACAGATGCGAGGGACCGGTGAATCCACCCCTGACCACCTGGCCCACTTATGACAAGGGTGATGTCTTCCTCAGCCCGGAGGACATCGCCGCAGCCATGGAGGCGCTCCGCGCCCAGTTGTTCTTCCGTTACGATTTCCGGCCGCACGAGGAGACATTTACCGGGCTCTTCGAACGGCGGCTGTGCGAGGTGTTCGGCGCCCGGCACGCGCTGGCCTGCGCCAGCGGCACCACCGCGATCACGCTGAGCCTGCTCGCGCTCCAACTGCCCGCCGACTCGCCGATCGCCTGCCCAGCGTTCACCTTCGCGGCCACGCCGAGCGCGATCCTGCTGGCCGGGCACCGGCCGGTGCTCGTGGAGTGCGACGAGAACCTGCACCTTGACGTGCGTGACCTGCGCCGGGTGCTGGACGAGGGCGCCAAGGCGGTCGTGGTGGTGCACATGCGCGGCTTCGCCAGCGACATGCCGGAAATATGCCGACTGGCCGAGGAGTACGACGCCTTCGTGGTCGAGGACGCGGTGCCCGCGCTCGGCGCGCGGCTCGATGGCCGCTACCTGGGCACGTTCGGCCACTTCGGCGCCTTCAGCACCCAGTCCGACAAGTCGCTCAACACCGGAGAAGGCGGGTTCCTGCTCACCGACGACCCCGAAGCGTACGCCCGCGCGGTGGTCTACAGCGGCGCGTACGAAGGCCGGATGGCCCGCCACTTCCCTGGACAGGTCCCGGACGTCGACGACCGGGCGTTCCCCATCTTCAGCTTCCGCATGGACGAGATCAGGGCGGCGCTCGCCGGTGCCCTGCTCCAGCGGCTGCCCGACCGGCTGGCCGCCCATCACCGCAACTACGACTACGTGGCCGAGCGGCTCGCCGACCTCGACGGGATCGCGCTCCGGCAGCCGGTGGCGCCCGGCGCGTACCTCGGCGAAGCGCTGGTCTTCCGGCTGCCGGGGGCCACGCCGCGCGAGTGCGCGGCCTTCGCCGGTGCCGTCGCGGCCGAGGGGGTCGACGCCCGCGCGCTCGGCGACCGCGACGACGTCAACGTCCGCGCCTTCTGGAACTGGCGGTTCCTGCTCGGCGACGATCCGGACGCCGCGCGGAGCCTGTTCCCGGCCTCGGCTCGCTACGTCAGCGAGGCGATCGACATCCCGCTCTCGGCCAACCTGACCCTCGCCGACTGCGACCGCCTGGTGACCGCCGTCAGAAAAGCCGCCGCCAGGAGGCCCGCCGCGGAGAAGTCCGCCGTGAACAGGCCTGCCGTCGAGAACACGGCCGTCAGGGGACCTGCCGCCGGAAAGGCCGCCGCCGGACGGGCCGCGAGCCGATGACGCCGAGGGTGCTCTACGTCACGGGCTGGTGCAGGTCGGGCAGCACGCTCCTCGGCAACCTGCTCAACGAGCTGCCGGGCGTCGCGCACGTGGGCGAGCTCAACTACCTGTGGTCCAACGGCGTGCTCGGCACCGGCACCAACAGCACCTGCGGCTGCGGCAAGGACCTGCGGGACTGCGAGGTGTGGCGGCAGGTGCTGCTCGAGCTGGACGGCCACGCCATCGCGACGGAGATGATCGGGCTGCACAACGCCCGCCTGCGCACCCGCTTCACCCACGAGCGGCTGCGCGAGGCCCGCGGCCTGGCCCGGCCGCCGCGCGACGTGCGGCGGATCAGCGAGGTCAAGCGGCGGCTCTACACCGCGATCGGCGAGGTGCTCGGCGCCGAGCTGATCGTCGACACCTCCAAGTTCCCCGCCGAGGCCGCCCATCTCATGGGCCTGCCCGACCTGCGCCCGCAGGTCCTGCACATGGTGCGCGACCCCAGGGCGACCGCCTACTCGTGGCACCGCGCCAAGGGCTACATCCCGGCCATGAGCCCCCTGCTCAGCAGCACGTACTGGACCGGCTTCAACGCGGCGTCGGAGTGGATCGCGAGCGCCTTCCCCGGCAGGTGCCTCAGGCTCAGGTACGAGGACTTCGCCGCCCGGCCCGCCGAGACGATCGGCCGGGTCATGGCGTGGGCGGGTCTCTCGCCGCCCGGCCCGGTGATCGACGGGAGCACCGCCCGGCTCGGCGTCAACCACACCGTGACGGGCAACCCCGACCGGTTGCGTACCGGGCCCGTGGTCATCAGGCCCGACGACGCCTGGCGTACCGCCCTGCCGGCCTCGAGCGTCGCGCTGAGCACCCTCGCCGCGCTGCCGCTCATGGGCAGGTACGGCTACCACCTCTGAACAGCCGACAGAAGCAGGAGCACGCATGGAGTGGCGAAGCGACGCCGAGCACTGCTACCGGGAGGGCTGGTGGCGGGACGCCACGCCCCTGGACGATCTCCGGCGGGCGGTGGAGCACTCCCCCGGGCGCGTGGCGATCACGGCGCACCAGGCGGGCGCCGACGACCTGGTCAAACTGACGTACACGGATCTGTCCCGGTTGGTGGAGCGGTTCGCCGGGGCCCTGACCGAGCTGGGCGTCGGCCCGGGCGACGTGGTCGCGCTCCAGTTGCCGAACTGGTGGCAGTTCCCGCCGCTCGCGCTCGCCTGCATGCGGGTCGGCGCGGCGGTCAACCCCATCATCCCGATCCTCCGCAAACGCGAGGTCGGCTTCATGCTGGAACGTACGGAAGCGAAGGTCTGCGTCGCGCCCGCGTCGTTCCGCGGCTTCGACCACGCCGGGATGCTCGCGGAGATCGCCAAGGAGGTGCCGACGCTGCGGCACGCGGTGACCATCGGCGGCGGCCCGCTCGACTTCGACGACGTCTTCATGTCCGACCGCGACGTCCGCCTCGGGCCGCTGGAGGCGAGCCCCGACGACCTGGCCCAGGTGATGTTCACCTCGGGCACGACAGGTGAGCCCAAGGGTGTCATGCACACCCACAACACGTTGTACGCCGGCATCCGCACCGAGGCGGAGGCCCTCGGGCTGGACGAGGACCTGGTCGTCCACATGGGATCGCCCCTCACCCACCAGGCCGGCTACCTCTACTGCTTCCTGATGCCGCTCCAGCTCGGCGGCCAGGCGGTGTTCCAGGACGTGTGGGACCCGGACGTCATGCTCGGCCTGGTCGAGTCGGAAGGCGTCAACTTCGGCATGGGCGCCACCACGTTCGTGGTCGACGCCATCGCCGCGCAGCGGGCCCGCCCCCGGGACCTGAAGAGCCTCGACTCCTTCGCCTGCGGCGGGTCACCGATCCCGCCGAAGGTGGTGGAGGAGGCGGGCGAGGTGCTCGGCGTGCGCATGTACGCGCTGTGGGGCATGACGGAGAACGCCACGGTCACCATCACCCGCCCCGAGGACCCGCCGGATCTCGCCGCGCGCTCCGACGGCCGGCCCGCGCCGTGGATGCGGGTCCGGATAGACGGCGACCGGCTGCAGGTACGCGGCGCGAACCAGTGCGTCGGCTACTGGAAGCGCCCGGACCTGTACGGCGCGGCCCTCACCGCCGACGGCTGGTTCGACACGGGCGACCTCGCCAGGGACGACGGCCACGACGGCATCCGGATCACCGGCCGGGCCAAGGACCTGATCGTCAGGGGCGGGGAGAAGATCCCCGTGGTCGAGGTGGAGGCCGCGCTGTGGCGGCACCCGCGGATCAAGGAAGCCGCGCTGGTGGCCTATCCCGACGAGCGGCTCGGCGAGCGGGCGTGCGCCTTCGTCGTCCCCGATGGCGAGCCGCCGTCGCTCGCCGACGTACAGGGGCATCTGGAGGGGCTCGGCATGGCCCGGCAGTTCTGGCCGGAACGCCTGACGGTCGTGGCCGAGCTGCCGAAGACGGCGTCGGGCAAGGTGCAGAAGTTCGAGCTGCGGGAACGGATGGGCTGAGCATGGACTTCGCGTTCGACGACGAGCAGGAGCGGCTGCGCGCCCGGGTGCGCGACTTCGCGGCCGAGCGCCTCGCCCCGCACTACCAGTCCGACGACCGCGCCGCGGCCATGCGCCCCGAGCTGCCCGGCGAGCTGGCCCGCATGGGCCTGCTCGGCCTGCGCGTCCACCAGGAGTACGGCGGTTCGGGCGCCGACGCCGTGACCACGGGCCTGGTGCTCGAAGAGCTGGCCCGCGCCGACGTGAACAGCTGCTACCTGGTGCTCAACGCCGCGCTCGTGGCCGACATCCTGCAGGCCAACGCCTCGCCGGAGCAGCGAGCCGCCTGGCTGCCCGCCCTGGCCTCGGGGGACCTGATCCCGGCCATCTGCCTGACGGAGCCCGAGCACGGATCGGACGCCGCCGCCATCGAGTTCCGCGCCACCCCGCAGGACGGCGCCTGGCTGCTGGAGGGCGAGAAGACCTCGATCATGCTCGGCATGACGGCCACGCACGGCCTGGTCTTCGCCAGGACAGGCGGTCAGGGGGCGCGCGGCGTCACCGCCTTCCTCACCGACCTGGCGTCGGCGAAGCGGGAGGCGTTCACCGACCTCGGCAACCGGGCCGCGGGCCGCGCCCACCTGACCTTCGACGGCCTGCTCACCGGGCCCGAGACGATCGTGGGCGGCGAGGGCCTCGGGTTCGTCCAGGTCATGCGGGGTTTCGACTACTCGCGGGCGCTGATCGCGTTGATGGCGACGGGCACCGCGCAGGCGGCGATCGACGACGCGCTGGAGCGGGCGCGCACGCGCAACGCCTTCGGCCGCCCGCTCGGCACCTTCCAGGGGCTCAGCTTTCCCCTGATCGAGTACGCCACGCAGCTTCGCGCGGGCAGGGCGCTCTGCTACGAGGCCCTGTGGCGCAAGGACCAGGGGCTCCCGCACACGACCGAGGCGAACATGGTCAAGTGGTGGGTGCCGAGGATGGCCGCGGACGCCGTCCAGCAGGCGCTGCTCACGTTCGGGCAGGCCGGCTACTCGGAGGAGCTGCGGCAGGCGCAGCGGCTGCGGGACGTGATCGCGCTGCAGATCGCCGACGGCACCGCCCAGATCACCAAGCTGGTCGTCGCCCGGCAGCTACTCGGCCGCGACTTCGCGCCCTGAGTCCGGCTTCTCCGGGGCGTACGGCGGGAGGTGGAGGCGGGCGCGGATGCTCCGCTGGACGGTGACCTTGTCGTCGCGGGCGTCGACCGTCGTGACGTACTCCTTGCCGCGGAACAGCTCCACGACCGGGTCGATCTTGTCGTGGTATTCGCGCAGCCGCGTGGCGAGCGCGTCCGGGGCGTCGTCCTCGCGGGTGACAAGCTCGCCGCCGCACACGTCGCACCTGCCCTCGGTCGCGGGCCGGTGGGCGATCAGGTTGTAGTCCATGCCGCAGCGTGAGCACAGCCGCCTGGCCAGGACCCGCCGCCGCACCTCGTCGTCGGGCAGGTCGAGGTGGATGACGCCGTCGATGTCGTAGCTCTCCAGGAAGAACTCCGCCTGCCGCCGGCTGCGCGGGAAGCCGTCGATGATGAAGCCGTAGTTCCAGTCGTGCTGCTGGAGACGGTCCCTGACGACGTCCTCGACCAGGTCGTCGCCCACGAGCTCGCCGGCCGCGACCAGGCGGCGGACCTGGGCGCCGAGCTTGGTGTGGCTCTTGACGTGCCAGCGGAAGATGTCGCCGACGCTGATGTGCACCAGGTCGAGATCGGTGGCCAGCAAGGTGCTCTGGGTGCCCTTGCCGCTGCCCTGCACGCCCAAGATCACGTATTTCCGCATGTCTCATTCTCCGCCGGGGACGGGGAGCATGATCTTACTGCCCGCGCCACCGCGATCGACGAGTTCCTGGACCCGCTGGGGAGAGTAGATCCCGTCCACGAGAAGCTGCGCGAGCCCGAGTATGCCCGCGTCGGGGTCGAGGTCACTGCGGACGATCTGCAGATTGCGGGTGGCCAGCGGCAGGGACCGCCGGTAGACGATCTCGCGGATGCCGGCGAACAACTGCTCGTCGGTGTGCGCGAGCTGGCCGCCGATCGCGATGATGCGCGGGTTGAACAGGTTGACGGTGTCGGCGATGGCGCCGCCGAGTATGCGGGCCGCGCGCCGCGCCAGCCGTACCGCGACCTGGTCGCCGGAGCGGATCAGCCGCACGGCGTCGTCGACGGTGGCGATGTCGCGGCCCGCCGCCTGGAGATCGCGGACGAGCGCCCAGCCCCCCGTGTACGCCTCCACGCAGCCGAGGTTGCCGCACCGGCAGAGCGGCGGCTCGGCCACGTCGTCGACCACGACCTGGATGTGGCCGATGTCACCGGCCGCGCCGTCGGCTCCCCGGTGCACCTGGCCGCCGGCGATGAGACCGGTGCCGACGCCGGTGCCGATCTTGACCATGAGCAGGTGCGGGACCTCGGGGTAGCGCAGGCGCTGCTCGCCGAAGGCCATCGCGTTGACGTCCTTGTCGACCAGCACCGGGCAGTGGTAGCGGGCGGTGAACCAGCCCGGGATGTCGAAGCGGTCCCAGCCGGTCATGATCGGCGGGCTGACCACCCGCCCGCTGGCGAAGTCGACCGGACCGGGCACGTCGATGCCGATGCCGAGCACGTCGCCGGGGGCGTGGCCGCGCTCGTCGAGCAGCTCGGCGAACAGCTCGGACACGATCGTGAGGATCGCCGCCGGGCCGCTCGTCACGTCGGCGCGGACGTCGCGTTCGGCCCGCACCTCCCCGCCCAGGTCGCACACGGCGGTGCGCAGGCCGGTGGCGCCCACGTCGGCCACCAGCAGCACGCCCCGGTCGCGGTTGACGACGAACTGACCGGCGGGCCGGCCTCCCGTGCGCGCCTCCGTGGGCGCGGGCATGAGCAGTCCGGCGGCCAGCAGCCCGTCGAGGCGCTGGTTGACCGTCGTGCGCGACAGGCCGGTATGCCGCATGACGTCGGCTTTCGTGAGCCCATCGGGGATGTCGCGGAACAAGCTGAGGATCTCCCCTGAGCTGACTCCCATCCGCAGGGCGGACACGCCTGTTATGGCCATTCGTCCACTCTATCGGTGACCGCGAGTACTCGTAAGTCAAGAAAGTTTCGTCTTAAAAAGTCGAAAGAAGGGTTGTCAGACTTCGGAAGTGGCCATACGGTCATCCCATAGACGCCGAAAGGGGCATCCGATGCATGTGACCTCGCATCGCAGGCGAGCGACAGCGCTCACCGCCGTTCTGGCGGCCGGAACGCTGGCTCTGGGAGCGTGCGGCTCCAGCGTGTCCGCCGGTTCGACCGACGCGAGCGCCAGCGCCGCGGTTCCGAACGTCGCCGCGGTGATCAAGGGACTGGACAACCCGTTCTTCCAGACGATGAAGCAGGGCATGGACGAGCAGGCCAAGGCGGGCGGCGTGGCCCTCACGGTCCAGGCGGCCACCTCCATCACCGACACCACCGGGCAGGCGGACAAACTCAACGGCCTGGCCGGGCAGCCCTACAACTGCTTCGTGGTCAACCCGATCACGGGCACCAACCTGATCCAGGGCCTGGCCAAGATCGGCGCGCAGAACAAGCCCATCGTCAACATCGACAGCCCGATCGACGCCGGGGCAGCCAACAGCGCCAACGTCAAGCTGGCCACTTACATCGGCACCGACAACGCCGAGGCGGGCAAGATGGCCGGGCAGCGGATGATCGAGCTCGTGCCCTCCGGCGGTGACGTCGCGGTCGTCGGCGGCATCTCGGGCGACGTCACCAGCGGCGCCAGGGTCGAGGGGTTCCAGCAGGGCATCGGCACCAAGCTCAAGGTCGTCCAGACCGTCGCCGCCAACTGGGATCGCCAGACCGCGCTCACCGCCGCGACCGACCTCCTGCGCGCGCACCCGGACCTGAAGGGCTTCTTCGTCGCCAACGACGACATGGGGCTCGGCGTGTCGCGGGCCATCGCCAACGCCGGCCAGACGGGGAAGGTGAAGGTCATCAGCGTCGACGGCGTCAAGGACGCCCTCGAAGCGGTCAAGGCCGGCACGCTGGACGGCACCGTCGCCCAGTACCCGTACGCCATGGGCCTGATGGGCATCGAGGCGTGCCAGGCCGCCACGGCGGGCAAGACGCTGCCGGGCACGGTGAAGTCCCCGGTCGAGCTGGTCACCAAGGACAACGCGGACAAGGCTCTGGCGGCCACGCCCAAGCCGTTCGGCACGTACGCCGACCCGTTCAAGAGCCTCATCCCGTAGGACAGAGATGGCAAACACTGCAATCGCCGCACCCGAGCACGAGGCCTGGACCGCGCGTCTGAAGGACGTCGGCTTCTGGGCCGAGTGGGCGGCCCTCGTCGGGCTGATCGTCCTGGTGATCGTCTTCCAGGCGCTGAACCCGACGTTCCTCAGCGCGGGCAACATCGCGTCGATGCTGGTCGCCGCCGCCATCCTGATCATTCTCAGCGTGGGCCAGACGTTCGTCATCGCCACGGCGGGCATCGACCTGTCGATCGCCTCCACGATGACCCTGGGCGCGGTGGCCTTCGGCCAGGTCTACTCGATGGGCATGGGCCTGGCGCTGTCGTGCCTGGCGGCCGTCGTCGCCTCTGGCCTGGTCGGCGTGGTCAACGGGGTGATCG
Source organism: Nonomuraea sp. NPDC026600 (assembly GCF_040638335.1). Classification (NCBI taxonomy): domain Bacteria; kingdom Bacillati; phylum Actinomycetota; class Actinomycetes; order Streptosporangiales; family Streptosporangiaceae; genus Nonomuraea; species Nonomuraea sp. NPDC026600. The sequence continues at coordinate 182,089 of NZ_JBEZYD010000014.1, forward strand.
TCGCCCGGGGCAAGATCACCGACTTCATCGTCACGCTCGGCACCCTTTCGGCGGCCTCCGGGCTGGCGCTGATCCTCTCCGACGGCAAGCCGGTGACGATCATCGACGCGACGCTGCTCGGGCTGTCGACCGGCGGGCTCGGGATCTTCGGCTGGTCGTTCGTCATCGCGGCGGTCGTCGCGGTGCTGGCGCACGTCCTGCTGTTCCACACCCGGTTCGGCACGCACCTGCTGGCCACGGGCGGCGCGGCGGAGTCCGCGACGGCCATGGGGATCAGCACCCAGCGCGTGAAGATCGCCGTCTACACGATCTCCGGCGCGCTCGCCGGGCTCGGGGCCATCCTGCTGGTCGCCCGGATCGGCGCCGCCGAGCCCGCCGCCAACACCGCCTTCCTGCTCAACTCCGTGGCCGCGGTCGTGCTCGGCGGGGTGAGCCTGTTCGGCGGGCGCGGCAGCATCATCGGCCCGGTCATCGGCGCGCTCCTGCTCATCGCGCTGGTCAACGGGCTGACGCTGCTCGGCGTCTCGCAGTTCTACCAGCCTCTCGCCGTCGGCATCGTCGTGGTGCTGGCCGCGCTCCTGACAAGGTTCCAGCGATGACGAACACCCTGCTCGAATGCCGGAACGTGTCCCTGTCGTTCGGCAACGTCCGCGCCCTGGCCGACGTCTCGCTCTCCCTGCGCCAAGGCGAGATCACCGCCCTGGTCGGCGACAACGGCGCGGGCAAGTCCACGCTGGTCCGCTGCGTCTCCGGCATCCACCGGCCGGACAACGGCCACATCGTCTTCGACGGGGAGGAGACCGACTTCCACTCCCCCGACGAAGCCCGCAAGGCCGGCATCGAGACCGTCCACCAGAACCTGGCCCTCGTCGAGGACCTCACCGTGTGGCAGAACCTCTTCCTCAACCGCGAGCTCGTCCGCGGGTTCGGCCCCATCGCGTTCCTGGACCGGCGGGCGATGCAGGCCCGCGCGCGGGAGATGGTCGCAACCCTCGCGGTCAACGTCCCCGCGGTGAAGTCGCGCGTCCGGCGGCTGTCCGGCGGGCAGCGCCAGGCCGTCGCCATCTGCCGCGCGGCGGGCTTCAGCTCCCGGCTCGTCATCATGGACGAGCCGACGGCCGCGCTCGGCGTCCAGGAGACGGCCCGGGTCGAGGAGCTCATCCTGCGCCTGCGCGATGAGGGGCACACGGTGCTCCTCATCAGCCACAACTTCGCGCAGGTCATGCGGCTGAGCGACCACGTCTGGGTGATGCGCGCCGGCCGCTGCGTCGGCGGGCGCCGTACGTCCGAGACGAGCGGCGAGGAGATCGTCTCCCTCGTCACCGGCGCCGTCAGCCAGTGAGCCCCCACCCACGATCAACAGAAGGCACCACGATGACCCTCACAGCCACCACGACCAACCCCATCGGCGTGCACGCCCTCGTCTGGGCCGGCGACACCACGCCCGCGTCGGTGGAGCACGCGATCCGCAAGACCAAGGAGACCGGCTTCGACCTGCTCGAACTGTCCCTGCACGACTGCGCCAACCTCGACGTCCCGGCCGCGCGCGACGCCCTGCGCTCCGCCGGCCTCGGCGTGGCGTGCTCGCGCGGACTCGCCTTCGAGGCCGACGTCTCCAGCGACGACGCCGACGTGGTGGCGCGTGGCGAGAAGCTGCTGCAGGACTCGCTCGCCATCACCGGCGAGCTCGGCGGCACGCACTTCACCGGCGCCCTCTACAGCGCCCTGGGCAAGTACGACCGCCCGCTCACCGACGCCGGACGCCACAACGTGGTGTCGGTGCTGCGCGGCCTGGCGCAGGAGGCGCGGCGCCGCGACATGACGCTCGGCCTGGAGATCTGCAACCGCTACGAGACCAACGTCATCAACACCGCGCACGACGCGCTCCGGCTCGCCGACGACATCGGGGAGGACAATGTCCTCATTCACCTGGACACTTACCATATGAACATCGAAGAGGACGATCTCGTACGGCCGGTGCGCGAGGTCGGATCCCGGCTCGGCTACGTCCACATCGGCGAGAACCACCGCGGCTACCTCGGCTCCGGGCACCTGGACTTCACCTCCTTCTTCCACGCGCTGGCCGACATCGGCTACCGGGGCCCGATCACCTTCGAGTCCTTCTCCTCGGCCGTGGTGGCGCGCGGCTTGTCGAACGACCTGGCCGTCTGGCGCAACCTGTGGTCCGACGGCGAGGACCTGGCCCGCCAGGCCCACGGCTTCATCGCCGGCCAGCTCCACGCGAGCCAGAGTCGATGACGCCCCTCACCGACCTGGCCGCCCGAGCCCGCTCCCTCGTACGCGACGGCCACCGCGCGGTGCTGGGCATCACGGGCAGCCCCGGAGCCGGCAAGTCGACGCTCGCCGAGCACCTGATCCGGCTGCTGCGGCAGGATCGGCCCGCGCTCGACTGGGTGGCGCACGTGCCGATGGACGGCTTCCACCTCGCCGACGTGGAACTCGACCGGCTCGGCCGCCGCGACCGCAAGGGCGCCCCTGACACCTTCGACGCCGCCGGCTACGCCGCTCTGCTCCGCCGCCTGCGCGAGGACGAGGACGACGTGATCTACGCCCCCGCGTTCGAACGCGACCTGGAACAGCCGATCGCGGGCAGCATCCCGATCCCGCGGACCGCCCGCCTCATCGTCACCGAGGGCAACTACCTGCTGTTCGACCAGGGCGACTGGGCGCGGGTCCGGCCCGAGCTCGACGAGGTCTGGTACTGCGATCTCGACGAGGCCGAACGGGTGCGGCGGCTCGTCGCCCGCCACGAGCAGTTCGGCAAGGAGCACGACGCGGCCGTGGCCTGGGTGATGGGGACCGACCAGCGGAACGCGACCCTGGTCAACGGCACCCGCTCGCACGCCGACCTGGTGATCTCCGACCCGACCCTCCGCCTGCTGGAGGCCTAGCCACCTGTCACCTGCTCGACGAGCTCGCGCACGGTGCGGCACGGCTACGTCAGGACCAGCCAGGTTCTGCCGTCGGTCAGCTCACGGGCGGCGTCGAGATGCCCGGCGTGACACGCGGTCTCGGTGATCACATGCAGGATGACCGTACGCAGGTCGCGGGGCGGCGAGTCGCCGAAGAGGTCGGCGGGCCACCAGACCGGTGCGGCATCGAGAGGGGTGGCGGCGATGACGGCGTTCGCCAGCTCCGTCTCCCGCCGATACAAGCCGAACACCGCCTCGGCCGTCACATCGGGGGCGACCTGCCAGGCGGCGTCCCCGGATTCGAGATCGACCGATTCGCCGCCGGCGACGGCCCGGAACCAGAATCGCTCGACGTCGAGGGCGAGGTGCCGGACCAACCCCAGACACGTCCAGCCCGACGGCAGCACCGGCCGCCGCAGCGCGTCCTCCGGAAGGCCGTCCAGGATCCCGAGCACGTGATCGCGCTGGCCGTTCAGGACTTCGAGGAGCGTCTCAGTCTCCATGGTCATTACCGGTCCCTCCACCGTTGAGGTGGCGCCGATCTTAACGACAGCACGCGAGGCGACGCGATCCGGCCGCCTCATTCGGCTGGTCGGGGGCGCGGCGGGCCGCCGATCATATGAGGCCCGGTGGTCTCGGAGCCGGACACAGGGGAAAGCCCCGCCGCGATGAGCTGGCCGCGCAGCGCGGCCACGGTACGTTCGAGGGCGCGGATCTGAGCCTGGAACTGGCGGATCTGCTCGCGCATCGCGGCCGAACTGGTCTGTTCGCTGGTCAGGTCGTCGCTGAGCTGGGTGGCTTGGTCCTGTAGGCGGCCCACCTGCCGCTCCATCTGGGTCAGCGCGTCTTCGTAGATCGTTTTGGCGCGGACGTAGGCGTCGGCGTCGACCTTCGAGCGTTCGAGCTCGGCGTGGCGTTCGGCCTGCAGCAGCGCGGTCTGTTGCGTCTTCTTGTTCGCGTCGGTGGCGGAGCGGAAGGCGAGGTAGGCCACACCCAGCGGGACGATGCCGACGGAGAACTGGATGAGGAGGTTACTCAGGCTGGACACTGCCGCCTCCGATGGGCCGTATCACGCCGGTATAGGTGATTCCGCCATCGCCGTGCCAGGCGTTGACGGTCAGGGCGATGGCGAACTCCGTGCCGTCGCGGTGCAGGCCGACCAGCGGGATGATCCGCCCGGCCAGCTCTGAGCGACCGGTGGAACGCACCCGGGCGAGTCCGGCGGAGTGCTGGGCGCGGAAGCGGGGCGGCATCAGGATCGTCAGCGATCGTCCGACCGCCTCGTCGATGGTCCAGCCGAACAGGTTCGCGGCTTGCGGGTTCCACGACTGGATGACCCCGGCGCCGTCGGCGACGATGACGGCCTCCGACGTGGCCTCGCCACCCGGGAAGCGGCTCACCGCGACGGCCTCGGGCCAGGTGGCGATCAGCGCGATCCAACTGCCGAAGGCCAGCCAGACCGCGCCGCCGACCCACCCCCGCGGGTTGACGCCGGTGAAGGTGGAGAACAGATACACCAGGCCATACAACAGGAGCAGGGCGGTGGCGACGGCGAAGGCCACGCGATCCGAGCGCATGAACATCTGCACCAGGCACAGAGCGCCGGTGGCGCACCAGACCAGCGCCCACACGCCCAGGGGAGCGATGGAGGCCAGCATGGCGTATCCGGGAGAGACCCGCTGGTCAGCCGGTACGTACGCCAGGGAAGCGGCGATGGCCAGACTCAGCAGACCGACGAACGCCAAGGAGGCGCCGCGCCGGCCGATGCGGCGCAGCACGCGAATGATCGAACGGTGAAAAAGAGGGGCGCCGACATCGACTCTGTTACTCACGGTTGCTAGATTAATACATATAGTGATGGATCGAGGGGTTATCCTGGCGATCCCCTTCCCCCGGATCCGCTCTCCGCTACCCAGGCATCCGCGCGCGCAGGGCCCGGACGAACCAGTCGAGCACCGGCGCCAGGCTCTCCGGGGCCGGCCAGCCGTTGATCACCGCGAGCAGCCGGAGATATCGCTCCCAGCGAGGATCGTTCGCGCTCTCCAGCCGCGCCAACAGCCGCCGCCGCAGGCCGGCGTCGTCGGGGCAGCCGAAAACGTCCGCGTATCGAGCCGTGACCGCCGCGACGACCGCATCGGCCTGGGGTGCGGCCGGGTCGAGGCCGGCCGCCACGGCGGGGCCGGCCTCCTCACGGACCATCGCGGCGGAGTCGCGGCGCAGGACCGCGGTGTCGCCCTGGGCCCGCTCGACGGCGTACTGCTCGGCCATGCGCCGCAGGCCGGCGCGGAAGTCCGGGTCCTGGGACAGTTCGGCCAGCTCCACCCAGGCCTCGACCTGCTCGGTCTCGGGATTGTCGGGCAGCTCGGGGGTCATCGAGCGCATGACCCCGGCGAACTCGGGGTTGCCCGCCAGGCCGCCGAAGGCGGTGTCGAGGAAATCGCCGATCAGCCGCCGGCGTTCGTCCGCGGAGAGCTTGGCCAGTCCGTGCATGAGATCCATCTCCTCAGGTGTGGACCCGCGCCTGGCCACCGCCGTCAGCACCGCGCGCCGCAGCCGAAGGGTGCGGATCTGCACCGCCAGCGCGTCGGCGTGCGCCGCGGCGACCTCGGTGAGCGAGACCTCCCGGTCCACGACCTTCCGGATCGTGGGGAGGTCCAGCCCCAGGTCGCGCAGCGTCCGTACGAGCTCCAGGCGGGCGAGGGCGTCGATGCCGTAGCGGCGGTAGCCGGCCGGGCTGCGGTCGGTGGGCGGCACGATCCCCTGATCGGAGTAGAACCGGATGGCCTTGACCGTCAGCCCGGTCCGCCGGGCCAGCTCACCGATCGAGTAGAGCGTGTCGCCGTCCATGCCCCCACCTTCGCGTCTCCTCTTACTGGAGACTCAAGCCCGGCGGCTACTCCCAGACGACGACGTTGCGGCGCACCGGAGCCGATCCCGGATCCGTCGCGAACAGCTCGGGCGAGTGCTCCCGGATGCGTTCGACGTCGTTGAAGACGGCTCTCAGGTGGGTGCGCATGGCCGCGCGGGCCAGCGCGACGTCGCCGGCGAGCACCGCGTCGAGGATCTGGACGTGCTGGGCGGCGAAGTCCGTCGCCGGGGTCTCGTGCAGGCCGAGCCGGCGCGCACGGTCGAGATGACCCTTGGCCGAGGCCACGGTCGTCCAGGCACTGCCATGCCCGCTCAGCCGCAGCAGGCCTTGGTGGAATGCCTCATCGAGCTCGAAGAACCCCTCCAGATCAAGGCCCGGCCGCTGCTGCTCCCCGAGGTTGTGCCGGAGTTCGGCGACCAGCTCGGAGTCGAGCTCGGCGGGCAGGTCCTCGAGGGAGGCCATCTCCACGGCCTCGCGGAGGAACTGCGCGTCGGCCACCCTGGCCGGGTCGACACGTGAGACGAACGATCCGACCTGGGGAAAAATCTGGACCAGGCCCTCTTCGGACAGCAGGATCAAACTCTCCCGGACCGGTGTGCGGCTCACCTTGAGCGAGGCCGCCAGCTCGTTCTCGGACAGGGCCGTCCCCGGCGGGAGCTCGAGGGTCAGGACTTTGCGGCGCAGGGCCTCGTAGACAGTGCGTCGGCTGGTCCGCCGCTGATTCGATCCGGCCACACGCTCACCCTACCGGGGCAGGACTCCTGAGCGAGCAGACGAACGGCGGGCGCACAACCACTATTGCGCATCTGTGCGACAGATGCTTGTATATCAGTACTACTCGACTAGTGGCCGCCTCCTGAAGCAGCCTGCCGACCACGATGAAGACTGTTCGAAGGAGTGGGACCTGTGAGCAAGATCGAGCGCGCCGAGGTGTTCGTCGCCTCCCCGGGGCGGACCTTCGTCACCTTGCGCATCACGACGTCGGACGGCGTGACCGGCCTCGGCGACGCCACCCTGAACGGCCGTGAGCTCGCCGTCGCGAGCTACTTGCAGGAGCACCTCGTGCCCCTGCTGATCGGCAAGGATCCGGCGCGCATCGAGGACATGTGGCAGTACCTCTACCGTGGCGCGTACTGGCGCCGCGGCCCCGTCACGATGACCGCGATCTCCGCCGTGGACACGGCCCTGTGGGACATCAAGGGCAAGGTCGCCGGCCTGCCGGTCTACCAGCTGCTCGGCGGCCGCTCCCGCGAGGGCGTCATGGTCTACTCGCACGCCAGCGGCGCGGACGTCCCCGCCCTGCTCGACGATGTCGAGCGGTTTCTCGACCTCGGCTACAAGGCCGTCCGCGCCCAGGCCGCCGTCCCGGACGTCGGCGGCACCTATGGGATTCGCAAGGGCAAGGTGTACGAGCCGGCCGCGACCTCGCTGCCCGACGAGCAGCCCTGGGACACCGAGGCCTACCTCGGGTTCGCACCGACCTACCTCGAAGCCGTCCGCGAGCGCTTCGGTTTCGGCTTCCACCTCCTGCACGACATCCACCACCGGCTCACCCCCATCGAGGCGGCCCGCTTCGGCAAGCGGGTCGAGGACTGCCGGCTGTTCTGGATGGAGGACCCGACCCCGGCCGAGAACCAGGAGTCGTTCCGGCTCATCCGGCAGCACACGACGACGCCGATCGCGGTGGGCGAAGCGCTGACCTCCATCTGGGACGTCCAGCACCTCATCACCGAGCAGCTCATCGACTACGTGCGCACCACGGTCGTCCACGCCGGCGGGATCACGCACCTGCGCCGGATCTTCGACCTGGCCGCGCTCTACCAGGTCCGCACCGGTTCACACGGGGCGACGGACCTCTCACCGATCACCCTCGCCGCCGCGGTGCACGTCGACATCTCGGTGCCGAACTTCGGCATCCAGGAGTTCATGGGCCACCCGGACGAGGCCGCGGAGGTCTTCCGCAGCGGAGTGACGCTGTCCGACGGCATGCTCTACCCGTCGGAGGAGCCCGGCCTCGACGTCGAGTACGACGAGAAGGCGGCCGCGCGCTTCCCCTACCAGGCTCGCTACCTGCCTGTCGCGCGGCGCCTCGACGGTTCGGTGCATGACTGGTGAACACCTTGACGGTGCCCTCGCTGAGCCTCGCCACGCTCGACCGGATCGCTCCCGAGCTGCGCCCGGCCGTCGATCCCCGGCAGTTGCGCCCGCGGGTCGTGCACTTCGGCCTCGGCGCGTTCCACCGGGCACACCAGGCCATCTACACCGAGAACGCGGCGGCCCGCGGCGGCGAGCCGTGGGGCATCGTCGCCGTGGCCCCGAACTCGACGCGGGTGGTCAAGGCGATGCGCGCCCAGGACTGCCTGTACTCGGTGACCGAACGCCATCCGGCGGCCACCGCCACCCGCGCGGTCGGGTCGATCGTCGGCGCCCTGGGGATGCGCCCGGACGCCGGGCGGGTCGATGACCTGCTCACCGACCCCGATGTCACCGTGCTGACCCTGACGATCACCGAGAGCGGCCACTACCGCCGCCCCGGCACCGGCGAGCTCGACACCGGAGCACCGGAGATCGCCGCGGACCTCACGGCGAGGGAGACGGCGGACATCACCACGGTCGTCGGCCGGCTCGCCGCGGGGCTCGCCGCGCGGATGCGGGTCAACGGTGCCCCGATCAGCGTCGTGTCCTGCGACAACATGGCCGCCAACGGCGCCGCGCTCGGCACGGTGGTACGCGGCTTCGTCGAAGCCTCCTCGTGGCCGGACCGGCAGGCCGTCCTCGACTGGCTGGCCACGTCGGTCGCCTTCCCCGCGACGATCGTCGACCGCATCGTGCCCGCGACGACCGACGCGGACCGGGAGGCGGCGTGTATCGCACTCGGCGTGCGCGACGAGGTGCCGGTCGTCGGCGAGCCGTACCGGCAGTGGGTGCTGGAGGACTCCTTCGCCGGCCCGCGTCCGCCGTGGGAGCTCGACGGCGCCCTGTTCGTCCCCGACGTCGTGCCGTACCAGCTCACCAAGCTGCGGCTGCTCAACGGGTCCCACTCGGCCATGGCCTACCTCGGAGCGGCGGCCGGCTGCGCGACGATCGCCGACGTCATGGCGACCGGCTGGGGTGAACGGCTGGTCCGGGCCCTGGGCGCGGAGATCGCACCGACACTGCCCGCCGACGGGCCGGACCCGGCCACGTACACTGACGACCTGGTCGAGCGGTTCCGCAACCCCGGGGTGCGGCACCTGCTCCGGCAGATCGGCTCCGACGGCTCCCGGAAGATCCCGGAACGCTGGTTCGGCGCCCTCCGCTCGCTGCGCGCCGCCTCCGCCGGCACTGCGACGCTCGAGCTCGCGCTCGCCGCCTGGGCGAACGCGACCCGACCGGCCGACGGCGGGCAGCTGTTCGGCACGACGGACCCCGCCGCCGCGGAACTGGCGGCCTGCTGGCACGAGGCGTCCGGCCACGAAGACACCATCCGCCGGCTGCTCAGCGTGCTGGGCGCGGCTGACCTGGCCGGGGACGGCGCACTCGTCTCCGGCACCGCCGCCCGGCTCCCCGCGCTGCGGGCCGGCCGCGTCGAGATCTGACCTACCTCGGAGTTCGCGATGAAAGACAGCACACAGACGGAGCCCGCAGGCCCCGTGACCAGAACAACCCGTGACCTCGTCAGGGCGGCCATGTCCGGCTGGCTCGGCACGGCGATGGAGTTCATGGACTTCCAGCTGTACTCGCTGGCGGCCGCCATCGTCTTCAACAAGATCTTCTTCCCGGACGTCAGCCCGGCGATCGGGCTGATCGCCGCCATGGCCACCTACGGCGTCGGATACGTCGCCCGGCTGGCCGGCGCCATCTACTTCGGCCGGATGGGCGACCGGATCGGCCGCAAGAAGGTCCTGATCACCACCATCCTGCTGATGGGCGCGTCGACCACGCTGATCGGCGTCCTGCCGACCTACTCGGTGATCGGCATCCTGGCCCCGATCCTGCTGGTCGTCCTGCGGCTCGTCCAGGGCTTCGGGGCCGGCGCCGAGATCGCCGGAGCCACGGTCATGCTCGCCGAGTACGCCCCGGTGAAGCGGCGCGGCCTGGTCGCCTCGCTGGTGTCGCTCGGCACCAACACCGGCACGCTGGCGGCGTCGGGCCTGTGGGCGATCCTGCTCGCCGTCCTCAGTGAGGAGCAGTTGCTCACGTGGGGGTGGCGGCTGCCGTTCCTGCTGAGCTTCGCGCTCATGGTCTTCGCGGTCTGGGTACGCCGCAATCTCAAGGAGAGCCCGGTCTTCGAAGAGCGGCCCGACGTCGTGGACGGCGTCGCGATGTCCCGTACCCAGGCCGAGGCCGTCTTCCAGGAGGAGAACAAGGGCGTTCTCGAGGCCGGGCTCCGGCAGCGCAAGGGCAAGGCGTTCTTCCTGGCCCTGGGGCTGAGGTTCGGCCAGGCCGGCAACTCGGGCCTGGTCCAGACCTTCCTCGTCGGCTACCTGGCCACCACACTGCTCGTCGATCGGTCGATCCCCACCAGCGCCATCGTCTACGGCTCCTTGCTGGGGTTCGTCACCGTGCCGCTGGTCGGCCTGCTCGGCGACCGGTTCGGCCGCCGCCCCATGTACATCGCGGTGACCCTGCTGACCGCCGCCTTCGCGTTCCCGATGATGCTGCTGATCACCTCCGGCAGCACGGCCGCTCTGATGCTGGGCATGATCTTCGGGCTGAACATCGGCGTCCTGAGCCTGTTCTCGCTGGAGAGCGTCACGATGGCCGAACTGTTCGGCTCCCGGACCCGCTTCACCCAGCTCGCCCTCGCCAAGGAGATCGGCGGCATCCTGGCCACCGCCATCGGCCCGATCGTCGCGGCGACCCTCACCGCCGTCACCGGTAGCTGGTGGCCCATCGCGGCGATGCTCGTCGTCTACTCGCTCATCACCTTGCTGTCCACGATTCTCGCCCCGGAGACCCGCGGGCGCGACCTGGTCCTTCTGGAGGACGCGGTATGAAGTCCGTCGTCGTGCACGGCCCCCGCGACCTCCGGATCGACGAGCGCCCCGATCCGGTGCCGGGGGAGGGAGAGGTCCTCCTCACCATGGAATGGGGCGGGATCTGCGGCTCCGACATCACGTACTGGAAGCACGGGGCCTCCGGGACCGCCGTACTCAAGCACCCGCTGGTGCTCGGGCACGAGGTCGCCGGCCGGATCGCCGGCATCGGCATGGGTGTCGGCGGTCTCGCGGTGGGCCAGCCGGTCACCGTACACCCGGCGGAGCTGATCGGTGACGGCCGCCTGCCCGACCGGCTGGCCGGCCGCACGAACCTCTACCCCCGGGTCCGCTACTTCGGGTCGGCCGCCTTCGACCCCCACACCGACGGCGGTTTCAGCGAATACCGCGTGGTCCGCGCGGCCCAGATCCGGCCGCTGCCCGAAGGCGTCAGCACCGAGCACGGCGCCCTGGCCGAGCCCCTGGCCGTGGCGATGCACGCCGTGTCCCGCGCCGGGGACCTGCGCGGGAAGACGGTGCTGGTCAACGGCACCGGCTCGATCGGCTCACTGGTCGTGGCCGCCGCGAGACACCACGGGGCGGCCACGATCATCGCCTCGGACATCGCCAAGACGTCACTCGCCGTCGCCCGCGCCATGGGCGCGGACGAGACCCTCGACGTCAGCGGGGACGCGACACTCCCCCAGGATGTCGAACTGGTCTTCGAGGCCTCGGGCGTCCCGGCCGTGCTCGGATCCGTCCTGCGGGCGACGGCCCGCGGCGGCACCCTGGTCCAGGTCGGCAGCCTCCCCGGCACACCCGCCCTCTCGGCCCTCGGCGACCTCGTGACCAGGGAGATCACCTGGATCGGCTCGTACCGCTTCGCCGAGGAGATCGACGAGGCCCTGGACGCGATGCGGGACGGCCTCGACGTCTCCCCGATCATCAGCCACCGCTTCGCCCTCGACCAGGCCGCCGAGGCCCTCGCCGTCGCCGCCGATCCGGCGAGCGGCAGCAGCAAGGTCATGCTGCGGCTGGGCGGGACGGCCTCGGAAGCCGTGTAACTGAGCCGATCGGACGTTTCACCAGCCGTCCACGAGCTCACCGGCGATTCAGGCCGGACAGCTGCCAGGCCAGACGGTGCCGAACGGCGGGGATCTTACCCGCCAGCCTCAGGACCAGATTACGCAGCAGCCGCTTCCCGGACGTGGCCGTGGCCAGTGCGGTGAGCGTGCCGGCCAGGGCGACCACCTTCTCGGCCTGCGGCCGCTGGCCGGTGGCGTAGCCGTCGAGCAGGTCGGGGGAAGCGCCCCGCAGCACTCGGGAGAGGGCCTCCCCCAGGGTGACGGCGTCGTCGATGCCGAGGTTCATGCCCTGGCCGCCGGCGGGAGAGTGGACGTGCGCGGCGTCGCCGGCCAGCAGGATGCGGTCCTTGCGGTAGGTGCCCGCGATGCGGTGGTGCACGCGGAAGCGAGATCCCCAGATGACCTCGTGCACGACGGCGGGTTCGGCCTCGGGCCCGCGTTCGTCCAGCAACTGCTGGACGAACGCGACATCGGGCCGCTGGGGCGCCTGGTCCACCGTGGCGACGATCCGGTAGGACCCGCCGGGCAGCGGCGCGACGACGACCAGCCCCGCGGGCGAGAAGTAGAGGACGACCTCGTTCCGCGGAACACCACCGGAAAGACGCACGTCGGCCAGCGCGAACGACTCCGCGTAGGCGCCGCCGTCGAAGGCGATCGCGGCGCTCTCCCGGACCATGCTGTGCATCCCGTCGGCGCCGATCAGGTAGGCGGCCCGGATCCGCCGCCCGTCGTCGAGGGTGGCGGTGACACCTTCGGCGTCCTGCTCGATGCCGGTCACCGTGGCGGGGCGCAGCACCTTGCCGCCGAGCTCCTCCAGCCTGGCCAGGAGGAACGCCTCAGTGTCCGCCTGGGAGATCATCAAGGTGTAGGGGAAGGGCGTGTCCAGGCCGTCGAAGGGCACCGGGACGAGCACACGATCCCGGTCGCGGATGGTGAAGCGCGGGGTGTGGAGGCCGTGCGCGGTCATCGCCGACGCCACGCCGTACGGCTTGAGCAGTTCCAGGGTGCGCGGGTGCACGACGGCGGCTCTGGACGTGTTGAGGCTCTCGGCCTGCGCGTCCACGATCGTGACCGGGTGACCCTGCTGGGTCAGGACGATCGCCGCGGTCAGCCCGACGGGCCCGGCCCCAACGATCAGTACGTCTGAAACCATCACTCCTCCTTGGTCAACGCTTGTTGGCATCAAGCTAACCCCGGGCGGATTGGATGTCAACAAGTGTTGGCCTACACTTGTTGACATGAGGAGATCTTCGGAGCAGACCAAGGCGCTCATCCTGGCCGCCGCCCGCGAGCGCTTCGCCGCGGACGGCTATGAGCGGGCGACGATCCGGGCCATCGCCACCGACGCGCGGATCGACCCCGCGATGGTCATGCGGTACTTCGGCAGCAAGGAGAAGCTGTTCGCCGTGGCGGCCGAGTTCGACCTGCGCCTGCCCGACCTGACCGGCATCGACCGTGAGCAGGTGGGCGCCGCCCTGGTGCGCCACTTCCTCGACCGCTGGGAGGCCGACGACGCGCTGCAGGCGCTCCTGCGTACCGCTGTCACCAACGAGGCCGTGGCCGAACGCATGCGCGCCATCTTCGCCGAGCAGCTCGCCCCGCTGGTCGTCAAGCTGACCGGCGATCCCGCGCAGGCGCCGACCCGCGCCGCGCTGGTCGGCGCCCAGATTCTGGGCATCGCACTGGTGCGGTACATCCTCGCCTTCCCGCCCGCGCAGCTCATGTCCAGCGATGAGACGGTCGCCTGGCTCGGCCCGACGATCCAGCGCTATCTCACCGGACCCGCCCCGGCGTAGACCCCCGGCGGGACTCGACGGCCGGCGGGCTTTCACAGGTGGGTGACGAACCAGTCCGTGGCAAGGCGGGCCACCTGCTCGAGCGTGCCGGGCTCCACGAACAGGTGCGACGCGCCCGGCACGATCTCCAGCCGGACCTCGCCGGGCATCCGCTGCCATGCCCAGCGGTTGAGGTCGATGACCACCGGGTCGTCGCCACCGACGATGAGCAGGGTGGGCTGGCGCACCCCGGCGAGGAGGTCACCCACCAGATCAGGCCGCCCTCCTCGGGAGACGACGGTACGCACCGCATCGGGCCGCTCCACCGCGGCGACCAGGGCCGCGGCGGCGCCGGTGCTCGCGCCGAAGAGCCCGATGCCGAGATCCGCGGTCCTGGAGTCGGCCTGGGCCCAGTCGGTCAGCGCGGCCACGCGGCCGGCGAGCAGGCCGATGTCGAACCTGAGCTCACCGGTCACGACGTCGCGCCGTTCCTCCGCCGCGGTCAGCAGATCGGCCAGTACGGTGACCAGGCCCGCCGCCTGGAGCTGCGCCGCGACGTAGCGGTTACGCGGGCTGTGACGGCCACTGCCACTGCCGTGCGCGAACAGCACCACCCCACGCGACTCGCCGGGCACAGCGACGTCGGCGTCCAGCGCCACGTCACCGACCGGGATCCGCACCCCGGCTTCCGCGATGTCCATGGTCTCCCTTTCCCCGGCCGAACCCGCCTCCTCCCCCTCCCTTCCCTCCTTTGGACAATCAGTCGCGGCTGCAGTGGCTTGTCAGTGACCCTCGCTACGGTGCCGACATGGCAGCGAGCACAATTGATTACCGCGTTCCAGGTGTCTTCACCCGTCTTGACGCCGATCAGTTACCACTCACCAAACGCCTCCCGATCACCCCGGTCGACATCTGCGAGATCGCACAAGGCCTCATCGTTCATCCGAACAATGCCGCCTCCCTGCCGATCCCCCAGGAACGCCTGGCCGAGAAGAACCTCCGCGGCACAAGCGACATCATCCGATCGCTCACCAGCCTCGACCCCGCCCCGCTGGATGTCCCACGTCCCGCACACCTGCGAGTGGTAGGTACGTGCCGCCACTTCGCTCTTCTCAGCTGCGCCCTTCTCCGCCTCCAGGGCGTCCCCGCTCGCGCCCGCTGCGGCTTCGCCACGTACTTCGTCCCCGGCAAGAGCGTCGACCACTGGATCACGGAGTACTGGCGCACCGACGAACAACGTTGGGTGCGCATCGACACCGAGATCCTCGGCCAGAGCCTGGTCGCCGCCCCCGAGGACCTGGCCACCGGAGAGTTCCTGACCGGCGGCGAAGCTTGGCTCCTCTGTCGACAAGGCTCAGCCGATCCTGACGCGTTCGGCGTCGCGGGAGTCGCGCACGCGTGGGGAGTCGCCGAAATCCGGGGCAACGCGATCCGCGACCTGGCCGCCCTTCAGAAGATCGAAATGCTGCCGTGGGACGAATGGGGCCGCATGGAGGCTTCCTACCAGGGCGCCACCGGCCCCGATTACGACGCGCTCATGGACGTGATCGCCACGACCTGCGCCGCCGACAACCCCGAGGCGATAGCTCAGCTCTACGAGAGCGAAGACCTTGAGGTCCCGACGCACATGATCTGCTGACCGATCCAACGTCCACTGATATACTAATTCTGATTCGTATATACAGGCGAGGTGACATCATGACCAAGACGCTGATCGACCTCGATGACGAAGCCTTGGCCGAGGCCGCGACGTTGCTCGGCACCTCATCCAAGAAGGACACGGTCAACGCCGCCCTACGAGAGATCGTTGACCGACGCAGACGGGCAGCGGCCGTGGCTCGCATGCGTGCGATGGTCGCAGAGGGTGAGATCGACTTCTCGATCCTGGACAAGGGCGACGGCGCACAGCAGGACGTCGCTTGACAGAGCTCTATCTCATCGATACCAGCGCCTTGGTCCGCTTCTATCGCGGTCAGGTCGGCGCGGAATGGGACCAGGCCGTCTCTGCGGGGCTCGTCGGCATCTGCGAGCCGGTCAGACAGGAGTATCTCCGAGCTGTCGGCGGCCGACCAGCCTTCTACGAGGCCGGCAACCTCCTTCAGGAGACCTTCCCGTACTACACGATCCCTGATTCCGCGTGGCACGAGACGGGCGACTTGCAGCGCGAGCTCGCCGACAAAGGGTGGCACCAATGCGCTTCTCCGGTTGATCTCCTCGTGGCGGTAACGGCCCGGCATCACAAGCTCACCATGCTGCATGCCGACGCCGACTTCGAGACCATCTCCCGCCTGACTGGACAGCCGGTGCGCTGGATCAGCTGATCGAACCTCTCGCCCGCCCGAGAAGAGAGACGAGTTGAGGGCCCGCATCTGCCACGACGACGTACTCGGCGAAGCCCAAGTCTCCATCCTTACCGAGCGGGGCCCTGCGCTGTTGGGGCCACTGACTTTTGCCTCTCGTTGATCTCAAAGGACAGTGCGGCTACTGCCGAGAACAACGTAGGGCTGATCCGTGGATCCGCCAGGAGCTCCGCGACTCCCTCGGAGAAATAACAGGGCCACCCCTCCTCTTGGGGCTCACTCAAGGGGCAGGCCCGCCGCTCACTGCGAGCAAGGACATCCGCGAAAGTGACGACAGGCAAGGTGCCCTCCAGCGCGGCGCTGCGAATCTGATCGGCATCGGGATCAGTGTCCAGCATCGCCTCGCACCACCAACGGCGCAGGATCGCCTCGGCTTGGTCCAGAGGTGCCGTCCCGAGTTCGCGGTAGAACTCCATCCGCCGACCGCCTTGAAGGGCGGTGGCGATCCCGTCGACGGTACGCGGAACCTGGGGCTCCCCAGGAACGTGCGGGTGGACAGGCTGAGCACGCATACCGCCAGGCCAACTGCAGGGGTGACGTTGCATCAGGAAGAGACAGGATGGAATCTCAGCACCAACGAGGCCCCTGTTGTACATCGTCGCCCCACCGCGAAGCGGCAACGGTACGGCGGCGCGCCCGAGTGAGCCCTGGCAGCGGCACAGGTCAGCGGCGGCCGGGGGCGCAGCTGACGCAGGTCTTGGTGGCCGGGAGGATCATCAGGCGCTCGATGGCGATGCGTTGCCCGCATCTCGCGCAGATCCCGTAGCTGCCATCGCGTAGCCGCTCGAAGGCGAGGTCCAGCTCGGCGAGGTGGCTCAAAGCCTGGTCGAGGAGGGCTTGGACGTGGGCCCGTTCGAAGGCGGTGGACGTTCCCTCTGGGTCGTGCTCGTCGTCGGAGGCGGTCAGCGCCGATGATTTGACGATTTCATCCCGGTCACTGCCCAGGATGGCGACTCGGGCCGTTGTCCGCTGGCGGTCGGCGTCGAGCAGTTCTCGTATGGTCGCCTGCTCCGAGGGGGAGAGCGCGGCGCGCTGATGGCGTTCGGTCATCACAGCTCCCCACTTCCCCTCAGCCCGCGCTCATGCCTGCCGGAAACTTCGTCTTCGCTGTTGACGATATTTCCCATCCGGCCTATCGTCGTCTCTGTCGGAGACAAGGTTCTGCACAAGGCCTGCGCCTCGGGCATGGTAGTCATGGGATCCCAAGGAGGCCGTACAGACAAGTTGGTGCATCATGACCGAGCACTACCTCGGCGGGGTCGGCATCGCCGAGGCGCTGGGGGTGAGCCGGCACGCGGTGCACAAGTGGCGCTCCCGCTATCCGAGCGATTCGAGTCATCCGTTTCCCGAGCCCGACGTCGAGATCGACGGGGTCCCCGGCTGGCGGGCTGACCGACTGGACGAGATCGTGCAGTGGCGCAACGGCCTGCCCGGCCGCGGCGCGGGCGGAGGCCGTCCTTCCGCCGCACGTCAGGAGTACCTCCAGCACGCGGCGGCGCGTGGCCTGGAGCGGGGCGAAGCGCTGCGCGCGCTCCTCACGTTCACCGAAGAGTTCCCCGAGATGACCGAGCCGGAGCTCTGCGCCTGGCTGATCGAGAAATGGCGCGGTTAGCAAGGCTCGGCACCACCACAAGACCGGAAGGCGATGACGCATGCCCGAAATCGGCGGGGAGACCGCACCAGGGTTCGAAGAAGTGCGTACGGCATTCGCGGCCAATCTGGCCGACAACCAGGAAGTGGGCGCGGCCGTCGGCGTCTACCTGCACGGTCGCAAAGTCGTCGACCTGTGGGGCGGGATCGCCGATCCCGAGACCGGCCGCCGCTGGGAGCGCGACACCCTTCAGGTCGTCTATTCCACCACCAAGGGCGTCACCGCCGCCTGCGCGCACCTGCTGGCCCAGCGCGGCGAACTCGACCTCGACGCACCCGTAGCCGACTACTGGCCGGAGTTCGCCGCGAACGGCAAGGACCGCATCCCCGTCCGCTGGCTGCTCACCCACCAGGCCGGACTGCCCACGATCGACCACCCGATCACCCGGGCCCAGGCGATCGCCTGGGAGCCGATGGTGACCGCGCTGGCCGCCCAGCGCCCGTCCTGGGAGCCGGGCACCGAACATGGCTACCACGGGCACACCTACGGCTGGCTGGTTGGAGAGGTCGTTCGCCGGGTGACCGGCCGCAGCATCGGCACGTTCCTCGCCGAAGAGATCGCCGCACCGCTCGACCTGGACCTGTGGATCGGGTTGCCGAAAGCCGAGCAGCATCGGGTCAGCCGGATCATCGCCGACGCGCCTGACTTGGCGGCCATGGCCGACCTCGACCTGGACACCCTTCCCGAATCCGTGCGCGAGATGATGAGAGCCTTCGCCGACCCGACGTCGTTGACCATGCGGTCGTTAATGGGCGTCATCACGCCGCCGCTGGACCACAACGACCCCGACGAGCAGTCCGCGGAGATGCCCTCGAGCAACGGCATCTGCACGGCCCGCGCGCTGGCCCGCTTCTACGCCGCGCTCATCGGCGAGGTCGACGGGCATCGCATCCTCTCCCCCGAGACCTTGGCCGCGGCGACCGCGGAGCAGGTCAGTGGCATCGACCGCATCCTGCGGGTACCCGTCCGGATCGGCACCGGTTTCGGGCTGCCGACACCCGACGCCTTCTGGTACAGCCCGACCGCCTTCGGGTTCCCCGGCTACGGCGGATCGCTCGGCTTCGCCGACCCGGCGAGCGGCCTCGCGTTCGGCTATGTCATGAACCGCATTCACGAGGGCGTACCGGACCAGAGAGCCGCCACCCTCCTCGAGGTGGTCCACCGCGCCATGAATACCCAGCCCTCCCTCTAGGCTTGCGGGCGTTCCGCATCACTTCTCGCTGGTCCTGGAGGCCGCTGTGGCGATGCCCAAGAGGGGGTCACGGCTCATCACCGTCGACGGCACCGTCTTCCGCTGGCGGGTCAGCCACAAGCCCACGTACCGCAAAGGCACCGGCTCCAGTCCCCTCACCTTCGCCGTTGAGCGAGCCCAGGAGCCGGGCAGCATTCTCATGGTGACCCTCTCCTGCGCCCGGCCGGACAACTGGAACGGAGAGCGAACGATCGTGGTCCGTCCCGTCCTCGTCGCGGGATGCGTCCGGCGAGCCGTCGAACAAGGATGGAACTCCAGTCGGTCAGGCGCGACATTCACCCTCACCGTCGCCGAGGACGAGCTGGCCGTGCTCCTGAGCGCACCGCCTCAGTATCTGATCCCCTTCCTCTGGGGCATGATCCCGGAAGGTGGTGGCATCAGAGACCTTCCTCGAGGCAGGCAGATCTGGAGCCGCGACGAACCGAGCACCGACCAGCAGCCTGCTGATCGCGCTGCTCCGCCGTAGGCGGTCGGTGGACCTTGTTCGTCGCGCAGCTGAACAGAGGTCCACCGGACATACCCTTGTGCTCGAGTTCCGAGCAGTAATGGCCGACGGCTAGTCGACGCAGCCCGGAATGGTGTTCAGCGGATTGCAGTTATCGGGGATGTTGTCACGGATAATCGAGTTCTGGATGACGACATTGGCGTTGCCGGTGGCGATTCCACCGCCGGCTGATCCCTTGTTCCGCGTGACCAGGACGCGATCGAGCGTGGTGGTTCCCAGGTTGGAGATGCCGCCGCCCAGGCTGCCGGATATGTTGTTGTCCACGGTGCTACGGATGAGGTGCGACACGCCGGACGCCTGGGTGTTCAGCCCACCGCCGTTGATCGGTGCACTGTTCCCGGCCAGGACACTCTTGGACAGCGTCAGCGTCCCCGAGTTGATGATCGCGCCGCCTCCGACGCCCATTGTCGAGTTCGCGTTGAGCCGGCTGAGGAAGATCGTCGCTGTGGCGCCCGCACTATTGGCGAACGCGCCACCGTTTCCCGCGCGGTTGCCGGCAAGGGTGGTCTGGTCCAGAACCACGGTGCCCGCGTTGAGGATTCCACCACCGAGGCCCGTCGTCATTCCGCCCAAGATGGAGATCCTTTGGACATGGAGCGTCGCCCCGGATGCGACCTCCAGAACACGGAAGGTGGCAGATACGGTCGGATCGCGCCTGATCACCGTGCTCGACCCGCCCACCAGAGCGATGTCGCCCGTGATGACCGGCAGCGCGTCCCCAGGGTCGGCCGCCTTGGCGTAGTCGTAGACGCAGTTCGGCGCGAGAAGGAGCCTGGCGGCTCCGATCCCGTTGGCTGTGCGGATCGCCGTGACGAGCGCGCCCGGGTCGCACGCGACGGTCACGTCCTTCACCAGGCCAGACCTCGCCTGTGCCGGCAGCGGCATCGCACCCAGCGCGAGCACCGCGGCCCCCGTGCCGCCGATGAATTTAGCAAGAAAGCCCATCGGGCCGCCCCTATATGGAAAAGGACATTTGTCCTGTCGGTAACGAATGACCTGTCGGTATCGCCGCCAACAGGGAAACATGCCTGGGCCTGGCGAATGTTCGGGGCGCATCTCTGTTCAGAACAGTTGACCAAGATTTGCGGGCGCCTTTTCATGGCGTCGGCCGCCTGCCGCGTACCCGACGTCGAGGGTCCCGTTCCAACCGGGACGGCATCTTTATCGGCGAGGCGACGCCCGCGGAAAGCCGGTCTCCGGGCGTTACCAGGCCCGCAACCGCAGAGCATCGACGGACCGCTGGCCGGCGACAGCGTCTACCTGGCCAGAAGCGACACGGGAGAGTGGGTCGCGATCAAGGTGTTCCGGTCTCGATCCGCGGCGGTCTTGGCGCAGATCCAGGAGATCCAGAAGGTACGGCTGCCCGACGCCAACCACACCGTCCAGATCATCGACAGCGGTGATGCGGACGCCGGCACTCTTGAAAGTACATGGCTGCTCGCCCGTGCTACCCGAGATCTGTGGTTGCAGATCTTGACCGGTCAGGCACGATAAATCATGGGCGCACTAAATTTCCGCGCAGGACGCTATTAGCCGCGGCACTGTTCAAACGGTCCGGCAGCCGCCCTGGCCCAACAAGTAGAGGCACCGATCTTTGCAGCATGCCCCGTAAGCATGGAAGATCACTTGACATCGACCTTGGGCACGATTGCGCGCGCCCAAGCGGTGATCTTGTCCAGCAGCTTGAGGATGAACTCACGGCCGGAAGCGAAGAACGGTAGGACGAGCAAGGCAGGGACCATGCAAACGATGACCAGCGCCAAGGGCACGGCCAAGAGGCCGCAGAGTGCGACGCGTTGCCAGGTTGCGTTTATAACGATCATCTGCGATCCCGGTCCTACGGTCCGTTGGGTCAGTTCCCAGACGCTTGCGCGTCTTTTCCCCCCGGTACCGCGCGTCCGAAAGCACGGGCATCGCGAATGATCCAGCTACTTCGTCAGCCCTGAATGGCACCGCCAATCCCCATGGCTTGCCATTCTGGATCGTTTCACTAAGAACGTTAACTGACAGGCCTGAACTGAGCAAGGGCTCCAAAGTGCCGTGAGGAGGCAGAGCGTGGCTGGTCGAGGCCCAGCGCCAACGACGGCCTGCCGCCATCACATCCGAACGTCAGATTCCTCCTATGATCGCGCCCATGAGGAAGGACGACACCGCCGACATCGCCAGATGGCTGTGGCACGAGGTGGACCCCGGCGACTGGTCCGGCGAGGCGCTGCGGCCGCTGGGTGAGGAGCGCGGCCGGTTGGTGCCGGTACAGGAGCATGAGCGGCGGTACGCCGGCGGCCGCGAGTTTCGCGGTCTCGTCGTCCCCATTTCCTTGGAGGGAGAACCGTCCACCGCGTTCCAGCGGCACGCCGAGGCAGTGGAGAACGCGATCGGCGCTGCTGACAGCGTTGGCAGTCATGGCCCGATCGGTCCCTGGTACGAGCGGTCGCCGGATTGGGGAGCCCCTTTCCTGCGCTGGCGGCGGCCAGGCGCCGAATCGCTTGAATTACGCGCCGCCGAGACCGGCGCGGAGCTTTCCCTGCAGCCGACGGAGCCGTATGAGGAATGGCGGCAGACCGCGTTCGAGTGGGGAGAGCCGTCGCATTTGCCGGGTGGTTTCGTCATCGAGTATCTAGATGCCGCCAATGAGGGGCTCAGCACGCCGGGCGGGTGGCGGGTGCCTCGGTGGGCGGCGCTGCCACGTTCGCTGTCGGCGTTCGTCCGCACGCTACCCGCCGAGACGTGCGCGATCGGCAGGAACGTGAGCGTCACCGTGTTCGGGGGAAATCGCCAGATTCTCGCCATCCATTCCGCCGAGCGACTGACCGTCGTGGGGTGGTTCAAGTACTTCTTACCGGGCGAGGGACTGGGCTGGTCGCAGCGGGTCGAACGGACCGTGCGATCGTGGACGTTCGACGCGGGCGGTCCTGGCGAAGTGGATGGCGACTGGCTGGCACGGCACCTCATCGAGGTTCTCAAGACGGAGAAAGTGTCCTCCATGGCGAAGCTGGGAAAGCATGTCCACAGCCCGGAGAACGCCCACACGGTGCTGCTCGGCCTGGGGTTCTAGAGCCGTTCATGTTGGCCTGAGGGCTGGCAGGCCGCGTTCGCCGCCGATTTTCGGATCGGTTCTCATACGCCGATGGCCCGGCGGGCTCCCGGCTGCGGCATTTCGCTTTTCGGTCGAGGCGGACAAGGCGCTAGCGAGCTCCGTATCATTCATGATCGTGGTTCTCTTGGTGGTCTTAGGCATCCCGACGGCAGTCGTATGCGGCTCGATATTCTTCGCGGCGCTGTCGGCCCCTCGTGAGCAGCGGAATCGTATGAGCCTGTATCCCCTGGTCTGGGGAGCGGTCGTGGCGACGTTCGGTATCGCGGTGATGGCGCTTACCGCGTGGTCCACGCAAGCGGACAAGCACTATGACGACTTCGACTCGGCATTGACCGCCCTGGCAGGCATATTCGGTGGAGCACTGCTGATTTTCGGGTTGGGTCCCTTCGTCCCATGGCTGCTGGAAGTGGTCCGGCGCAGCGCCGTATTTCTGCCGCGAGCGCTTCGGCCGACCGTCCGTCACGTGTGTGGCGCACCCGCCCGAACCGCCGCAGGAGTGGCGACGACGATGGTCGCGGCCGCCATCGCGACAGCACTGATGATCATCGCACCTGCCATGACGGCGCAGGGAGGGGCGGACTACTACCCCGATGCCCGGCCAGGCGCACTCGTCGTGGAGGGCTTCGGCGCAGATCAGACGGCCACCGTACGGGCGGCCATCCAGCGCGAGTTACCCGGCGCACCCATCACGGAGAAGAGTTCTGATCGCGGACCGGGCTTCCTCGATGTGGCGACCGACTACAGCAACTGGTCTGATCCCTACGTTGGCGACCAGGCGTTGTTGCGCTACCTCACGGGCAACCCTTCGACGCCTTATGACAAGGGCACGGCCGTGGTGGTCGCGACGGACAACGAAGAAACCGACTCAGCGGAGGTCCGGTACTCCCTCTCCGCGACCGGCGGCTCTACCGCCATCAAGGCCATTCCGGTGATCACCGTCAGGCCCCCTGATCCCCGTTTCGGAAGGCTCTTTGTTCCCCGCGAGGTGGTACAAGACCTTGGTGTCCAGCTACAGCCCGATCAGTTCATCATCGACCCTTCGCACTATCGCGTTTCGGCGACAGAGCAGGAGCGACTCGACCGCCGACTGGGCGGAATCGCCGTCACTTACGTCGAGCGGGGATATCAGGCACCGCCTTACTGGCTGTACGTCGTTGCGGTAGTGATTCTCATCGCCCTCGCCGGCGCACTGGTCGCAACCCGCTCGGCCGGCTCGGCGCGCATTCTGCTACGGATCAGCGGCGGCTCAGTCGCAGGGCTGCGGTTCCTCGCCGCCTGCCGAGCGGCCGTCGGCGCGGCATGTGGCACGGCGATCGGCGCGACCGCCGGGTGCGTCATCGGCCTGTTCCTGGTGTGGCCCATGACCACCTCGGCCGACTGGGAGCCGCCCCCACGGGCACCATTCGAAACCCCATGGCCGGCGATCGGCGTGCTGATCGCCGGTCTGCCCGTACTCGCCGCCGTGATCGCGGCCCTCGTCTCCCCCACCTGGCTCATTCGGTCGGCCCGCACATCGGGACGCAGTCCCTTGGCTTCTCCCGAACCGCAGAAGGTCGCTCCCACGTCAGAGCTTTAGCGGGAGCCTGGGCCGGTCCGAGTCCGATCGATGGGGGGGAGTTGCCCATGCGAGTTCGGCGGCGAGCCAGCCCATCGCCCTCAGTCCTCGAGCCCGGCAAGGGCGTCGAGTTGCCCGGTGGTGTCACCGGTCAGCCGGGTCTCGTCCACGAGCGCGCCGTCGCGCATCGAGATCATCCGGTCCGCGGTGGCCACGATCCGCGCGTCGTGAGTGACAACGACCAGCGTCTGCCCGGACTCGTGTTCAACCCACGGGCGCGAAGCACAGACGTGTCGGCAGTGCTGCTCACGACCCACTCCTTCGCTGGGTCCAGTTCCTCTCACATGCCTCGAGCCAGCGCAGGTCCGCCTGAAGCCGGAGCACGATGCCCTCCAGCAACAGCGCCGCGTTCGAGCGGTCCGGCTCGGCCATGGCGGCGCGCTGGGCGTCACGCAGCCGGCGCAGCAGTTCGCGGCGCTGGGTGTCGACGATGGTGATCGGGTCGGCCAACCCGGCCGACGCGGCCGCGATCAGCTTGAGATGGAACTCCGCGAGGTCACCTCTTGGCCAGTCCACCTCCGCGATCCACTCGGCGACTCGCTGTTGGCCGCTGGGGGTGAGCGCGTACACCTTGCGATCCGACCGGTCGGTGCCCTCGGCCGACTTCTCGACCGCTAGCAGGCCGGCCTTTTCCAGCCGGGTCAGCGTGACGTAGACGTGCCCGGCGTTCATCGCGTCACCGAGAGGGCCGAGCGCGTCGCGCAGCCGCGCGCGCAGCTGGTAGCCGTGTGAGGGCTCCTTGGCCAGCATCGCCAGCACCACTTCTTGCTGCATTGGGCCCTCCTCTAACCGTTATCCCACTATATCTAACGGTTATCCCTGATGGCGGCAAGCCCGCGCGACACTAGTCGCAAGAACCGCGCACATACGCTCGGTGGCATGACGGCCCCATCCGAAATGCCGGCTTCCCCCGTCATCTCTGTCTCATTGACCCGTGAACAGGAGCGGGCTCCCGGTAGCTGAGGTGTTGTCTAAGCAGCTCAGCGGCCAGGGGCACGTGGTTGTCCGTCTACACGCCTGCGGCCGTGAACGCCAGCGGTTGCGCCTCACCGGGGTGCGCATGTCGAGGCCGTAAACCGGCATACCCAGGACTGGCCCTCCCGCAGCCTAAGCAGGTGCAGCGCCTGCGCGGCGGTCAGGGCGTTGAGCGGCAGGGTCGAAGCGTGCACGGAATCGGCGACTACGACCCCTCAGGCCGGTCGATCCCGGACGCGGTGGCAGCCGCCGTCTCAGCCTGTGATGACCCGTCCGGCTACTTCGCGGAATGCCGCAACGAGCTGGTCTCGGTCGGCGGCGACCGTGCCCGCGGTCGCGTCGTTCATGGTCCCGTGAGCACCGTGATACAGGATCCTGGCAGCGAGCTCGGGGTGGGTGCTGCGGAAGAGTCCGGCCTCATTGCCGCGGCGAATGACGTCGGCCAAGCGGTCGACGACGCGTTGGTTGATGCTGCGGCACAGCTCAAGCGCCTCGGCGTCGGCGGAGGAGTAGACGATGCGGTGGAGCTCAGCGTGCGCGATCGCGTGGTCGGTGAGGGATTCGATGAAGTCGGAGATGACGCCCACATCGCCCTGTTCGCCCGGCCAGCCGTCGAAAGTCCGGTCCGCGATCCCGAGCAGGTCATTCACGTAACGTTCCCAGAGGCTGGCTACGACATGTTGCTTGGACTGGAAGTAGAGATAGAACGTTCCTTTTGCCACCCCTGCCCGGTCGGTGATCTCGCCGACGGTCGCGTCGGACACTCCCTTCGCGTAGAAGACGGCCTGCGCCGCATCGAGTAGGTCCTGAAGTCGCTCCTCTTGGGGCTTGGCTACCCGCTTGCGCTTGGGCCGGCCGGTCGTACTTGGCATGTAGGTCTCCTGCGGTCCCATGGTGCGATCCCTTGACCATGTTAGAGCGGGGCAGGTAGCTTCGAGGCACTCACTGACTGAGAGTCAGTCACTTGGAGGCAGTGTTGCTGGACTTTCTTCTCGAAGCAGGGGGCGCCGGAGCCGCGCTCGTTGCCTTGGGGTACCTGCGTCGCGAACGAGTGCCTATGGACGAGCAGACTCGACGGCAGGCGCCGGGTGCGTTCGCCGATCTCCGACACGGAACGACGCATTACGTCCTCGACGGCCCGGAGGACGGCCCGCTTGTGGTGCTTGTCCCGGGCGCCACCCTTTCCCTGTGGATCTGGGACGGGCTGTTCCAGCGCCTGGTCGAGTCGGGTCACCGGGTGCTCGGATACGACCTGTACGGCCGCGGCTACAGCGACAGGCCGCGCGTGAGGTACACCCATGATCTGTTCGATGACCAGCTCGTCGACCTGCTCGAAGCGCTTGATCTGCGCCAGCCGGTGAACCTGGTGGCACTGGCCTTCGGCGGCCCGATCGCATCCCAGTTCGCACTGCGTCACCCCGGAGCGGTGAGCAGCTTGACGCTGGTCGCGCCGGACGGATTCGGCGTTGCCCTCACCCGTGGACAGCGTCTGATGGCAACGCCAGTGATCGGCACCTATATATTCTCCGTGGTCGGCTCACGCGTCCTCGAGCGACGTCTTGCTGACTACTCGCAGGACAAGGGCCTGGTCGAACGCCTGCGAGTCAAATACGTGCCTGACCTCGCTTTCAAGGGGTTCAAGCGCGCTTTGACATCATCCATCCGGAACATCCCGATCCATGACTCCCGTGACGTGTACCGACAGGTACAAGACCTCGGGCTGCCGGTACAGGTGCTGTGGGGTCGGGAGGACCGGGTCACCCCGCTGTACGAGGCGGACGTGCGGAGCGTTTTCCACCGGGCCGATGTGACCTTGCTCGACAACGTGGGGCATCTGCCGCATCACGAGCGCCTGGACCTGACCACCGATCTCGTCATGAGCGCGGTACGACGTGGCCGTGAGGTGCCTGTGACCGGACCCACCGAGAGGCCGAGATGAACTCTCCCACCAGCGCCGGCGCTCGTACCGACGAGCTCAAGCGGGCCGCCATCGGACACATCGACAGGATCACTCCGGTGCTCGTGGAGCTCAGCCATCGCATCCACGCGACACCAGAACTCGCGTTCGCCGAATACCAAGCCGTGCGGACTTTGATCGGTGTCGCGCGGGCAGAGGGCTTGACCATCGAGCCGTCCGCCTACGGACTGGAGACCGCCTTCGCAGTGGATTTCGGTTCCTCGCTCAGCCCGAAAGTGGCGATCATCTCCGAGTACGACGCATTGCCCGACGTGGGGCATGCATGCGCACATAATCTCATCGCAGCGATCGGACTCGGGGCCGCCCTGGCGTTGCACACTCTCATCGACCGGCTTCCGGGCTCGATCCGTTACCTCGGCGCACCTGCCGAGGAGCGCGGGTGCGGCAAGGAACTGCTGGCCCGCGAGGGCGCCTTCGAGGGTGTGGACGCGGCGATGATGGTGCATCCGGCATCCTGGGATCTCAAGGCCGTCAGGACTGCGTGCATCGCCGAGGTGAGCGTGGTCTTCACCGGCCATGCGAGTCATGCCGCGGTCAAGCCCGAGGCTGGGCGAAATGCTCTCGATGCGGCTGTGCTCTCTTACCAGGCGATCGCGCAACTCCGGCAGCACATCCGGGACAAGGAGCGTGTCCACGGGGTCATCACCGAAGGCGGTGGGGCGCCGAACGTCGTTCTCGGGAGAGCCGCGTGCCATTATTTCGTCCGCGCGGCCAATGCCCGTGAGCTTGGCGACCTTAAGGCACGTGTAGAGGCGTGCTTCCATGGCGCCGCACAAGCCAGCGGGTGCACGGCTGAAGTGCGGTGGGCCGACGCCGACTACCTCGATATGCGCGTCAACGAGCCGCTGGCCGACGCCTACGAAGCAAACGCCACGCTGCTCGGTCGCGAGTTCACCCCGTACGAGCAGTTCCCGGCCGGGGGCACCGATATGGCGAACGTCAGCCACCATGTCCCCGTCCTGCACCCGACGATTGCTTGCGCACCGCCCGACGTGATGATTCACGAGCCGGAGTTCGCGGCGTGGGCGGCGTCCAAACGCGGTGAACAGGCGCTGGCCGACGGCGCCAAGGCGCTGGCGATGACCGCGATCGACTTCCTCCAAGACCAGACGCTGCGGCGCCGCACCCAGGCGGCGTTCGCTTCCGCCCATGTCCCCGCCGCATGACGACAAGGACATCGAAATGACGAGCAGCACATTCAACGAGGTCGAACGGGCCTTGGCCGAGGCGCACCGCCAAGCCGACCTCAACGCCTTCATTTCCACGATCTCTGGAGACGAGCTCCGACACGACTCCAGCCGGCCCGAATCCCCGCTCGCGGGAACTCCGATCGCGGTCAAGGACAACATCGACGTCGCGGGTCTGCCTTGCACCGCCGGCACACCCGCGCTGCGGGACTGGTACCCGCCTAAGGACGCCCTCGTCGTGGAGCGTCTGCGCGCAGCCGGAGCGATCGTGATCGGCAAGACCAACCTGCACGAACTCGCGGCGGGGGTCACGTCGAACAATCCCACCTACGGTCCGGTGCGCAATCCGCACGACAGGAACCTGATCGCCGGAGGCAGCAGCGGCGGCAGCGCCGCCGTCGTGGCGGCCGGAATCGTCGACGCCGCGCTCGGCACAGACACCGCGGGTTCCTGCCGCATCCCCGCGGCACTGTGCGGGTGCGTCGGTTACCGGCCGACCGTGGGTCGCTACCCCCTCGACGGGGTCCTTCCGCTTTCCACGACGCGCGACACCGTCGGAATCATCGCTCGCGACGTCGACCACGTGCGCATGCTGGACCAGGCGATGACCGGCGGGCCGAAGGCCCCCAAGCCAGCCGCCGACCACCTGGTGGGGAAGCGCATCGGAGTTCCGCGCTCGTACTTCTACGACGGGGTCGACCACGAACTCGGCGTCGTCGTCAACGAGGCGCTGGCGCGGCTCGCCGATGCCGGAGCGACGCTCGTCGAAACGGAGGTATCGGCTGTGGAAGCGCTGGCCGCACCGATAGCCCTTCCGCTCATCGCCTTCGAGAGCGTGCGCGATCTGGCCACGTATCTCAACAAGCACCGCTCACCGATCACGGCCTGGGAGGTCGTCGAGCAGATCGCCGGCCCCCTCGAGAGCGCTCTCTTCCATATGGCGCTTTGGGAGGAGCCCGTCCCGCACGAGTTCTACCAGCAGATCCTCTCCGCAGGCAGGCCGGCGCTCATCAGTGCTTACCGCAGGGCCTTCGAGGACGACCGGCTTGACGCGCTCGCGCTGCCGACCACTCCGCTTCCCGCCACCCCGATCGGCTGCGACGAGAACGTACTGCTCAACGGGGTGGCGACACCCACGACCGCCGCCTATCTGCGCAACACCGACCCGTCCGCGATCGCGGGGCTGACGAGTATCTCCGTCCCCGCGGGTCTCACGGCCTCGGGTCTGCCAGTCGGGCTCAGCTTCGACGGCCTGCCTGGCCACGACGAGGTTCTCCTTGACCTGGCCGACGCGTTCGAACGGCTCAGCGTGGGCGGGTAAGCCGAACGATGCGACGCGGTTGTCGCGAGGGAGGACACTGCGCGGGCTGGTCGCCGCGACGAAGGACCCGCTGATGGACACCGCTGCGACCGTAGTCTGCGACGGCGAACCTCGCGACCGACCGCCTATCGTCGCCATCAACAGGTACGAGAACGCCCCGAAGCCATCAGCGCTTCAGGGCGTTTGCGCGGAAATATCACTCTAAGCGGGAAAACGATCACTATGAGGAGATGGGCAAGTTAGCAACTCATCTCACGTGATGCGCTGACCGCCTGAACCGCCCCGGGAGACAGCGGCGAGGAACCCGCCGACGAACGCATCCCCGAGCCCGATGGTCGTGGGCGCGGCAACATCAAGGTCGAAGCCAGGCAGGCAACGAACGACCCCGCCCATTCGGTCTTCCAGAGCCGCGGCGAACTCCACCGCCTCCGCTCGCCTCGGCCGGTTCCGCATGAGTTCGTAGTGGTGGTCCGTGTACTCATCGCCGTGGCAGTAGCGGGTGCTGGCGATCACGATGCCCTCGTTCAGTGGCTCCGCGTACTCGCCGGCTCTCTCGCCGAATGCTGCCGACCAATACTTGGTATGCACAACCAGGGTCGTCACGGGGATGAGAGCTTGCAGCGATTCGAGGGCGTGTGCCACCTCTGTCACGGAGAGCAGGTTGACGGCGTAGCCCAGGTACGACTGCATCTCGTCTTCGTTCAGCCCGTGAACGTCGATGACTTCCAGAAGCGCGTCACGCACCCGTTGACTGAGGCCCGGCTCGTGGAATCCGGCATCCTCGTAGTAGACGACCGCCTCGGCTGGAAGTTGTCGCATGTGGCTTCTCAGCGTGGACAGACGCTGGTCAAGTGTTCGCTGGTCCCGTATCGCGTTGAATCCCGAGATCAGGAAGACCCGTGCGTCGCGAAGCAACGAGCCCAGTTCGCCGCTCAGCAGCATGGACTCGTTCGCCGGGTCGTTGACGTAGATCAATCTGTTCGGAAATGGCGCACGGACGTCGATGTCACCTGCTCGAACCCGCATGTCCTGGTCGTACTGCACGATCAGGTGCGGATAGAGGGTGTCCTGGTCGCCGCTACAGATGTAGTCGCAGCTTGCCGGCAGCAGGCGGCGGACGATGTCGTTGAGACTGACCAGGTGCAGGGTGGATGGTACGCCGAGCCGGCTCATCTCCATCGCCGCTCGAACGGAGGTGCCACCCAGAGTTGTTCGTTTGGGGAACCGCCCTGCGAATGCGCTCAGGCATTCGGAGGAGGCGACGAAGTGCTCGCCTCCTCCACCCTTTTTGAGGTAGGTGAGAATGGAAATGACCAGCTCGCGCTCGTTGGTCACGGTGACCGATGAAGTCAGCTCGGCATTGTGGATCTGGTACTCGCCGACGAGTTTCTCCAAGACCGACGAGGACAGCTTGACTTCGTAGTCGACGCCTCCCCCCAAGCCCAGGACTACATGACTGGTCATGTCAGTACAGAGATGCCTTGCCGGCCGCTTCGAAGAGGTCGATCTTCTGCGCGGCCACCACCTTCATGGCCTCGATGCACGGCGGCTGGATGGAGTTCGGCTCACGCAGGCTCTCATCGGCCAGGACTTCGCGCATCTTCATGTGGTAGGCCAGCTTGATGTCACTGGAGATATTGATCTTGTTGATACCGAGCTTGACCGACTCCGCGATCTCGTCGTCAGGGTTGCCCGAGCCGCCGTGCAGCACGAGCGGGATCTGGACCCGGTCCTTGATCTCCTTCAGCAGGTCGAGCTTGAGCTCCGGCTTCAGGGTCTTCGGGTAGATGCCGTGATAGGTGCCGATGGCCACCGCGAGACTGTCCACCCCCGTTTCCCGCACGAAGGTCACGGCGTCCGCCGGGTCGGTGTAGATGATCGCGTCGCTGCCGTCTTCGGCCTCGTTGTCGGTCTTGCCGATCGTCCCCAGCTCCGCCTCGACCGACAGGCCGACCGCGTGCGCGGTCTCAGTGACCTTCTTGGAGATCGCGATGTTGTCCTCGAAGGACTTCATCGAGGCATCGATCATCACCGAGGTGAAGCCGATCCTGATCGCGGTCAGCATTTCCTGATAGGTCGCGCCGTGATCCCAGTGAATCGCGATCGGCACGGACGAGCGGTGCGCCCGCTGGGCCATCGCGACGATCACGTCCGGTCCGAGGTGCCGTACCTCGTCGGGATGGATCCCGATGATAAGCGGCGCGTTCTTCTCTTCGCTGATGTCCACGATGCCGTTGAACATGGCGTAGTCACTGATATTGAAGGCGGGCACGGCGAAGTATTTTTCGTTCGCCACGGCCAGGAGCACCTTGCCGGTCGTCAGCATTACTGTATTTCTCCTTCTGGGTAGAAAATTATCGCTGGGGGGTGAGGTGTCAGGCCTTGACCGCACCGGAGGTGAGGCCGCCGATGAATCGCCGCTGGAAGAGAAGGAACAACACGAGCACCGGGATGGATCCCAGAATGCTCATGGCCATCATCTGATTCCACTCGTAGGAGTGCTGGCCCATCAGGAGCTGGATGCCGATGGGAACGGTTCGCATGTCGTCGGTACGAGTCAGGGTCAACGCGAACAGGTATTCGTTCCACGAGATCATGAAGGTGTAGACGCCGACGGCGACCAGCCCAGGAACCGAAATGGGCACCAGGATCCGCCAGAGAGCCGTCCAGCTCGACGCCCCGTCCACCTTGACGGATTCGTCCAATTCCCGGGGCAAGGTGTTGAAATACGCGGTCATCATGATGATCGCATAGGGCAGGGTGAACACCATGTGCGTGAGAATCAACCCCGGATACGTATTATACAGGCCGAGCGCCACCACGAGACCAAAGTAAGGAATGACGAGTGTGATTGGCGGCACAGCCTGAACGGTGACGATCACGGCGTTGATGGATCGTTTCATCGGGAAGTTGTAGCGGCTGAATCCATAAGCCGCGAGGATGGCCACGAACAATGTCAGTACCGTCACCGACAGCGCGACGATGTAACTGTTGATGAAAAACCTCAGCTGGGCCCCGTCGCCCAGGATCTTCGCGTAGGCGTCGAACGAGAAGTTCTCGGTGATCAGCCGCGGCGGAACCTGGAAGACCTCCCCATTGCTCTTGAACGACGTCGACAGCATCCACACGACTGGAAGGCCGGCGAAGGCCGCGCCGATGCACAAGGCTGTGAGCACGGCGATCTTCGCGCCTAGGCGCCGCCTTTTGCGGGTGAGCACGGGTGATCACCTCTCCTTTTGCAGGCGAACGTAGAAGAAGGCCAGAATCATCGTGAGCAGCAGCACTATGACGGCGGCGGCGGACGCGGTGGCGAACTCGTAACTGCTGAAGGCTTGCTTGTAGGTGTACGTGCTGAGCATCTCGGTGACATTCAGCGGGCCACCACCGGTGGTCATCCAGATGAGGGCGAACTGCTGAGAGGTCCAGATGAGATCGAGCACGGCCATGCTGAGGAGTACCGGTTTCAGCTGTGGCAGCGTCACATTGCGGAACTGGCGGAAAGCGGTTGCGCCGTCCACGGAGGCCGCCTCGTACAGAACGGGCGAGATGCCCTGCAACCCGGCCAGGATGCTGATCATGAAGAAGGGGAAGCCGGCCCAGATGTTGATGAAGGTCAATGCCCAGAGCGCCGTGCCCGGATCGGAGAGCCAGCCCACTTCCGCTCGCATCACGCCGATCGTGGTCAGGATGTAGTTGATCACCCCGGACGGGTCCAGCATGAGCCGCCAGATGACCGCGATCACGGCGACCGTGAAAAGCCAGGGCAGGATGTAGACAATGCGGAAGATGGCCTTCGTCACTCCGCTCAACAACGGCGAGTTGAGCATCGTCGCGAAGGCCAGCCCGAGGCCGAGGTGAGCGACAGTGCTCACGGTGATGAAGATGAACGTGTTCTTCAGCGCGGCCAGGAAGTCGGGATCGGTGAGCACCGTGGCGTAGTTGGCGAGGCCGGTGAAGACCGGATTCTGCTCGACGATCACGTTGTCCTTGAACGAATAGCTGACCACCATCGCGATGGGGATGACCATCAGAACAAAGATCAAGATCAGCGTCGGCGAGAGATAGCCGAACGGGACAACCCGCTGCCCAGGGAAAGGCCGCGCCCTTCTCCTCCGGTACGCAGAGGATTCGGGTGCCGATTTTGCGGCTCCCGGGGAGGCCGCGGGATCGAGTTTCGCGGTTTCCATCGATGTCTCCTTGGTTCGGGGCCGCGCCGCACGGTCGGCGCGGCCCACGAAGTACGGAAGGTCAGAGCACCGGCGCCCAGGCCTGTTGCGCCTTGTTGAGGGCGTCGTCGACACTCTCCTTGCCGGTGAGCACGAGTTGTAGCTGCTCATCGAAGCTACGCATCAGGTCTTCGGACTTCGGCAACCCCACGAACTCGTTGGCGGGATATCCCGCCTTGTAGATGTCGAAGGCCGTCTTGAACAGGGCGTCACTCTTGCTGAAGTCCGGCTCGGCCGTCTTGTTGCCGGGGAACCCGTTCGCCAACGTGCTCAGCTCCGAGTTCGCCTTCTTGTCCATCAAGAACTGGACCAGCTTGAACGCCTCGGCCTTGTGTTCCGAGGACTCGGCGACGCCGATGCCCCAGGACGCGTACGGGATGCCGCGCTTGCCGGTGTAGCTGTCCTCGGCCGGGATCGGCACCACCGTGAAGTTCAGCTTGGGATCGTTCTTCTTGATCAGCGTGATGTGAGCCAAGGAGTCGATCATCATGCCGACCTGACCGGTGGAGAACTTCTCGACCTTGTCCTGCTCTTTCATGGTCAGTGCTCCGGGCGCGATGACGCCCGCGTCGTTCAGGCTCTTGACGTACTCCACGGTGCTCTTGACGCCTTGGCCGGTCAGGTCGGGCTTCCCGTCCTTGGTGAGCATGCTGCCGCCCGATGCCCACAGCCATGACATCACGTCATTCTGGACACCGTTGGGAACGGCGGTGTCGAGTGGCAGGGCCCAGCCCTTGACGTTGCCGCCGATGGCGCTGATCTTCTTGGCCGCGTCCAAGAACTCCGTGCGCGTGCTCGGAGGCTTCTCGACCCCCGCCTTCTTGAGCAGATCGTTGTTGACGAACAGGGGGTAGACGAAGTTGACCACGGGGATCATGTACGTCTTCCCCTTGATCTGGATCTGGCTCGCGAGCTGGCTCGAGTCGTACTTCGCGGCTGTCATGAGCTCGGACAGGTCAGCGATGGCGCCCTGCTTGGCGAAGTCGCTCACCCATGCGCCGTCGAGGCCCACAACATCAGGCAGCGTCTTCGACGCCGCTCCGGACACCAACTGCTGCTTCGTGGACGCGTACGGGCCACTCAGCAGCTTGACCTTGATCTTCGGGTTCTGCGCCGTGAATTCCGTCATGAGCTTGTCGAACGATCCGGCCGGTAGCTCCGGCGCCCACCACTGCGCGAACTCCAGCGTGACGGTCCCGTCCCCGCTCGATCCCGCGCTTGATCCCGAGGTGGAACCACATCCCACGGCGGTGGCGCCGATCATCGCCACCGCCATCACCCCGAGTAGTCGCCTCGTCCGGCCCTGCAACCGGGTGCTGCCTCCGGTCATCGCGACCTCCTTGCTGTACAGGTGTTACCGCTCTTTGCTGGTTTCCGCCACATTAACAACGCATGACGCCACCCCACAAGACCTAATAACGCAAAACACTGCTAGAAACCGCACAGTCCGGCAAGCGAGCCGTAGAGGTGCGCTGACAGGGGAGGCTTCCGATGCCAGACTCCCAGAGTAAGCAACATCTTGCCCAGATGGGGCAGCATTATGCGGTAGTCTGCAGTTCTAGGCCTGTTTCACTCCTCTGTTGCGCTGATCCTTAGCGCGACTACCGCAGAGATGGGAGGGTCAGTGACCCTTGACGAAGAGGACCGGCAGCGCCGTCTACCTGCAGGACGTAAGGCCCAACTGGCGGCATACGTCGCAGAGACCGGACAGGTCACGGTCACCGCACTCGCCGAGCGCTTCGGCGTCTCCATCGACACGATCCGGCGGGACCTGGACCAGCTCAGCGCCGACGGCGTCCTGGTCCGCACCTATGGCGGAGCGGTCAGTCAGACGACCCTCTCCCGGGTCGACCGAGCCGTGGACGTGCGGCTCAAGATGGAAGAACGCGAGAAGGAGAGGATTGCGGGACTTGCCGCGTCGCTGGTCAAGGATGGGTCGATCATCATGATCAACGGCGGTACGACCACTCTTGCCACGGCCCGGAACCTGCGCAACCATCGGGACCTGACAGTGGTGACGAACAGTCTGCTCGTACCCCCGGCGCTGCCGCCCTCAGCCATCCGCGACGTGTACGTCTTCGGCGGCGCGGTCCGCACCCTCACGCTGGCCACCATCGGCCCCGTCAGTTTCCGGGCGTCCGACGGAGGCGAGCTGGACATCAGCTGCGATCTGGCGTTGATCGGGGTCGGCGCCGTTTCAGCGACCGCCGGGTACACGACGAGCAACCTCGCCGAGGCGGCGATGATGCGAGAGATGATCTCTCGGGCGGCGCGCGTGGCGATCCTGGCCGACTCGTCCAAGTTCGGTCGCCGGCTCTTCGCCCAGGTGTCCGAGCTCGGCGGCGCCGACTACTTCGTCACAGACTCCACCCCGCCACCTGATCTCTTGGACGCGCTGAAGGAGAACGAGGTGGAGCTGATCACGCCGGAAACCCTCGACGGCGCCCCCTACGCCAGTCAAGATCCCCAGTAGTTCGGGTGACGAGCAGGTGGCGGCCTGGTCGGTGCCGATTCGTGTCATGAACGGTCATTTCGCGGCGGCCGAGAACACCGCCCGTCTGGTCCTGACCACCGCCCGGAAGCTCCAGAAATGACCGGCTGACTCGCGTGTGACCCACAGCATCACTGGCCGTTCCCCAGGACAGGAGAACGGCCAGTCAAAGCGTCGCCGCTGGCGGCCGGATCTTCGCGGCGAATCGAGCCCAGCCGACAACTGGGGCACCACCGTCGAACGGACCGTTTCCCGGCTGGCCGGCACCCGCCGCTACGAACGCCGAGCCGACCACTTCGGTTCCTTCGTCCCTGACGCCGCCACGCTCATCTGCTACCGCCAACTCGCCGAATAAGACGACGTCCTACAATGTTTGACGGGGGGCGCCTGGTTCTCGGTGACGGGGTGGTCAAGGTGTCGGTTTCGCTGCTGGCTGTTGTCGTTGATTGTCGCGACCCGCTTCGCCAGGCCGAATTCTGGGCGCAGGCCCTGGCTTACAAGGTCAGCCGGCGCAACCCCGACGAGTTTCAGGTCAGCGACCCCGCCGGCCTCGGCGGATCACTGTATTTCATGAAGGTGCCCGAGCCCAAGGTGGGCAAGAACCGGCTACACGTGGACCTGGTGACCTCAGGCTCCATGGAGGCCGAGGTCAAGCGGCTGGTCCAGGCTGGAGCTCAGCTGGTCGAGGTGCGGCAGGATCCGGTTTCCCACGACAACCCGGACACGTGGACGGTGATGCGCGACCCGGAGGGAAACGAGTTCTGTGTGACGAGCACCTCCACCGTGACCGGCTGGCAGTGAGCGAGTGACCCGCACGAGCGTCGGCATTGCCGACGGCTCGAGTTGGGTGATGCCGAAGGGCCCGGTCGCCGGGATTGAGGCTGTGGCGCCGGTCATCTACATCAGGGTCTTGACCTGCTTTCCAGGGTGGAAAGGGTTCAGCTGTATCGGCAGCGTTGAGGCGTAACAGCTTGGAGGTCAACGATGTCCACCCCGCATCAAGACAGTGAGGCAGTGATCCCTCGCCCGCCACTGACCACCGCCGCCCTCAGGGCAGCAGTTGCCC
The DNA here is from genome assembly GCF_040638335.1 of Nonomuraea sp. NPDC026600. Taxonomy (NCBI): domain Bacteria; kingdom Bacillati; phylum Actinomycetota; class Actinomycetes; order Streptosporangiales; family Streptosporangiaceae; genus Nonomuraea; species Nonomuraea sp. NPDC026600. The sequence continues at coordinate 219,433 of NZ_JBEZYD010000014.1, forward strand.
AGATCGCTCCGGCCTACCTCAGCCAGTTTGTCGACCACCTCGACCAGGCGACAGAGCAGGCGGCGCGGCAGAGCACCGTGGCACCTCTGCAGAACTTCTTGCAGCAATGGGGGGAGTTTGTGGCGATTCAGCGCTATCCCGTCCGAGCGGCCCGCCTGCACGCATTGGAGACGGACGTCGCCACCGCAACCGACAGAGTCAAGTTGCACTCAGCCTTGGCCGAAATCAACGAGATCACGACATCCGCGCGCCGAGAGGTCGTCGGTGAGTAAGGTCACCCGATGCCGGGCCCTCCGTCGGGCCCCGGCGTAGATCTCCCTGGTTACAGCCGGTGAGTGGCAGGCATCTCCCGCAAGAGGGGCTCCACCGGCAGCGCAAAGCCCCCAATGCCCTCTCTGAACGAGGCGGGATGCTGAGATTTGCCGACCGGACGGACACTACTTCTCATAGTGATAGCGACAGGCGGCGATCATGATGGTGTCGTCGTTGACGCGGTAGACGAGCCGGTGTTCTGAGGTAATGCGCCGGGACCAGTAGCCGGACCACTCGTACTTCAGCGGCTCTGGTTTGCCGATGCCTTCGTTCTCGTTGCCGGCTACGTCGGCGATCAACTGGTTGATCCTTTTGAGGATACGTCGATCTTCTCGCTGCCAGTAGCAGTAATCCTCCCAGGCAAGTTCGTCGAAAAGCATCTTCACGGGGTGGTGTCCCCATCGACCAGTTCGCGGACGGTGCCGCCTCCGGCCTCCAGACGGGTGACCGCCTCTGACAGCCGTCTGCGGTTGACGGGAGAGGCCATCAGGTAGAGCGTCTCGCGCATCGATTCGTATTCGCGCTGCGACACCATGACGACGCCTTCTCCGCCAGGGCGGGTGATGAGAACCTCTTCCTGGTCGTCGATGACGGCGTCAAGGGTGGCGGCGTAGTTGGCCCGCGATTCGGACATGGTCATCACCTTCATGCCATCAGCGTACATGATGATGTACATCAAAGTGCGGCGGTAGATCCGCACACGGGTACGCGCAAAGATCGGACCTGCGCGCCCGCAGATGGCTCGGAGCACCAGGGCCGAGGAGATCCGCGTACCGGTCCACCCCCAGTGACATCACCCACAAAAGAGGACTTTAAGACTCCTGTTTTAGTAGGGTTGTCCTGTGTACCTCAACCGCTCCACGGACATCAGCCTCCGCATCCTCATGCTCGGCGCGACCCGCGACGACCTGCTCACCATTGACGAGCTGGCCGAATCCCTCGTCGTACCCCGGCACCACCTGGCCAAGGTGGTGCAGCGCCTGCAGCACCTGGGCCTGCTGGAGACCATCCGTGGTCGAAGCGGCGGTGTACGCCTCGCTGCCACAGCCCGCACCGCCTCGATCGGCGGCCTCATTCGCGAACTGGAGGGCGGGACCGAGGTCGTCGACTGCGACGGCGACCCCATCTGCCCGCTCAGCCGAGGCTGCCTGCTGCGCGGAGCTCTACGCCGCGCGCAGGAGGCGTTCTACGCCAGCCTCGACCCGCTCACGGTCGGGGACCTGACCGCGCCGCCGACCCAGCAGGTGCTGCTGAGCCTCGGCCGTCGCTGATCCGCCACCTATCCCCGCACCTGGAGGAACAAGTGCTTTCCGCAACCAGCGTCCCGATCGTCAAGGCGACTCTTCCCGTCGTCGGCGAGCACCTCGACACCATTTCGGGCGTCTTCTACGACACGATGCTCGGCGAGAACACTGATCTGCTCAACCTGTTCAGCCGCAGCGCGCAGGCGACCGGCGAGCAGAAGCACGCGCTGGCCGGTGCGGTCACCGCGTTCGCCGGGCACCTGATCGGCGCCGGCCCGGACGCCCCGGTCTTCGACCACATCGTGGAGCGCATCGCACAGCGGCACTGCGCCCTGGGCATCCGCCCGGAGCAGTACACGGTCGTCGGCAAGTACCTTCTGGGTGCGGTCGGCACCGTGCTCGGTGACGCGGTCACCCCGGCGATCGCCGCCGCCTGGGACGAGGTGTACTGGTTGTTCGCCGCCCGGCTGATCGGCCACGAGGCGCGCCTCTACGCCGAGGCCGGCGTGAACAGCGCCACCCCGTGGCGGGAATACGTCGTGGCGAACAAGATCACCGAGGCGCATGACACGGTGTCGTTCATCCTCACGCCGGCCGACAGCCGCACTGCCCCCGGCTTCCTGCCCGGCCAGTACGTCACCGTCGCCGCCGACCTACCCGACGGCACCACTCAGTTGCGGCAGTACTCCCTCTCGCAGGCGGCCGCCGCCGGCATGCTGCGGATCACCGTACGCAGGGTGCGCGGTATTGACGGCACCCCGGACGGCGTGGTCTCCGGCTTCCTGCACGACCACGTGGGTATCGGCGATCGGCTGCGGCTGAGCCACCCGTACGGCGAACTCACGCTGCGCGCCGGCGAAGCACCACTGGTCCTGGTCAGCGCGGGCGTCGGCATCACCCCGATGGCCGCCATCCTGGACCATGTCTCGCGCACCCAGCCCACACGCGACGTCACAGCGGTGCACGCCGACCGCAGCATGGAACGCCACCCACTACGCGCCGACATGATCACCAACGGCTCCCGACTGCTTTCCTTCCGCAACCTCGTCTGGTACGAGCAGACTGTCTCGGACGCCCCGGACGCCTTCACCGGGTTCATCGACACTGACGCGATCCCACTGCACCCCGCCGCGGATGTCTACCTGTGCGGTCCAGTGCCGTTCATGCAGATGGTCCGGGCCGGCCTGCACCGCCGCGGCGTGCCGGACGAGCGGATCCGCTACGAGGTCTTCGGCTCCGAACAGTGGCGTCCGGCCCCCGTGCCGACGCCGGCCTGACCGTACTGGAGGCGAAAGCCACCAAGGAAGATACGGCGTGATTGCCCGGATCGAGCACCCCACGCTCATGCCCGCCGGAGCAAGCGCAACACCCTCACCAGACTCGGGAAGTCGAGGCAGAGAGTCCTCATCAGGACAGCTTGGTTCTGCCGTTCCTGGCCTGCTGGCGGCACTATGTCGCACGGGTTCATGCGCTGAGCTGCGGTCTCGGCGACTTCGACGACCGGCCGTACAGTTCCCGGTAGACCTCGCGCAGTTCGACGGCTTCGGCCAGGCCGTGCTCCTCGACGCCCGCGATGACCTCCTTGGCCCGCCAGTAGTTCGAGGGCACCAGCAGACCGCTCATGACCGCCTGGCGGGTGATGTGGCCGGCCTCTCCCGGCTCGTCCGTGGCGAGCAAGGCCAAGGCCAGATCCAGGCGCGCCGACGCAGCTCGACGGGGGCGCGGACCACCGTCCTCGGCGGACTCCAATCGTGCAAGGACCTGCCTCGCGTAGTCCACCGCCGCGGGATCGCCCAGCCATGAGAGCGTCGTCGCGGTGTAGGCCTCGCTCTTGGCGGGGTCGTAGCGAAAGTGGTGCTCTGGCCGGTCGGGCATGGGCATGGGAGAGACCATCCGCTGAATCCGGGTGAGCGCTGCCCTGGTCTCGGTTCCCTTCCCCATCCGGGCCCACGCCCGGCCTTCCTGCCCGCTCGCCTGGATGTAGGCCGAGCTTCCGCGGGGGGCGACGTCTTGCGCTCCCTGGGCGAGGATCATGGCGTGCTGGTACTCGCTCTCGGTGAGGGCCTGCCACGCCTCCGTTTCCAGGCACCACGCCTTGATCTCGGGGTGCTCGGCGTGGTCGGCCAACTGGCCCGCGGTCCGCAGGCGTGCCGCGGCGGCGGGGTATTGGCGCAAGTCGATGTGGCAGGTGGCCGCGAGCAGTGACAGCCAGCCGCCGGCCACGAGCAGGCGTCGATGCTCGGCGAGGGTCTTCTTGCCGTCGACGAGCCGCACCACGTACTCCAGGTGCCGCCTCACACGCCCGAGTAGCTGGGCCGGCGGTGTGCGGGGGTAGGCCGACGCCAGATCATCCACGGCGAGCTCCAGTCGTTCCAGAGCTTCCCGGCCGACGTCGCTGGCCCCTGCCTGACGGGCGAGCTCGATCGCGTCGATCTCGTCGCCGAGGTACGTTTCTTCATCCTCTTCGTTGAAGAGGGCTTGTTCGCTCAACCCGTACACGCGGCAGTACAGCTCGGCGTACTCGTCCTCCGGCCGGTGCTTGCCGCACTCGTGGTCCCGGATCCTGCGCACCATGCTCTCGGGCTCGGGCAATACCCTGTCGGCGACCCTGGACAGTCGCGCCGCGAGATCCCGTTGAGACCATCCTCGCGTGGTCCGCTCGGTGCGTAGCCGACCGGCCCAGGCCGGAACCTTGCTCATCGCGCGCACACCTCCGGGGGACGGGCGGACACAGGCGGATAGCCGGGTGCGCCTCCGGTGTCCTCTCCCGGAGTCTTACCACGGGCGACTGTGATGGAAGCGTGCACCGGGACACGAACAACCACCGCGCGATGACCGACGTCGAACTGCACGCGCTCATCCAGACCTCAGAACCGAACGTCCGCCAGGTCATCGCCGAAGCCGCACTTGTACTGGACCTGCGCGGCCGCCAGCTCTCGGTGCTCCGCAACACCTATCCGGGCTGGGACATCCACTACGAGAGCAATGCGTCCGGGCAGATGTGGTGGACGGCCGAGCTGCGCCGGACGCTCACCCTGGAGATGGCAACGGCAGGCATCATGCGAACCGTCAGGCAGGAGAACGCCATCGCGCTCGCGTCCACACTGGCCTGGCAATCAGCTCTTCTGCACAGCACGAGGCCACCGCACGCCCCACCCACCGGCGACACCGCATGACCACCGGACCCGAGCGCTGCAACGACTGCGGGCAGGACGTGTTCAGGTGCTACCTGCTCGATCACGGACGCCTCAAAATCGACCTCGACCTCGAACCGGTCGTCGGCGGCGATTACATCTACTGGAACCCCACCTACGGGAACGGCCAGCACTGGCTTGCCGCCTACCGGCCGACCAAGGTATCTCCGCCACTGAACATGCCCAAGCCGGACACCAAGCAGTGGGACGGAAAGCAAGCCGCGAACGAACGCCCGTGGTTCGTGCAGCACGTGTGTGGGTTGACGGCCGCACAAATCGTCCAGGAGCGGCGCCATCGGAAGGGCGCATAGACCGCCCCCAGTCGGCGTCGCAGGAAGTGGAGGGGCGTCGACGTTGTTGCTGTTCTGTCGGCCAAGGTAAGCGGTGGCGTGCGACTTGGTCCAGGAGCTACAACAGCAACAGGGGATCGCCGTTCCGTCCGGCGACCAGGCGTGATCCCGTGGCAAACCCGAGCCATCTCGGCGAGGAGTACCACGGTGTCCATCCGCTGGCCCTGCAGGCTGGCTACAAGCGCGTGGCTTGGCAGCAGTGCGATCAGCGCACCACACGGGTACGTGTCCGCGACCACACCTGCGAATGTCAGTCGATCGTCTACGAGTTGTGCCAGGCAGGCGGCTTGATGTTCGTCCGGCGTTTCTACCGCTGCGATGGTGTGCTCGAACATCAAAGCGAGTGGGTGCGCGCCCCTGCGGCCGCACGGCTGTGGTCACGCATTCTGCTGGGGCAGGCTCGATGAACAGATGAACAGCCGACCTGGCCCGTGTTCACCTGATCCGGTCTGGTCAGCTACGACGGCTCAGGAACTTCGCCTGCCAGTCGAAGAGTCTGATGGGCGGCTTCAGCCCCGCCTGGTGCCAGACGGTCAACGCCCCAGGGAGCGCGGGGCCCTCACCGGCGGCCCCCGCGCCCCGGTCACCCTGTTTCGCTGAACGCCTCACGCAGAAACGACAAGGCCTTCTCACACTCTTGCGCAAGGGAACCGTGTTGGCCTGATTCCAGCCAGAAGGTGACGGCGACGCGCATGGCGTCGGTGACGGCATGGGTGACTACGTGCGCGCGTAGTTCGGCGTCGCGTGTCCGGGGTCCATCAGCGAGGAGTGCCGACACGAAGTGCTCCTGACCTCCGCGCCAGACGAGCTGGAACATCCGCGCCTGAAGCGCCGGCACAGCTTGGACCAGCCTGTATCCCCGCTTTTGTCGAGCCGGGTCGCCGGCGGTCAGACCGGCGAGCATCGCCCGCGCCACGAAGTCGACGTCGTTCTCCCCCGGGCGTCGCTCGAACAGTGCGTTACGGGTCGCCACCCCGATGTCCTGTCCGCCGAGGAGCACGTCCTCCTTGGCCGGGAAGTACCGGTAGAAGGTCCGTGGCGATACGTCTGCCGCTGCCGCGATCTCCTCCACCGACACGGCGTCATAGCCCTTCCCCTCGAAGAGGCTTAGGGCGACATCAATGATCGCGTCCTGGGTGCGCCTCCTCTTGCGTGCGCGCAAACCCTCCGCGTTGCCAGCCGTCACGCCGCCCAGCGTAACCCTTGACCTGACACGGACGCCAAATGGCAGAGTTGCCAATTGGCAGATGTGCCACTAATCTCTGAAGCATGCAGCTCACAGACGTGATCAATCAGTTCCACCAGGCGTATAGTGACCACGACATCGATGCCTTGCTGGCGTTTGTGGCCGAGGACGTGACCATCCAGTTCCCGACCAGCCCAGAGTCGATCCGGGGGAAGGACAGCATCAGGCCGGTCTGGTCGATGGTGTTCGACACTGTCATCCCGGACGTCCGCCAAGAAATACTGGCGAGCGTGACGCAGGGCCGAGCGGCGGCGTGCGAGTTCATCGAAACCGGCACGCTCGCCGTGCCATCCAGCGTGGCTGAGTCATTGGGTCTGGCCTCGGGCGGCCGGCCTTACTCGATGAGGATGGCGTCGTTCTTCGAGTTCGATGACGAAGGTCTGATCGAGAGCATCCGCTCCTACTGGGACACCGGGAGCTTCGCCGACCAGATCGGGATCGACATCAGCGTCATCCGATCCCTGCAGGCACGCGCGCACGCGGCTTAAGGCCGCCGTCCACGTCGACAGATGTAGAGAGGCGCAGTGGCCTCTACTTGGCGTGAACTCCCGTCGCCCAATAGATCATTTGAGCCAGGTGAGCCCGCGTTTGGTGCCGAACGTGTACGCCACGCGTCCTTGGAGGAAAGGACAAAGGCGCTCAAGCGGCTCGGAAAAGAGACCACTCAGCGGTTGATGTATCCGTTGATGCGAAAACCCCGAACCGTGATCATGGTTCGGGGTTTTCGCTGGTCACAAGATGGTCAGGGTCGGGGTCGAACCGCCGACCTTCCGCTTTTCAGCCAGACGGTCAACGTCAGGGGTGCGCGAGGGGCCGGGGCCCCTTGCTGGGGTTTGGGGCGGAGCTCCAATAAGCACAGTCTGAGCGCAGCGAAGCCGATGCCTGTAAGCCGGGAACTGCCTGAGCGCAGCGAAGACCGTGCTTGTGGGGCTGAGCGTGGTGGAGGGTGGGGTTGGGGGATGATTGGCTGTGTTGAGGACTGAATGAGGAGGGCACCGGTGACCCGTCAGATCGTCTCCGTTGTGGGTGGTAAGGATGCCGCCGGCACCGACACCTACGAATCGACCAACCCCGCGCGCATCACCGAGGTCGTCGCCCGCGTCGGCCTGGCCGATGCCCAGACCTTCGCCGACGCCTGCCGCACCGCCAAGGAGGCTCAGCGGGAGTGGGCCAAGGTTCCGGCCCCGGTGAGAGGGCGGGTGATCGCGTCGATCGGGCGGCTGGTCGAGGCCAATGCCGAGGCTCTGGCTCACCTCGTCACGCAGGAGATCGGCAAGCCGTACGCCGAAGCCCTGGGCGAGGTGCGGGAGATCGTTGACACGTGTGACTTCTTCCTCGGCGAGGGCCGCCGCCTGTACGGGCAGACCGTGCCGTCGGAGATGCCGGACAAGAAGCTGTTCACCTTCCGCAACCCCGTCGGGGTGGCGGCGGTGATCACCGCCGGCAACTTCCCGGTCGCGGTGCCGTCCTGGTATCTGGTTCCGGCGCTGCTCTGCGGCAATGCCGTGGTGTGGAAGCCGGCCGAGTACGCGGCGGCGTCCGCGCATGCGATGTACCAGCTGTTCGCCGCCGCGGGGCTGCCCGACGGGGTGCTGAACATCGTGTTCGCCGATGGCGTCCAGACCTTCCGGGGGCTGGAGCGGGCGCTGGAGGAAGGCACGGTACACAAGGTCGGGTTCACCGGGTCCAGCGAGGTGGGCAGGAAGATCGGGGAGCTCACCGGGCGGCACCTGCAGGCGGCCTGCCTGGAGCTGGGCGGGAAGAACCCGATGGTGATCATGCCGGACGCCGATCTCGATCTGGCCGTCGAGGGGGCGTTGTTCTCCGGGTTCGGTACGGCCGGTCAGCGCTGCACCAGCCTCGGCACGGTCATCGTGCATGAGAGCGTGCACGAGGAGTTCGTCGAGCGGTTCGCCCAGGCCGTACAGGATGCCAAGATCGGCGACCCGGAGCAGGACGTGCTGGCGGGCCCGCTGCTCGACCAGAAGTTCGCGGATCGGTACGAGGAGTACCTGACCTGGATCCAGCCTCACCACCGGGTCGTGTCAGGAAATGTCGGGAGAATAACCAACCAGAGCCCGCGCCGCGACTTCACCGGCGACGACGGCCTCTATTACCACCCCGTCGTGGTCGATGGGGTCAAGGCCACCGACCAGTTGTTCCTGGAGGAGACGTTCGGGCCCATCGTGGGCGTGACGACGTTCGAGACGCTCGACGAGGCCATCGAGCTGGCCAACCTGCCCGGCTACGGCCTGTCCAGCTCGATCTACACCACCGACGCCAGGCACGCGTGGAAGTTCCGCGAGGGCATCTCCGCCGGCATGGTCAGTGTCAACAACTCGACCTCCGGCGCCGAGGCGCACCTGCCCTTCGGCGGCAACGGCAAGTCCGGCAACGGCAGCCGCCAGTCCGGTATCTGGGTGCTCGACCAGTTCACCCGCTGGCAGGCGATGAACTGGGACCACTCCGGCCGCCTGCAGAAAGCCCAGATGGACGTCGTGGACATCGCACCGGATATGAGTTTCCGGCTCTAGATCTTTCTACCTTGGAGGAAGAAAGCCACCCTGCCGGGAAGCGCAGGCTTCCCGGCGAGTGATGGCCGTGTCACGATATCGGCGCCTTCGATTACAGGGAGAAGCCGATGTGTGACGATCCGACACCGTTAACCACGGCACGGATACCCAAGACCAAACGGACACTCCGGCTGCGGGCAGGCTTCCCCTGCCGCTGGAGCGTGTGGAGCGCCAACGGCAAGGGCTGGTTCCCGCGCGACACCCCACCGGCGCGCGACCTCGACGGCGTGCCGTACTTCCACGGCGACGATTTGGTACTCGACGTCCCGCGCGAGCTGCTGACGATCAGGGCGGCCAGGGGCATGGAGTACGACTCGGCGGAGACCACGCTCGTGCCCGGCGACGGCGAGACGCTGGTCGAGCTGGCTCCGCAGCGCATCTACGACGCGGCGGCCCGCGGCTGGTACGGCGGTGACCTGCACGTCCACCTCAACCGGCCGCCCCGGTGGGTGGCCGACTCGCAGCACGGCGAGGACCTGCACGTGATCAATCTGCTGCCGGGCGCCGAGGGGGACAAGGAGGCCGTCGAGCGCTGGTCGGGCCGCGATCTGCCCTGGTCGGACGAGACGCACGTGGCCAGGGTGGACCTCGCCCACCACGCGCTCGGCCCCGAAAAGTGCCACGACACGGTGCGGAAGCTGCGCGAGCGCGGCGCGCTCATCGGCTACGCCAACGCCTTCCACGGCCCGGTCGAGACGCCCGAGCAGCTCATCGGCGCGGGCGATCCGGAGTACGACGCCCGGTTGTCGGTGGTCGACGCGGCGCTGGGCCTGGTCGACAGCTTCTGTTCGGCGATCGGCTCGGACCGCGCCTACCGCAGGCTGATCGGCGCGGGCAACCGTGTCGCCGCCGTCGCCGGTACGGCCCAGCGGCTCGGGCCGATCGGGCGCGAGCGCACGTACGCGCACGTGGACGGGCGGCTGACCGCCGAGTCCTACGCCGACGCGGTACGGCACGGCCGTACGTTCGCCACGACTGGACCGTTCCTCGAGCTGTCGGTCGAGGGCCACGGCCCCGGCGCCACGCTCGACCTGACTCCCGGCAGCAGGGTGCGGGTCACCGGGCGGGTGATCGGGCCGCTGGTGGAGAAGGTGCGGCTGCTGACCGCCGACGGCGAGCTGGCCGCAGGGCCGCCCGGCGAGGTGACGGCGGAGCTGGCGGTGATCTGGCCGACCTACGTGGTGGCGGTCGCCGAGGGCGGCGGCCAGGTACGGGCGCACACGAGCCCGGTCTATCTGGACGTCGAGAGCCGGCGGGTGGCCAGGGAGGAGGACGTGACCTTCTGCCTGCGCTGGCTGGAGCTGCTGGAAGAGCTCGTCAGGGACCGGGTGAGCGCCGAATATCTGGCGGTCATGCAGGAGGCCCGGAGGGTCTACCAGTCCCGCCTGGCGTGAGAAACGGAGGAACGCGAGCCCATATCGGGGGTGCCCGCGTTCCTCCGTTCATTTCACGACAGGGGTCGCTTCACGACAGGGGGTCAGACCTGGCCGGCCTTCTCCAGGGCCGAGCAGCAGGTGTTCACCATCAGGCGGGTGACCACGTACGGGTCGATGTTGGCGTTGGGGCGGCGGTCCTCGATGTAGCCCTTCTGGTCCACCTCGACCTGCCACGGGATGCGCACGGAGGCGCCGCGGTTGGAGACGCCGTAGCTGTACTTGTTCCACGGGGCGGTCTCGTGGGCGCCGGTCAGGCGGCTCTCGATGCCCACGCCGTACTGGGTGATGTGCTCCATCGGCTTGTCGCCCTCGCCGAGCGCCTCACAGGCGGTGATGATGGGCTCGTAACCCTCGCGCATGGCCTTGGTGGAGAAGTTGGTGTGCGCACCGGCGCCGTTCCAGTCGCCACGGGCGGGCTTGGCGTCGAGCGTGGCCTCCACGCCGAACTCCTCAGCCGTACGGTAGAGCAGCCAGCGGGCGATCCACATGTGGTCGGAGACGTCCAGCGGACTGGCCGGGCCGATCTGGAACTCCCACTGACCCGGCATGACCTCGGCGTTGATGCCGGAGATCGAGAGGCCGGCGGCGAGGCAGCGGTCGAGGTGGAGCTCGACGATCTCGCGGCCGAAGATGGCGTCGGCGCCGACACCGCAGTAGTAGGGGCCCTGGGGGGCGGGGAAGCCGCCCTCGGGGAAGCCCAGCGGGCGGCTGCCCTTGAAGAAGGTGTACTCCTGCTCGATACCGAACCACGACTCCTGGTCGGCGAACTGCTCGGCGATCGGGCGGAGCAGGGCACGGGTGTTGCTCTTGTGCGGAGCGCCGTCGATCTCCTCGACCTCGCACAGGACCAGCACGCTGGTGCCGCCGCGGATCGGGTCGGGACAGGTGAAGACCGGACGGAGCACGCGGTCCGACGAGTGACCCTCCGCCTGGTTCGTGCTGGAGCCGTCGAAGCCCCAGACCGACGGCTCGGCTCCGTCAGCGAGGATCTTCGTCTTCGAGCGCAGCAGTGCGGTGGGCTCGGTGCCGTCGATCCAGATGTACTCAGCCTTGTAGCTCACGTCGGTCCTTTCAGGATGTCTCACAGCCACGCCGAGTCTTCCGGCTGACCATTTCCCGGTTTTTGCCCGCATGTGAACGTCGTGTTAATCAACCCGGGTACGAGGGGCGATCCCCCAGTCCATGCGATCATTTGTTACAAAGGGGGATGTAGTGACCATTGATCTCGACGAGGCCCGCAGGCCACGCGGAACCAAGCACGACCCAGAGGCGCTCACGCCGGCGCAGCGGCAGCTCGGCCGGCATCTGGTCGACGTGCACGACGGCTACCGCCAGGAGATGCGGCAGGTGCGGGACGCGCTCGACCAGGTCGCCGCGGGCGCCCTCGACGCCGCCGCGCTGCGGTCGATGATCAATCGGCTGACCATGCGTCAGAACTACTGGACGCTGGGCGCGTTCTGCGCGACGTTCTGCCGGTTGGTGACCGTGCACCACACGATCGAGGACGAGGCCATGTTCCCGGCGATACTCAAGCGGGACGACTCGCTCGAGCCGGTGATCGAGAAGCTCAAGGAGGAGCACGAGGTCATTGCCGCGCTGCTGACCCGGCTCGACGAGGCCTGCGTGGAGCTGGTGGCCGGCGACACCGGCCTCGACCGGGTACGGGCCGAGGCCGAGCGGCTGTCCGCCGTCCTGCTCTCGCACTTCGCTTATGAAGAGGAGGAGCTGGTCGAGCCGATCGGCCGACTCGACGTGCGCATCTAACCCTCCGCATCTAGACGGTCTCGTCCGTATCTAGGGCCTCCCGTCCGTTCCTCTGCCGTCGTAGCCGAGCAGCCGCATGGCCGTGTCGGGGTCCATCGCGGCGGCCAGGAGTTGCGCCCTGGCGTGGGCCTGGTCGCGTTCGTGTTCCGCCTTGGTCTGCGCCGCTCGTACCGCCTTGATGGCGATGAGCGCCAGGCCGGCGCCCACGATCACCGCCACCACGACGACGAACAGGACGAGCAGCAGCCCGGGCGAGGCCAGCCCGACGACCGGGGTCGCGCCCGTCAGGGCCAGCCCGGTGATGAGCGCGAGGACGACGAGCGCGAGCAGGCTGGCGACGACCATCCACGCCCGGCGCCTGGGCGGCGGCGGCGCCGCCGGGAGGGGCGGTGGCGCCGCCGCGTAGACGGGGATGGGATCGGGCGCCCACGGTACGAACTCGGGCCGGCCCGGCTCGGCGACCACCGTGGTGGGCCCGGCGATGATCTCGGCGGTCACCACGACCGGCTCGGCGGGCACGACGGTCCCCACCGGCTCGGCGACCCCAGGCTGGAAAACCGGCCCCGCGGGCCAACCGGCGTGCTGACCAGACTGGCCGGACTGACCTTCGAGCCAACCACCGGACTGACCTGCCTGGCCAACGGGCTGGCCGTTCGGCCGGCTCGCGGTCTGACCGTTGGGCGGGTAGGCGGGCTCCTCCTGCACCTGGCCGGGCAGGTCGCGATCGATCCGGCTGTGCTCCTTGTGCGCCCTGGCCGCGTCGCGGTGGTACTCCTCCAGCTCCTGGTACAGCTCGTCGGAGGAGTAGATCGTGCCGTCGATCAGCGGCCCGGTCGCCCGCTCGATGATCGCCACCACGTCGTCGCCGTTGAGCGTCTTGTGCGTCTCCAGCGCGTGCGCGAGGCAGAGCACGTCTCTGCGATGCTCCTCCAGCAGTTGTTCGGTCTTCTCCAGCAGCCGGACCAGGTTGAACTCGATCCGCTCCCCCAGCACGTCGGGCGTCAGCTCGGGCTGGCCCCGGCTCGGCTCCCGATCGGTGATGCCGATGGGCCCGCCACCGCCGGCGCGCCGCGGCATCGCCTTGCCGCCGTGGATCTCCAGCTCCTGCAGCGCGGGCAGTGAGGTGACGCCCGAGCCCATCCCCCAGTACGACTCCATGAGCGCGGTCAGGAACGTCGCCGAGTGCAGGTCACCGGAGACGCCGGAGGAGTTGTCCTCGCTGAAGAACATCCGCTCCCCGGCCAGGGAGGCGAGCGAGACCATGATGTCGGCCTCGTACTCGGACTTCCACCGGGTGAACTGGTCCTCGGGCTTGATCGAGGCGACCATGCCGAGGTAGTCGGCGCCCTTCTCGATCGTGGCGATGTCGATCTCCAGGTGGAAGCGGGTCACGTAGGCCACCACGGCGTGGCACGCCTCGTGCACGGCCACCGCGTGCCGTTCCCGCTCGATGTACTCGACGTCCTCGGGCGGGCCGAGTTGCTTGAGCCGCTTGGCCCGCAGCACGTCGGACCAGGAGATGACCTCGCGGCCGTCGCGGATCGCGGTGATCAGCGACTCGTTGACCAGGTCCTTGATCGTGGCGCCCGTCGCGTAGGGGGTGATGGTGGCGAGCTTGTCGATCTGCTGCTCGGTCAGCTCGTGGTCGACCTTGTCGAAATAGCCCTGGTACGTGCGGACCCGTCCGGCCTTGGAGGGGTAGCCGACCTTGTAGATACGGTCGATGCGGCCGGGCCGCAGCAGTGCCTCGTCGAGCGCGTCGGGCCGGTTGGTGGCCATCATGACGAGGATGCGGAACTTGGGCGGCGGCTTGGGCCGCATCCCGAGCAGCCGCCTGATCAGGCGGTTGAAGAACCCGCGCGGCTTCTTGAGCCCGGACAGCTCGGTGAGCAGGGCCTGCAGCGTGCCCGGGTCGCCGCTGTTCATCCCACCGCCGCCGCCCATGATGAAGCGGTTGCGGGTGGCCGGCTCCGCCACCTCCCGCCTGGCGCGGAAGGCGAGCACCGAGCGGCTCTCCTCGGACAGGTAGTTGACCCCGTGACAGCCGGAGAACCCACCGCCCTGCCCCGGCGGGCCCTGCTGGGCGAGTCGGCCGCGCTTGCCGAGCGAGTCGGCCTCGTCGAAGAAGACGATCACCCCGCCGTACCTGAGCGAGAGCTTGCGCAGCTTCCTGAAGAGCGTCTTGACCTTGAGGATGCCGATGCCCATGAACATGTTCGTGAACGCGCCGGGGTCGACGAACACGTACGGCTTGCCGGTCTCGCCGGCCACCGCCTCGGCCATCAGCGTCTTGCCGGTGCCCGGCGGCCCCCACAGCAGCAGGCCGCTGGGCACGTACCCGCCGCGATTCTCGATCTCGTCGGGCCGTTCGAGGAAGACGATGTTCTCCTGGACGCGTTCGACCACGTGGTCCTGTCCCCAGACGTCGGAGAAGCGGGTCTTGATGTCGTCGGGGAAGTACGTCTCGACGCCGCCTCTGGACATGAACCAGAACAGGCCGACGAACTGGATGATGACCACGAAGAACAGGAACACGATCTGGAGCAGGAACGGCATCGCCTTCCACAGCAGCGCGGGCGCGCTGAACAGGGCGAGGAACGGGTTGGTGCCGAGCACCGCGCCGAGTACCAGCGCGATCAGTACCACCCAGAAGATGATCTTCGCGGCGAGGGCGAAGCGGTACCTGGTCCAGTCGTCGAAGCGCCGGTGGGACCACCGCTCGAACCCGCCGAAGACGCGCCGGCTCCAGAAGCGGTGGTAGGCCGACCACCGCTCACTGACGAAGAAGTGCAGTTGCCGCAGGGCCTCGACGCCCAGCAGCCAGAAGATCCACTGGTAGGCGTACGCGATGGCCCGCATGGCCTCGCCGAAGGACACGATGCCCTCGAAGTCGGCCATCACCTTCCAGGTGAGGACGAAGAAGGCGAGGACCAGCCCGACGAGGAACTTGCTCCGGGCCCAGAACGGCATCTTCTTCCTGGTCAGGGCTTCGGGATCGGAGGGGCCGCTACCGGGCGCGCGCAGCCCGCTGTGATGCGTGGTCGTGGTCAATGGTGCTCCCTCATCCGGGCAGCCTGAGCAGCTTGAAGGTTTCCTTGATCTTGTTGAATTCATCCGCGCGCGCTCTGAAGCAGATCGACTGGCAGCTGATGAGCATCACGGAGACCGTGGCTCCCTGCTCGTCGAGGATGGCGGTGTGGTCGAAGGTCTGGACGTCGGCGCCGATCTGGTAGTTGAAGCGGACCCGCACTCCCCTGGCGCCACGGTCGAGCTGGAGGACCTCATCACTGATCAGCTCGAACCGGTTGAACAGCGGCTGCCGCCCCGCCTGAGTCGCCTTGGCTTCGTAGAGCGTGCGGACCTGATCGGTCACCGGCAGGATGAAGTCGCGTAGCCGGTCCAGCGAGATCGCGTCCCGCTGCTCGTCCGTGAGCTTGTGCACGGTGGCGTAGACGAACGGATCCGTCGAGCTGAGCAGGTGTTCGACGGACGGCTGCGCCGACTGGTCGAAGGCCGTGGACCAGACCTGCTGGCGCCGCAGCCGGGCCGCCTCCGAGTTCGGGTGGTCGCCGGTCAGGTAGATCTCGATGGGTTCGGTGTTGAGCTGGCTGAAGGAGGAGGGCACCTTGAAGTAGGTGGTGCCTTCCTTGTCGCGTACGTAGGTGAAATCAGGCTGCCCGCACGCTGACAGCATGAAGATCGCGGCCAAGAGCGCGATCCAAGCCCGTGTTTTTTTCACCTGGGCTTACCTCCGCTTTACGGACCAACGGAGTTGTTCTGCCCGTTTTCATGTGAAATGAGGCCGAGTGCACGGTGTAAAATCTTGACCAAATCTTGGCCGTACATTGGCTTCATTTGTTACAGATCCGCACAGATCGGATGCGGGCTCTTGTGCGGACGCCCGTACAACGTTGGCGTCCCCCCATTGGTTCAACCGGCAAAGTAGCGAAAGATAGAAGGATCCCTGCTACCCGGAGCGGACAATGACAGAACCGGCCATGGAGACTGTGGACAGCTTCGGCATGATGGCGGAGCGGATGTTCGCCGACATCTGGTCGCGCGGTGCCCTCTCGGTCAAAGAGCGCCGCCTGCTCCTGCTCGGCCTGCTCGTCGGGCAGGGCATCGACGAGCAGGTGGAGGTCCAGCTCGACACCGCGTTGCGCGCGGGCGACCTGGACGAGAGTGAGCTGCGCGAGGTCGTGGTGTTCCTCACCCACTACGCGGGCTGGACTCGCGGGTCGCGGCTGAACAACCAGGTCGAGGACCTGATCGAACGCGTCAGGCGGGATCGATCCGGTAGACGGGGCCCTGGAGGCTGAGCGCGTACAGCTCCCCGTCGAGCCCTTCGCCGAACGACGAGAGCTGCTCGACCTGCCCGACCTTCGCGTCCTTGTCCAGCTCGTCGACGGGTGCGGCCTTGACCCACCCCGCGCAGAAGTCGCCGTACAGGAACCGGCCCTGCAGCCAGGGGATCTTGTCCCCTCGGTAGACGTAGCCGGCGATCACCGAGCAGTTGCCGCCCTCGTGGAGCGGATAGGTGATCACCGGGGCGGTGAGCTCGCGGCCCTTGCCTCCCCTGAAGGGTTTGTCGCCTTCGCGGAGGTTCCAGCCGTAGTTCTCGCCGCCCTCGGATCCGGCCGGCTGGTAGTCGACCTCCTCCCATCGGTCCTGCCCGACGTCGCCGATCCAGAGGTCGCCGTTGTCGCGGTCGAAGCCGAACCGCCAGGGGTTGCGCAGGCCGTAGGCCCAGATCTCGGTCCGCGCGCCCTCCTTGCCGACGAACGGGTTGTCCTCGGGGATCTTGTACGGCGTGCCGCGCGGGTCGATGCGCAGGATCTTGCCGAGCAGCGTGCCGAGGTTCTGGCCGTTGCGGTGCGGGTCGCCGCCGCTGCCGCCGTCGCCGAGCGCGATGTAGAGGTGGCCGTCGGGGCCGAAGGCCAGTTGCCCGCCGTTGTGGTTGGCGTAGGGCTGGTCCTGGGTCAGCACGTCACGCCTGCGGGTGGCCTTCTTGCCGTCGTACGCCCACTCGGTCACGTGCGTGTCGCCGCTCGCGTCGGTCCAGTCGAGGTAGAGCCAGCGGCCCGACGGGTGGAAGGCCACGCCGAGCAGGCCCTGCTCGTTGCCGCCGCTGACCTCGCCCGACAGGTTCACGATCGTGTCGCCGTCGAGGGTCTTCAGCCGGCCGCCCTGCTCGGCGACGTACAGCCGCTGGTCGTCCTTCCGTACGGCGAACGCCACGGGCTTCGCCAGCTCGGCGAGCTTGGTGAAGCGCAGCTTGCCGCGGGTCGGCGCGGCACTGTCCTCGCTCACGGCGGGCCCGGGCGAGCCCGCGGCGGCACTGTCCTCGCTCACGGCAGGCCCGGGCGAGCCCGCGGCGGACGGGGGCGCGGGCTGGGCGGCCGAGCATGCGGTGAGCGTGACGGCTAATACGGCCAGGGTGCGACGCACGCCGCCCATCCTTCCATGCCACCCCAAACCTGGACATCTACCGCCTTGCCGGAGGGAACTTGCTGAACTATCGTCTGGACATGTGTCCAGCGATGTCGTGACAGAGTCCACCCGGCGGCGGCTGAACCGGCGGCAGGCCGACACCGTGCGGCGACTGACCGACGCGACGGTCGAGGAGGTCCGCGAGAGCGGCTTCGACGGGCTGACCGTCCGCAACGTGGCCCGGCGCGCGGGCGTCGCCCCGGCGACCGCCTACACCTACTTCTCCTCCAAGAACCACCTGGTCACCGAGGTGTTCTGGCGCCGGCTGAGCGCCCTGCCGCCGATCGAGGCGACCGGCGAGGCGGGCCAGGTGATCACGGCGCTCCGGGAGATCGCCCTGCTGGTCGCCGACGAGCCGCGCCTGGCCGCCGCGTGCACCACCGCCATGCTCGGCACCGATCCCGACGTCCAGGAGCTGCGGCTGCGCATCGGGCTGAGCATCCGCCGGCGGCTGCGCACCGCGCTCGGCCCGGCCGCCGATCGCAAGGTCCTCAACGCCCTGGAGATCGCCTACGCGGGCGCGCTGGTCCAGGCCGGGATGGGCTACATCTCCTACTCCGAGACCGCCGACCGCCTGGCGGAAGTCGCCGAGCTGATCGTGAGGTAGCCCGTGGACCCGCTCTTATACAGCCCCTACGACTACGCCGTCCACGAAGACCCATACCCGATCTACGCCCGCCTCCGCGAGGAGGCCCCGCTCTACCGCAACGACGAGCTGGATTTCTGGGCCGTCTCCCGCCACGCCGACGTGGCGAACGCGTTCCGCGACCACCAGCGCTTCTCCAACGCCAACGGCGTCTCCCTGGACCCCAGCGCGTGGGGGCCGGCCGCGCACCGGACGATGTCCTTCCTGGCTCTGGACCCGCCCTCGCACACCCGGATGCGTTCCCTGGTCGCCAAGGGCTTCACCCCGCGCCGGGTGCGCGAGCTCGAAGCCGGCATCCTGCGCCTGACCGAACGCCATCTCGCTCCCGCCGTGGCGCGTGGCGAGTTCGACTTCGTCGCCGACTTCGCGGGCCGGCTGCCGATGGACGTCGTCTGCGAGCTGATGGGCGTCCCCGAGGCCGACAGGGACGAGCTGCGGCGCCTGGCCGACCTGGTCATGCACCGTGAGGAGGGGCTGTCCGACGTCCCGGTCGCCGGGATGGAGGCGGCGCTGACGCTCATCGGCTACTACCAGGACCTGGTCACCGAACGGCGGGCCGGACCGGGGAGCGATCTCACCTCCGCGCTGCTGGCCGCCGAGGAGGGCGGCGACCGGCTGGCGGACGAGGAGGTCGTGGCGTTCCTGTTCCTGATGGTGGTGGCGGGCAACGAGACGACCACCAAGCTGCTGGCCAACGCGCTGTACTGGGGCCGGCGCCATCCCGCCGAGCTGGCCAAGCCCATGCGGGATCCGGGCCGGGTCTCCGACTGGGTGGAGGAGACGCTGCGCTTCGACGCCTCCAGCCAGATACTGGCCCGCACGGTCGCCACGGACACCGAGCTGTACGGCACGACCGTGCCCGCCGGAGACCGCCTGCTGCTGCTCGTCGGCGCGGCCAACCGGGACCCCCGCGCCTTCGACGACCCGGACCACTACGACCTGGACCGCGACACCTCCCAGCTCATCAGCTTCGGCGGGGGCAGGCACTTCTGCCTGGGCGCGAACCTGGCCAGGCTGGAGGCCCGCATCGCGCTGACCGAGTTCGTCAGGCGGGTCCGCCACTACGACGTGGACGAGGGCGGCGCGGCGCGCGTGCACTCGGTCAACGTCCGCGGCTTCGCCGCACTGCCCATCTCCGTTTCCGCCGCCTAGCGATTGAGCCGCCCATGCCGCGATTCGAACCGCACCCGCTACGCCGCCCCGCGCTGGTCACCGGAGCCTCCTCCGGGATCGGCGCCGCCACCGCCGCCCTGCTCGCCGCCAAGGGCCACCCCGTCGCCCTCGGCGCCCGCCGAGTCGACAAATGCCGTGAAATCGCTGACACCCTCAAGAAGGAGGGCGCGGAGACCTTCGCCCACGCGCTGGACGTGGCCGACTCCGGCTCGGTCCAGCTCTTCGTCTCGGCCGCGGCCGAGGCGCTCGGCGCTCCCGAGATCGTGGTCTGCGGGGCCGGCGACCTGAGCGCGGAACGGGTCCACGAGCTGGACTCCGCGGGCTTCGCCGCCCAGGTCGGGGTGCACCTGGTCGGCGCGCACCGCCTGGTCTCGCACGTCGTGCCCGGCATGGTCGAGCGCGGGCGCGGCGACGTCGTGCTCGTCTCCTCCGATGTCGTACGCTCACCGCGCACCCGGATGGGCGCCTACGTGGCGGCCAAGAACGGCATCGAGGGCATGGCCAGGGTGCTGCAGATGGAGCTGGAGGGCACCGGGGTGCGCGCCTCGATCGTCCGGCCCGGCCCGACGATGACCGGCATGGGCATGGGCTGGGACGCCGAGACCACCGGTGAGGTCCTGGAGGAGTGGGTCAAGTGGGGGCTGGCCCGCCATCCGTACTTCCTGCGGCCGGAGGACGTCGCCGCCGCGATCGCCGTCGTCGTCGAGGCGCCCCGCGGCACCCACCTGACGCTCGTGGAGGTCCAGCCGGAGGCGAAGGTGCGATGAGAGCGCCGATGCTCGTCTCCGGCGGCCCCGACCATCTGGCGGAACTGCGTACCGACCCGATCGCGCTGATGCGGCGGGTGCGTGAGGAGTGCGGCGCGGTCGGCGAGTTCCGGCTGGCCGGGCGGCCGGTGGTGCTGCTGTCGGGCGCCGAGGCCAACGAGTTCTTCTTCCGCGCCCCGGACGAGGAGCTCGACCAGGCCGAGGCGTACCCGTTCATGACGCCGATCTTCGGGTCGGGCGTCGTCTTCGACGCCACGCCCGAGCAGCGCCGCGAGGCGCTGCACAACCAGGCGCTGAAGGGCTCCTTCCTCAAGGGGCACGCCGCCACGATCGCCGCCGAGGTGGAGCGGATGGTCGCGTCGTGGGAGGAGGAGGGGGAGATCGACCTGCTCGACTGGTTCGCCGAGCTGACCATCTACACCTCCTCGGCGTGCCTGATCGGCAAGCGGTTCCGCGAGCAGCTCGACCGGCGCTTCGCCGAGCTGTACCACGACCTGGAGCAGGGCACCGACGCGCTGGCCTACGTCGACCCGTACGCCGACATCGACAGCTTCCGCCGCCGCGACGCGGCCCGCGCGCAGCTCGTCACGCTGGTCGAGGGCATCATGGCCACCCGCTCGGGCCCGGCGGGAGAGGACCGGGACCTGCTCGACGTGCTGATGTCGCTGGGCAGGTTCTCGGCGGACCAGATCACCGGGATGTTCATCTCGATGATGTTCGCCGGGCACCACACCACCTCCGGCACCGCGGCTTGGACGCTGATCGAGCTGCTGCGCCATCCCGGCGTGCTGCGGGAGGTCGTCGCGGAGCTCGACGGCCTGTACGCCGACGGGTCGGAGGTCAGCTTCCAGGCGCTGCGGGAGATCCCGCTGCTCGAATCGGCGGTGAAGGAGGCGCTGCGGCTGCACCCGCCGCTCATCCTGCTGCTGCGGGTGGCCAAGTCCGAGCAGGAGGTGCTCGGCCACCGGATCCCGGAGGGGACGATGGTCGGCTGCAGCCTGGCCGTCTCCAACCGGATCGCCGCGGACTTCCCCCGGCCGGACGCCTTCGACCCGGCCCGCTATGCCAAGCCGCGCGAGGAGGATCTGGTCAACCGGTGGACGTGGGTGCCGTTCGGGGCGGGCAGGCACCGCTGCGTGGGGGCCAACTTCGCGATGATCCAGCTCAAGGCGATCTTCTCGGTACTGCTGCGCGACTGGGAGTTCGCCCTCGCCCAGGAGTCCGGCTCCTATCGCAACGACCATTCCAAGATGGTGGTCCAGCTCGCCCGGCCCTGCATGGTGCGGTATCGGCGGAGGCGGCGGTGAGGGTCGTCGCCGATCTGGACCTGTGCCAGGGGCACGCGGTGTGCGAGCTGGAGGCGCCCGAGGTCTTCGAGGTGCCGCGCAAGGGAAAGGTCCGCGTGCTCGACCCGTCACCGCCCGAGTCGATGCGCGAGCAGGTCGAGGCGGCCATCCGTTACTGCCCCACCCGGGCGCTGTCGACGTCGAAGGAGTGACGACATGCCGGCCTTCCCCCGTGACGAGCTCGAAGAGATGGTGCGCCGATGGCTGGCGGCCAACCACCGGTGCGAGGAGCTCGGCGACTGGCGCCCGCTGGCCGAGCTGTACACCGAGGACGCGACCTACGGCTGGAACGTCGGCCCGGACCAGGATTTCATGGCCGTCGGCCGCGACGAGATCCGCGACCTGGCCCTCGGTTCGGAGATGGGCGGCCTGGACGGCTGGTCCTACCCGTACCAGAGCATCCTCATCGACGACCGGGGCGGCGAGGTGGTCGGTTTCTGGAAGCAGGTCGCCGACGCCCGCCGACCGGACGGCACGCCGTACGAGGTGGCGGGGATCGGCGGCAGCCGGTTCAGGTACGCGGGCGGCTTCCGGTGGTCGTGGCAGCGGGACTGGTTCGACCTGGGCAACGTGACGTCGGTGTTCGTCGAGATGATGAAGTCGGGGGTGCTGTCGGACGGGATGAGGCGCCGCCTGGACCGGGCCGCCTCCGGCGCCGCGATCCCCGGCTACTACCGGCGCGGCCACGCCCCGGCCCCCATCTGGTGACGCGGACGCCGCGCGGGCCGCGTCGGCGTCAGGCGCGCTCGTGCGGTGGCCGCGTCAGGCGGGCACGTGCGGCGTGCCGTCCTTCATGGGCGGGAAGCGGAACGCGGCCGCCGTGGTGCCGCGCGTCATCCTGGTGATGTCGGCCTCCCCCACGGGCTCGGTCTCGTCGTCGATGATGACCTCCCACCTGCAGTGCGGGACGCGGTCGCCGGGGACGCGCGGCGGCCGGTGCACCGGGCGGATCCGGGCGCGCGGGTTGACCGCCTGCGCGGTCCAGTCGAAGGTGCCGTCCTCGATGTGATGGCACATGCCGCGGATCGCGCGCTCGCCGAACGGCTCCACGTCCAGCAGCGCCCCGCAGGTGCGGAGCTGGAAGAACCCGTGGGTCTCCGAGACGAGCTCGTACTCGACGTCCATGTAGTGCTGCGCGAAGCCCGGATCGAGCTGCAGGCACTTGAAGATGGCCGGCACCCCGTCACCCTCGATCCGCATGATCTCGCGGATGCGCTCGGTGTAGATCGGGCTCGCGCCCTGCCACTCCTCGATGGCGATCTCCTCGACGACCCGCTGCCCGTACCGCATGCCGACCGCGATCAGCGTCGAGCGGTCGAGCAGATGAACGATCAAGGCGTACTCCCGGACGAGACGGACCAGTGCCTCCTTCGACAGGTCCTCATAGCGGAAGCCCGGATCGAATTCTCCGGAATAGTCCTTGCGTGCCGTCATATGGTGAACTGTAGTCTGGACATGTGTCCAGAACAACCGATCGCTTGTTCGGCGCAGGCGCCTCTTCGCCGCTCCTGATCGACGGGCGGCTCGTCCCCGGCGACCACCGCTTCGGCACGCTCAACCCGGCCACCGAGGAAGTCCTGGGCGAGGCCGCCGACGCCACCCCCGCCGACCTGGAGCACGCCGTCGCCGCCGCCCGCCGCGCGTTCGACTCCTCCCCCTGGGCCACCGACCTCGCGCTGCGCGTACGCTGCCTGCGCCAGCTCAACGACGCGCTCACCCGCCACGCCGAGGAGCTGCGCGAGCTGACGATCGCGGAGGCGGGCGCGCCCAGATTCCTGACGTACGGCGCGCAGCTCGACGCGCCGGTGGCCGACCTGCGCTGGTTCGCCGACCTCGCGGAGCACTACGACTGGGAACGGGACCTCGGCCGGGCCGCGCCCATGGGCCTGACCAGCGACCGCCGCGTCGTCCGCGAGCCGGTGGGCGTGGTCGGCGCGATCACCCCGTGGAACTTCCCGCACCAGATCAACCTGGCCAAGCTCGGCCCGGCGCTCGCCGCGGGCAACACGATCGTCCTCAAGGCGGCCCCCGACACGCCGTGGTGCGCGGCGGCGCTCGGCGTGCTCGTCCAGGAGGAGACGGACATCCCACCGGGTGTCGTCAACGTCATCACCGGCGCCGACCACGCCCTGGGCGCCCGGCTCTGCGCCGATGCCCGGGTGGACCTGCTGTCGTTCACCGGCTCGACCGGCACGGGACGCGCGGTCATGCGCGCCGCCGCGGACGGCCCCAAGCGGGTCTTCCTGGAGCTCGGCGGCAAGTCGGCGTTCATCGTGCTCGCCGACGCCGACCTCCGCGCCGCCTGCTCCTACGCGGCCTTCGCCGCGCTCACCCACGCCGGGCAGGGCTGCGCGCTCACCACCCGCCTGCTCGTCCCGCGTGAGAGGTACGACGAGGCCGTGCGCCTGACCGCGGCCACCATGAGGAAGCTGGGCACCGGAGACCCGGGCGACGAGCGCACGGTGTGCGGGCCGGTCATCTCCGCCCGCCAGCGCGACCGGATCGAAAGCTACCTGAAGCTGGCGGTCGAGGAGGGCGGCGAGTTCGCCACCGGGGGCGGGCGCCCGGCCGGCCGGGACCGGGGCTTCTGGATCGAGCCGACCCTGATCACCGGGCTCACCAACGAGACCAGGACGGCCAGGGAGGAGATCTTCGGCCCGGTGCTGGTGATCCTGCCGCACGACGGCGACGACGACGCGGTCCGGCTGGCCAACGATTCGCCGTACGGGCTGTCCGGCGCGGTCCACGGCGGCGACCCGGAGCGGGCGCGGGCCGTGGCGGGGCGGCTGCGGACCGGCACGGTGAGCGTGAACGGCGGCGTCTGGTACGGCGCCGACATGCCGTTCGGCGGCTACAAGCAGTCGGGGATCGGCAGGGAGATGGGTGTGGCCGGTTTCGAGGAGTACCTGGAGACCAAGTCGATCGCGGAAGGGGTGTCGTGAACCGCTTCGAGGGCAAAGTCGCCATCGTCACCGGAGCCGCCCAGGGCATCGGCCGGGCCTACGCGCGGGCCCTGGCCGCCGAGGGAGCGCGCGTCGTGGTCGCCGACGTCAGCGAGCAGGGCGCCGCCGTCGCCGACGAGATCAAGGGCCTGTACGTACGCACCGACGTGGCCGACCCGGACTCCGTCCAGCGGATGACCGACGCGGCGGCGGAGCGGTTCGGCGGCATCGACTACCTGGTGAACAACGCCGCGATCTTCGGCACGATGCGGCTGGACTTCCTGCTGACCGTCGACTGGGACTACTACCGGCGGTTCATGGCGGTGAACCTGGACGGCGCCCTCCTCTGCGCCCGCGCCGCGCATCCGCACCTGGCCAGGCGCGGCGGCGGGTCGATCGTCAACCAGTCCTCCACCGCGGCCTGGCAGTACTCCGGCTTCTACGGCCTGGCCAAGGCCGGGATCAACGGCCTCACCCAGCAGCTCGCCCACGAGCTGGGCGGCATGGGCATCAGGGTGAACGCCATCGCGCCCGGCCCGATCGACACCGAGGCCAACCGCGCGGTGGTACCCGCGGGCGTGGTCGACCGGATCGTCCGGGACAAGCTGGCGCTCAAGCGGGTGGGGACCCCGCAGGACCTGGTCGGCATGTGCCTGTTCCTGCTGTCCGACGAGGCCGCCTGGGTCACCGGGCAGATCCTGAACGTCGACGGCGGCGAGGTGTTCCGATCATGACCTATGGCTTCGCCGGACTCGGCCAGATGGGCGCCCCCATGGCCAGGCATCTGATCGGCCTCGGCCTCACCGTCTACGACACCCGGCCGGAGGCCATGGCGCCGCTGGTGGAGGCGGGGGCGCGGGCCGCGGCGGACGTCGGCGAACTGGCCGCCGCCAGCCGGTTCGTCTCCGTCATGGTGCGCGACGACGACCAGGTGCACGAGGTCGTGTCCGGGCTGCTGCCCGCCGCCGAGCCGGGCACCGTCATCGCCGTCCACTCCACGATCCGGCCCGGCACGGCCGTGGAGCTCGCCGGGCTGGCGGCGCCGTACGGGATCGAGGTCGTCGACGCGCCGGTCAGCGGCGGCTTCATGGGAGCGGAGGCGGGCACGCTCGCGGTCATGGTCGGCGGCGGCGACGGCGCGTTCGCCCGCTGCGAGCGGCCGTTCGGGGCGTGGGCGGACCTCGTCCTGCACGTGGGACCGGTCGGCGCGGGCACCCGCGCCAAGCTGGCCCGCAACCTGCTGCACTTCGTCGCCTTCGCCGCCGCCGCCGAGGCGCAGCGGCTGGCGGAGGCATCCGGGATCTCCCTGCGCAAGCTCGGCCGGGTGGTCAGGCATTCGGACGCCGTCACGGGCGGGCCCGGAGCGATCATGCTCCGCGCCACCGCCGCTCCGCTCGGCGAGGACGATCCGCTGTACGGGATCATGCGCCACGTCCTGGCACTCGGCGAGAAGGACCTGGACCTGGCGCTGGAGCTGGCCCGCGACCTCGGCGTGGACACACCCCTGGCCGAGCTGGCCCGCGACCGCCTGGCTGACAGCCTCGGCCTGCTTCGAAAGGAGGTCCCATGACCGACGAACGCCGGGAGCGCGGGCTGGAGATGATGCGCCAGGTCTACGGCTGGGAGATCGGCGACGCGCCGGGCGACTTCTTCGGCATCACCGTGGACCACCTCTTCGCCGAGATCTGGACCAGGCCCGGCCTGTCCATGCGGGACCGGCGGCTCCTGCTCATCGGCGCGCTGGCGAGCAGGGGCTTCAACGACGTCCTCGACATCCAGCTGCCGGCCGCGCTGGGCAACGGCGAGCTGTCCCCGGACGAGCTCCGTGAGATCGCCATCTTCCTGACCCACTACATCGGCTGGCCCCTCGGCGCGCGCCTCAGCGTCCAGATCGACACCCTCATCGCGAAGTCACGACGACCGGCCTCGGACTGACGTCACTCGGCGCCGCCCCGTGTGCCGCCGGAATTTCTACGATTTCAGAATCTCACGCTGCACGTCACTCTCGTGGAGAGGCTGAATATGTCGGCCGGCGCATAGTAAATGGC
Source organism: Nonomuraea sp. NPDC026600 (assembly GCF_040638335.1). Taxonomy (NCBI): domain Bacteria; kingdom Bacillati; phylum Actinomycetota; class Actinomycetes; order Streptosporangiales; family Streptosporangiaceae; genus Nonomuraea; species Nonomuraea sp. NPDC026600. The sequence goes on from NZ_JBEZYD010000014.1 coordinate 245,964, forward strand.
GAACACGTGGGTCCGGACGCCGTGGCCGCCCTTGCCCAGGGTGCGAGTCAACTGGTATTCCCATTCGTACGGCTGGTTGTACTGGCTCTGCGGGATGCACTTGGGCGGCGGGATCGCCGCCGGCGGCAGCTTGGGCGGCGCGGATGCCTTCCTGTTTTCCGTGAAGCAATTCTTGCCGTCGCACCGAGCGGGGACCAGGGCGCTGACCGGGCATCGGCCGGACATCTGGCTCGGCACCGGGCCTGCTGCCGGCGCGGCGGCGGGAGCGACTGGACGTCGGGGCGCCTGGTCGTACGATGGCGGTATGAGCCGTAAGGCCGTCGCCATTCTGGCCGTCGCCGCCACCCTCGTGCTGGCCGCGACGGTGGTCGTGATTTCCCACGGTCGCGCCCCCGACCAGGCCGCGACAGGGATCCGAAATACGCGCGCTCCGCAGGACATCGCGTCCTACTGGACCAAGGAGCGCATGAATGAGGCCAGTCCGGGATGACAAAATCGGTCACCCGCCCGAGGAGACCGACAAAACTCTATTTCCTCAGACGCGGGCGCGGCCCTATTGTCATCCCTCGTGCGAAAACTTCTGATCATGACGCTGACCGTCGCGTCGATGCTCTCCTTATCCGGTACGGCCACCGCCGCGACGACGGCGCCCCCCGTCAAACACCCCAAGCTGATCGCCAACCCGCTCTACGAGGCCGGCGCGCTGCCCGCCACGACCTGCGAGGAGCCGGCGCGCAAGCGCAACGACCGCAAGTCGGGCCGCGCCTACATCGACGCGGTGATCGCCTGCCTCGAGTCCACCTGGGAGCAGCACCTCACCGCCGCCGGCTTGCCCTTCAGCAAGATCAAAGTGCGGCACGTGAGCAAGCTCCCCACGATGTACTGCGGCACCAGGGAGACGGGCAAGGAGAACTCCGCGGCCCGCTACTGCGGCGACACAGGCGAGCTGATCTTCAAGGCCGGCAAGGATTGGCTCGACGACCCTTCCGACCTGTGGCTGTTCAACACCGTCAGTTACATGTACGGGTGGCATGTGATGAAGCTGGTCGGAATCGCCGACGCCTATGACGCGGTGCCGTCCAGCGGCACAGCCGAGACCCGCGAGCTGGGCCGGCGCGAGAGTCTCCAGAACGACTGCTTCAGCACCGCGTTCCTCAAGAGCGTCTGGCCGCTGAAGGGCAGGACGACCAAGGACTGGACGTATCTGCTGAGCATGGTCGACGGTGACGCTCCCGGCGAGGCGCGCTGGTACGGCAAGAGGGCCAACGCCATCGCCTGGCACAAGCGCGGCTTCGCCACCGGCGACCCAGGCTCGTGCAACACCTGGACGGCCCCCTCCTCAAAGGTGGCCTAAAACCGCGTGTGGCGCTGATCACCTCGTATGTGTGCACTCCTCCACAGAACAGGGCGACGGATCTTCGTAATGTCCCTGCTGCCGGGTAAACCGGTGCACTTAAACGGGGAGGAACCCATGCGTAAGACCCTTGCAGCAACCCTCTTGGCCGGCTCCATGGCCGTCAGCGCGATCGCCCTCGCCCCCGGCGCACAGGCCGCCACCCAGACGGGGACGACCGTCACCGCGGCCTCCCAGACCGTCGGTTCCATCAACAACTGGGGCAAGTACTTCTCCAGCGACCGCAAGGCGTACACCTTCGGCCAGACGGGCAAGCGCAACGGCATCGTCGTCACGAAGTGGCACGGCGTCGACAAGGTGGGCGGCAAGCGCGCCTGGGTGTGGTTCGAGGTCTACAAGAACGGTGGCTGGCAGAAGTTCAACCGCTCCTGGGACGGCAAGGTCGTCGGCAGTTGGAGCGGGCGCGGGATCAAGAAGGTCTACACCTTCACCTGCTGGGCCGGCAAGCTCGACAACTGCGGCCGTAAGTACCGCATTTACTAAGCGCTGTTCCTGAGAAACCGCATGATATCCGGCGGCTGCCCTACGGCGGCCGCCGGATTCTTGCTGTTCCCGTTGAGTAGAGGGGCTGATGTGACGGACCGGCGCATGATCCGGGTGCCCCGAGACGCGGTGCGGAGCGTTCGGCCTGCGTATCAGCGGCGCCCCAGGCGCCGACACGGGACTTCACACCTTGTTACAAACTCCTGCAGAATTTGACAGGAAGTTTTACGCAATATCACGAAGACGCATTCCGGGCAGCCGATCACCATAGGGGAGGCAGCACGAACCCCCTTTCCCTCCGGGAGGCCAAGAAATGTCCACACGTCTTCGCACACTCGTTTTATCCGTCGCTCTCGCGTTATCAGTCGTCTTTATCGGCAACCCGGCCTCCGCCGCTCCGGAAAGGCCGTCCATTCCCCTCAAAGGCAGCGCCACCCAGTCGTTCACGATGACCCTCACGAGAAAGGCCGACACCCCGAAGGGCGTCAACGCGGCGGCGGACGTCATTTACTGCGGCGGTTATCTCAGCCTCCCGTACGTCAACAGCCTGTACAACGACGTGCGTACCGAGATCGAGGTGTCGTGCACCGCCGTCGTCGACTCGATCGACCTGTACCTCAACCTCTACAAGGACGGGTCCACCACCACGACCTCCAAGCGCTTCAACCCGGCCAACTACGGGTTCCATTACTCCAGCGCGCCGTGCCAGGGCACCACGAACACGTACTTCGCCGGCGGCACCGCCGTGTTCACCAAGGCCGGCTACGCCGGGTCCCCACTGGTCATGAACGGCACCACCCCCCAAGTCACCCTCGCCTGCTGAAAGGATCACGATGCGACGCGCCGTCATGGGAATGCTCCTGGCATTCTGCACCCTCGCCCTGTTCTCCCTCCCGGCGAAAGCGGAGCCGGATCCGTCCTACTTTGAAAAGTCCAAGGTTTCCACCACATTCCAGAAGCCGCTCATCTCCGGAACCATGGAGGACGGCGTCTGCAATTGGTACGACCTGTGCGTCTGGGAAAATCAGAACCTGACCGGCCGCATGGCGGACTTCACGTACATGGACACGACCGGGTGGCCTGACTGGGCCGCAAGCACGGCGAACGGATTCATCGCCAACAATGACGAGTCCGCCATCAACGCGCACCTGTTCCTGAGCGCTTACATCTGCACCAACACATACCAGTCCGGCCAGTGCGGACAACTCGTACCGGGCGGTTACGGTAACACCGCGCCCACGTTCGCGAACAATTCAGAATCGCACTACTGGAACTGACCCCGTTCCCGGCGGGGGGGGGGGCGGGGGGGCCGGGCCCCCCCCCCGGGGTGGGTCAGCGGCGTGGCCCCCCCCCCCCCCCGGCACGACACCCCGGTGAGCCG
>NZ_JBEZYD010000015.1:0-243922 GCF_040638335.1 Nonomuraea sp. NPDC026600
TGAGGCGGAGGGTGGTCATCAGCTCGACGGCGGGCCGGGACAGGATCTGCCGGCCTTCGTGGATCCCGCCGTTGAGCAGCATCCGGAAGTAGGCGCACACGGGTGGCCCTACCACGATCACCGGGAGACGACCATGGACCGCCGCGACTTCCTCCGCGCCGCCACGCTGGCGCCCATGCTCGGGCTGGTCTCCACACCGCCCGCGCTCGCCTCCTCCGCCCCCGACTGGGCCGGACTGCGCCGCCGCCTCACCGGCACGCTGGTCCGGCCGGCCGACGCGGGCTACGACGCGGCCAGGCGCCTGTTCAATCCCGCCTTCGACGGCATCAGGCCGGGCGGCGTCGCCTACTGCGCGAGCCCGGCCGACGTCTCCGCGTGCCTGTCCTTCGTCCGTACGAACCGCATCCCCGTCACCGCCCGCTCGGGCGGCCACTCCTACGCGGGCTGGTCCACCGGCACCGGCCTGGTGATCGACGTCTCGCGGATGAAGTCCGTCGGATACGCGGGCGGCCGGGCCACGGTCGGCGCCGGGGCCAAGCTGGTCGACGTCTACGACAAGCTGGGCCGCCACGGCGTGAGCATCCCGGCCGGTTCGTGCCCCACGGTCGGGGTGAGCGGCCTGGCGCTGGGCGGCGGGATCGGCGTGGTCTCCAGGAAGTACGGCCTGACCTGCGACACCCTCGAATCCGTACAGATCGTCACGGCCGACGGCCGCCTCCTGACCTGCGACGCCGACCGGAACCCGGACCTCTACTGGGCGTGCCGGGGCGGCGGCGGCGGGAACTTCGGCGTGGCGGTGTCCTTCACCTTCCGCACCCACCGGACCCGCGGCATCACGGTCTTCTTCCTGCACTGGCCGTGGAGCAAGGCCGGTGCGGCGGTCAAGGCCTGGCAGTCCTGGGCGCCCACCGCGCCGGACGAGCTGTGGTCCACCCTGCACCTGTCGAACGACAACGGGCTGGACGTGCAGATCGGCGGCACCTACCTGGGCGGGAAGGCGGCGCTCGACCGCCTCCTGGCGCCGCTCGTGGCCGCGATCGGCACTCCCTCGTCCCGCTACGCCACCGCGACGTCCTACCAGCACGCCATGATGATCATGGCGGGGTGCTCGTCGCTCTCGGTCGCGCAGTGCCATTTGCCGGCTCAGACCGCCGCCGGCCGGCTCAGCAGGGACACCTTCGCGGCCAAGTCGCACCTGGCCTACCGGAAGCTGCCGGCGGACGGGATCCGGGCGCTGGTGGCCGGGGTGGCCCGGGCGGGCCGGCACACCGTGCAGCTGGACGCGCTGGGCGGCGCGGTCGCCCGGGTCCGCCCGGACGCCACCGCCTTCCCGCACCGGGCTGCGCTGTTCGGCGTCCAGTACTACTCCAAGGGCACCGGCCGGGCCTGGCTCCGCGGCATCCACGCCGACATGCGGACACATCTGGGCGATCATGCGTACGTGAACTACATCGACCCGGACCTGACCGACTGGCGCACCGCCTACTACGGCGCCAACGCGCCGCGCCTGGCCGCCGTGAAGGCCGCCTACGATCCCGGCCGGATCTTTCACCTGCCCCAGGGTGTCTAAATCGGTCGCCTGGCCGGTGGGTGACCTGGGAAGATCGTCAACATGCGCAACTGGCCGCTTCTCGAGCTCTCCATCACCACCCCGCGTCTCGAACTCCGCATGCCCTCGCTCGCGGACCTCGACGAGCTCGGTGATCGGGCGGCCGAGGGCGTACACGAGCCGGGATACATGCCGTTCCTGTTCCCGTGGTCCGACGCCGAGCCGCGGGATCGGGCCACGGCCACCATCCGCTACCACTTCCGCACCTGGGCCGATTTCAGCCGGGACAAGTGGACGCTGGAGTTCGCGGTGGTCTCCGACGGACAGGTGGTCGGCGTGCAGGCGCTGACGGCCTCCGACTTCCTGGTCACGCGGGAGGCCGGCTCGGGCTCGTGGCTCGGCAAACGCTTCCAGGGCAGGGGCATCGGCAGGGAGATGCGCGCGGCCGTGCTCCATCTGGCCTTCGAGGGCCTGGGCGCGGAGTACGCGACGTCGGAGGCGTTCCATGACAACCACGCCTCGCTCGCGGTGACGCGCCGGCTCGGCTACCACGAGGACGGCATCACCCTGCACAACCGGAAGGGCGAGGTGGCGACGAGCCGCCGCTTCCGCCTGCCGCGGGACGACTGGAAGCCCATGGACGGCATCGAGATCCACAACCTGGAGCCCTGCCTGCCGCTCTTCGGGTTCTAAGGCGCTTCCGCCACTCCGGCACGCAGGGGCTGCGGGCAGACCTGGCGGCGGTATCTGCCGGGCGGTGTGCCGTACTCGCGTTTGAAGGCGTTGGCGAAGGCGAACTCGGAGGTGTAGCCGACGCGCGCGGAGATCTCGCTCAGCGAGTCATCCGACTCGCGTAGCAGGCGGGCCGCCCTGGCCAGGCGCCACCACGTGAGGTAGGTGAGCGGCGGCTGGCCGATCAGGGTGGCGAAGCGGCGGGAGAAGGCCGCGCGGGAGAGTCCGGCTTTGCCGCCGAGCTCCTGGACCGTCCAGGGATGTGCGGGATCGCGGTGGATCGCGTTGAGCGCCGCGCTGATCGCGGGGTCGGCCAGGGCGACGGCCCAGCCGCTGGTCTGGCAGTGCCCGGGCTCGGTGTCGAGCCAGGCGCGCAGGATGTACAGCAGCAGCGTGTCGAGCAGTGAGGAGACGACGGTGTCGGCGCCGAGGCGCGGATCGCAGATCTCGCTGCCGAGCAGGTCGACGGCCGTGCGGAGCTCGGGGTGGTGGCCGAGCCGGGCGGGCAGGTGGACCATGTCGGGCAGGTCGCGCAGGAGCGGGTGGGCCCGGTTGGGGTCGAGCCGGTAGCCGCCGCAGAGCAGGATCGTGGCCGCGCCGGGCCCCGCGCTGGACGCCGAGGCGAACAGTCCCGCCTCCAACTGGGGGTCGCAGTCAGGCTGGATCAACGGGGTGGTCGGGCTGTCGGCCATCGCGTAACCGTGGCCGTGCGGGAAGAACAGCACGTCGCCGACGCTCAGCGGGATCGGGTCGCCGTCCGGCGGGATGAGCCACGGGGAGCCCTGGACGACCACCTGGAAGCCCGCCGAGCCCGGAGCCGACGGGAACCGCTGCCCCCAGGGGGCGTGCCACTCGATGAGCGCCGAGCGCGGCCGTCCGGTGCGTACGATCGCGATCACATCACTGAGCACGTCCATGGCCAAAGTCTAACCCATGAGACGATCGCGTAAAAAATGCAGACACAGGAGCATTGGCCATCTCGCTGCCGGCTTCTACGGTTGTTTCACATGAGCACAGCACCGATGTCCGCCGCCCGGATCCACGAGTACGGCGACGCCTCCGTGATCCGCTACGACCGGATCCCCCGGCCGTCGCCGGGGCCCGGGGAGGTGCTGGTCCGGGTGGCCGCCACCTCGTTCAACCCGTCCGAGGTGGGGCTGCGGGCCGGGTTCCTGCGCGACATGCTCCCCGTCACCCTTCCGTACACGCTGGGCCTGGATCTGTCCGGCACGGTCGTCGAGGTGGGCGCGGGCGTGCGTGGGCTCGCCGTCGGCGACCGGGTCATCGGCCTCGTGGAGGGGGCGGCGGCCGAGTACACGGTGGCGGCGGCGAGCGCGCTGGCCGTGGCGCCGGAGCGGCTCCCGCTGGCGGACGCGGCCGCCATCCCGGTCGCCGGGCTCACCGCCTGGCAGGCGGTCCACGAGCACGCCCGCATCGGGCCGGGGCAGCGGGTGCTGATCAACGGGGCGGGTGGCGGGGTGGGGCTGTTCGCCGTGCAACTGGCCAAGCTGGCGGGCGCGACCGTGACGGCCACGGCCAGTCCGCGCAGCGCGGCGGCGGTGCGGCGCTATGGCGCCGACGAGGTCGTCGACTACACCACGACCCCGCTGCCCGGCGGGATGGACGTGGTGCTGAACCTGGCGGCCATCAGCCCGGAGCAGGCGGCGGCGCTGGCCACCTTGGGCGAGGTGATCGTCACCATCGCCACCCCGATCGAGTCGCCCCGGGCCACCTACTTCGTGGCCCGCAACGACCCGGCGCACCTGGCCCGGCTGGTGGCGCTGATCGACAAGGGGGAGCTCGTGGTCGAGATCACGGAGTCTCACCCGCTGACCGGCCTCGACGGCGTGCATCGCCGAGCCGAGGCCGGCCAGACACACGGAAAAATCACTATAAATCTGGATGAAGAGGTTAAGTAATGATCAGGATTGGCATCATTGTCGGCAGCACCCGGCCGCACCGCAAGGCGGAGACCGTCGCCGAGTGGGTGCGCGATCTGGCCGTCAAGCGCGGCGACGCCGAGTTCGAGCTGGTGGACCTGCGGGACTTCCCCCTGCCGCACCTGGACGAGGCGCTCCCGGCGGCCTTCGGCCAGTACGAACACCCCCACACCCGCGACTGGTCGGAGCGCATCTCCTCGCTCGACGGGTTCGTGTTCGTGACCCCGGAGTACAACAGCTCCACCTCGGGTGTGCTGAAGAACGCGATCGACTTCCTCTACGCCGAGTGGGGGGACAAGGCGGCCGGCCTCGTCAGCTACGGCGTCGACGGCGGCGCCCGCGCGGCCGAGCACCTGCGGCAGATGCTCGGCCGGGTCAAGGTCGCCGACGTGTCGGCCCAGGTCGCGCTCTCGCTCCACACGGACTTCGAGGGGTTCACCGACTTCAAGCCGGCGGCGCACCGCGAGGAGGCGGTCACCACGATGCTGGACCAGGTCGTCTCCTGGGGTACGGCGCTGCGCCCGCTCAGGGCGGCTGCCTGAAGCGGCGCCGGGGGTCAGGGCTTGAAGTGGCGCAGCACCTCGGGGTTGGCCATGGCGTCGGGGTTGGCCGCCTCCTCGACCGGGGTGCCGAGGAGGATCCGGCGCACCGGCACCTCGAGCTTCTTGCCCGACAAGGTGCGCGGGATGCCGGGCACCGCGTGGATCTCGTTGGGCACGTGCCGGGGTGACAGCTCCTGCCGCAGGGCCGTACGCAGGGCATCGACCAGCGCGTCCGACAGTGTGGCGCCCTCCGCCAGCGTGAGGTAGAGCAGCAGCCGTCCTTCCTGCCCGAGCTGGCCGGTGTCGATCACCAGGCTGTCGGTGATCTCCTCGAACCGCTCGACGACCCGGTAGAACTCGCTGGTGCCCATCCGGACGCCGCCCCGGTTCAGGGTCGAGTCGGAGCGGCCGTAGATCACGCAGCTCCCGTCCTCGTTCAGCTTGATCCAGTCGCCGTGCCGCCACACGCCCGGGTAGACGTCGAAGTAGCTCTCGCGGTAACGCTCACCGTCGGGGTCGTTCCAGAACATGACCGGCATCGACGGCATCGGCTGCGTGAGCACGAGCTCGCCCACCTCCCCCACGACCGGCTCGCCCAGGGGGTCGAACGACTCCACCCGCGCCCCCAGCGACCGGCAGGGGATGATGCCCGCCCTGATCGGATGCAGCATGGTCGCGCCGACGAACCCCGTGCACACGTCGGTGCCACCGGAGAACGACCCGAGCGGGATCCCCGGCAACTGCTCGGCCACCCAGGTGAACCCCTCGGGCGGCAGCGGCGACCCGGTCGAGCCGATGCCGCGCAGCGCCTCCAGCCCCTCGGGCACGATCCCGGCTTTCAGCGAGGCCATGATGTACGGCGCGCCGACCCCGAAGTAGGTCACTTCTTCCGAGGCGGCGATCCGCCAGAGCACGGCGGGCGAGGGATAGGTGGCCGAGCCGTCGTACAGCACCGGGGTGGCACCCACCAGCAGGGCGCCGATGAGGTAGTTCCACATCATCCAGCCCGTGGTGGTGTACCAGAAGAACACATCTCCCTCGCCGAGATCCTGGTGGAAGGAGAGCGACTTGAGGTGTTCGAGTATCACTCCCCCGTGCCCGTGCACGATGGGCTTGGGCAGCCCTGTCGTGCCGCTGGAGTAGAGGATCCACAGCGGGTGGTCGAAGGGCACCCGCTCGAACTCCAGCGGCGCCTCCTCCGCGCGCAGCCCCTCCCAGCCGATCACCTCGCCGTGCGGCACGGAGCCGGTGTGCGCGGCGCCGGGCTCGGCCCGAGGCGGCTGCCCCTCCGCCGCCGCCGTGAGGTACGGAATCCAGACGGTCGCGCGGAGCGAGGGCAGCTCGGCGGCGATCTCGTTGACGGCCGCCGACCGGTCGTAGCTCTTGCCGTTGTAGTGGTAGCCGTCGACCGCGATCAGGACCTTGGGCTCGATCTGCTTGAACCGGTCGACGACGCTCGGCACGCCGAAGTCCGGGGAGCCGGCCGACCAGATCGCACCGAGGGACGCGGTGGCCAGGAAGGCGATCAGGGCCTGCGGGATGTTCGGCAGGTAGCCCGCCACCCGGTCGCCGCGCCGGACGCCGAGGCGGACCAGGCCGGCCCGGACGCGGGCGACCTCGTCACGCAGCTCGGCGTGGGTCAGCTCCTGGCGGGCGCCGTCCTCCGAGACGAAGACGGCCGCGATGCCGTCACGTTCGCGTAGCGCGTTCTCCGCGTAATTGACGGAACTTCCGGTGAACCATTCGGCGCCGGGCATCGTCCCAGTCATGACGGGCCCGTCACCACGTTCGCCGATGACCTGGAAATAGTCCCAGATCGACGTCCAGAACTCCGCTGGACTGTCGACCGACCAGCGCCACACCTCCTCGTACCCCGACCCGGCCCGGCCCAGCCACTCGAGATAGCGAGTCAGTCTGGCGCGCGCGACGATGTCGTCGGTCGGTTCCCAGAGAAGTGTGCCTTCAGCAACCATGTGCACCATCCTGTCGGCCGGTAGACGGAAAGTCATACCCAGGCCGCCACATAACTTGCTACCTACGTAGGTGGTCCACCGCCATACGGGCGGCCGTGCCGATCACCGCGTCGGCCCGCGGCTGGTTGAGCGCGGTGCTGACCGAGCGGGTGAAGACCGCCACCGCGTACTGGCCGCCGTCGGGGTACTCGACCACGCCCGCCTCGTTGCGGAGCGTCGGGAGCGTCCCGGTCTTGCCGCCGACCTCCACATCGTCGTACGGGAAGCCGGAGGCCAGCCGGTGCGGCCAGACCTGGAGGTTCAGGACGCCGCGCATCCAGGCGCACGACTCGGCCGAGGCCGCCTCATCCCGCCAGATCATCCCGAACAGCGCGGCCATCTCGCGCGGCGTGCTGCTGTTGGTGCGTGCCGGGTCGAGCACCCGCAGGCGCGTGATGTCCGCCGGATCGAGGTACGGCCAGCCGTGGCCGCTGTCCTCGGCCATGCTCTCGGTGGTCTCCCGGCAGCTCTGCCGCACCCGCGTGCCGGGCAGCCCGAACCCGGCGAGCATCGTGTTGACCGCGTCGCGCCCGACCCTGCCCAGGAGCGCGTCGGCGGCGGTGTTGTCGCTCAGCGCGATCATCAGGTAGGCCAGGTCGCGCAGGGAGATCGTGACGTCGTCCAGCATCGCCGACAGGCCCGTGGGCCCGGCCACCCGGTCGGCGGCCCCCACGGTCACCCGGCTCGCCGGATCGACCAGCCCGGCGTCGGCCTGGCGGCAGAACTCCACCATCAGCGGCACCTTGAAGATCGAGGCGATCGGCAGCGGCTCGTCGGAGCCGAGCCCGGTCTCCCGGCCCGAGCGCAGGTCGGCCGCGTGCAGCCACCCGGTCACACCCGCCGAGCCGAACAGGGCGGCCAGGTCCGGCTCGTTCATGCCAGCATCCCCGGCCTGCGGCTGATGCGCCGCACGGGCACCGCCGCCTCGTCCGTCATCCCGGCGCTCGCTTTCAGCGTTCGTACGGCCACCGCCGAGAAACCGGTGACCGCGTCCGTCTCGACTCGCCAGGCCGTGGAGACCCGGGAACTGATCGGCGAGCCTAGCAGCGGGCGCCAGGCGAGCCCAGGCAGGTCCACCCTGGCCCCGAACGCCACCGCCACCCCGGCCAGCACCAGGCCGAGCCCGGCGCCCTGGTGCACCTGGGCGGGCACGTAGCCGTGGTGGCGGCACTCCGCCAGCGTCGCGGCGTGCAGCCCCGGCTCCCCTTCCTTGGGCGGCAGCAGCAGCTCACGGCCCGCCAGGTCGGCCAGGTGCAGCTCCCCCGACAGGGCCAGCGGATCCCCCTCGGCCAGCAGCACACCGTGCGGCTGCACCAGCACCTGCCCGAAGTGCAGTCCGGGCGCGCTGATGGGGTGGCGCACGATGCCGACGTCGATGGCGCCCTCGGCCAGCGCGGCCACCTGGTCGGCCGTCCAGATCTCCGCAGGTGCGAGCCGTACGTCCGGATTGCTCGCGCGGAAGCCGGCGACCAGGGCGGCGATCACCGCGGCGGCCAGGTCGGGCGGGACGCCGAGCTTGAGCACCGTACCCGCGCCGTGGCGGACCAGCTCGCGCAGCCGGTCGGCCCTGGCGACGATCTCGCGGGCCTCGCCGACCAGCAGGTGGCCCGCCTCGGTCAGCCGGACCTGACGGGCGGAGCGGTCGAAGAGCCGCACGCCGAGCTCCTCCTCCAGGCGCTTGATCCGCTGGCTGAGCGGCGGCTGGGCCATGCCGAGCCGGATCGCGGCATTGCCGAAGTGGAGTTCCTCCGCCACCACGGTGAAGTAGCGCAGATGCCGGACAAGGTCCATGACCAGCAACTATATCCAACTTTATATCTTTACATCATCCATATCGGTATTGGACACCACGCGGCGGGCTCTGGTGTGCTCGGCGGCATGGGGCCGCAAATGGGGACAAATTTCATGAACCTTCAGCCTGAGACGCCGGCCAGGCGAAGGCGCAGGTGGTGGCCGTGGATCACCGCCGCCGTGCTGGTGCTCGTCCTCGCGGCGGCCGGCACGCTCTGGGTGCTGCGGACGAAGGGCACGCCCGAGGAGACGGCCGACTCCTACCTGGCCGCCTGGTCCGTCCAGGACTATGCGCGGATGCGGGAGCTCGTCGCCGACCCGCCCGCCGACTTCGAGCGCCGGCACCAGCGCTTCCGCGCCGACCTCCAGCTGACCGGGGCGACCTTCGAGCGCGACGCGACCTCCACGGGCGGCACGGTCACCTTCCACGCCGGCCTCACCGGCCCGAAGGACTGGAAGTACGACGGCAAGCTCAAGCTCGTGGAGCGCGGCGGCTCGTGGAAGGTCGCCTGGACCCCCGCCGCCATCAATCCCTCGCTCAAGCAGGGCAGATCCCTGCGGCTGGTCACGGAGAAGGCCGCGACGCCGCCGGTCCTGGCGGCCGACGGCAGCCGCGTCGACACCCCGGACGCGCCCGGCTCGGTGCTGCAACTCGTGGAAGGGCTCAAGCAGACCTATCCCGACCGGCTCGCCGACGGGCAGTGCCTCCGGATCGACCTGTACCAGGGCGAGGAGTTCCTCCAGACCGTGGTCAAGCCGGATCAGAAGGAGCCGCTGCGCACCACGATCGACCTCAAGGTGCACCGGGCGGGCGCCGCCGCGCTCGACGACGTCGGCAAGCCGGCCTCGCTGGTCGCCATCCGGCCGTCGACCGGCGAGATCCTTTCGGTGGTCAACAAGCCGGGCGGGTTCAACCGGGCGCTGCTCGGCAAGTACCCGCCCGGTTCGACGTTCAAGGTCGTGACCGCCTCCGCGCTGGTCGCGGACGGGGCGAAGCCGGACGAGCAGGTCGAGTGCCCGGCCGAGCAGAACATCGGCGGCTTCCCCTTCCACAACGCGAGCTTCCACGACTACGGCCGGCTCTCCTTCCGCGACGCCTTCGCCCACTCGTGCAACACCACGTTCGGCGCGATGGGGGTGGCGAAGCTCGGGGACGGCCGGCTCGCCGAGGTGGCCGCCGGCTTCGGCTTCGGCTCCGCGATCACGCCGGGTGTGCCGGCGGTGAAGGCCGAGTTCCCCGCGCCCAAGGACGACACCGACCTCGCCTCCGCCTCGATCGGGCAGGGCAGGGTGCTGGCCAGCCCGCTCAACATGGCCTCGGTCGCCGCCGCCATCGCCGACGGCGCCTGGCGCCCGCCGCGCCTGGTCGCCCAGGAGCTGATGCCGGACCGCACGCTCCGGCCGCGCCCGCTGGAGGACGGCGTGGTGCGGGCCCTGCGCGAGCTCATGCCCGCCGTCGTCACCGACGGCACCGCGCACGCGGTGAAGTTCCCCTCCGGCACGGCGGGCAAGACCGGAACGGCGGAGTACGGCTCCGGCAAGGAACCGCCCGCGCACTCCTGGTTCATCGGCTACCGGGGGGACCTGGCGTTCGCGGTGATCGTGGAGGGCGGCGGCGCCGGCTCCGCGGTGGCGGCCCCGATCGCGGCCCGCTTCCTCAACGCGCTGAACTGACCCGCCTCCGGCTCGCCGGCGCCCTGCTCGGATCGGGCCTGCTCGGATCGGGCCGGCTCAGGGGCTGACCGGGTTGCGGTCGACCGAGGTGGTGAGGCCGGCGACCGCGGCCACCACCTCCGAGGCGTTGGACAGGTCGGGCAGCACGAGGTCGGCCCCGGCCTCGCGCAGCTCGCCGGCCATCGACCGGCCGGAGGCCACCCCGATCATCGCCGCCCCGCCGATCTTGGCGGCCTGTACGTCACGCGTCGAGTCCCCGATGACCACGGTGTTGGCCGAGGTGAACGGCACCCCGAAGCGCGCCTTGGCCCGCCCCTGGGCGACCTGGAGCAGCGACGCCTTGGGGTAGACCTCCTCGCCGTAACCGCCGAGCTCGAAGTCGATGTACTTCTCGAGCCCGAACGCCTTGAGTTTGTGCACGGCGTTGCTCTTGATCGTGCCGGTGAGCACCGTCTGGACCACCCCGTCGAGTTTGGCGACGGCCTTGAGCGCCTCCTTGGCGCCCGCCATCGCGCGGCCCTCGGTGGCCAGGCGCTTACGCCGGTCGGCGAACGACATCGCCAGCGCGGACAGAAATCGCGGCAGGGTGTCGTCCTCGGTGACGATGCCGTTGACCGCGAGGGTCTCGAAGACGATCTCGGAGTCGGGGCGGCCGCGCGCCGGCGCCAGTTTGAGCATCGGGCGCCCGGTCACGGCGCGGAACGCCTCGGCGTAGGCGTCCCTGGTCACTATCGCGACGTCGACCAGTGTGAGGTCGATGTTCCAGAGCACAAGGCGTTTGATGGCGACCTCCTGAAGGGGACCCAGCCAGGGTACGGCCATCCGCCGGGCTTGAACGGCCCGCTGAGCGATTCAGGCATAAGTGAGCGCTTGCGCGAGGGTGTCGACGACCGGCAGGCCGGTGGCCTCCAGCTCGGCGCGCGTGGTCATGCCGCCGGTGTAGAGGACGGCCCTGGCGCCCACGTGCTTCGCGGCGAGCCCGTCGTCGACGCTGTCGCCGATCACCAGGATCTCGCGGGCCTCGACGTCGATGGCCTCGATGTGAGCGGTCAGGTGCGCGGCCTTCTCGCCACCCGTCAGGCCCACCAGGCCGTCGACCCTGGTGAAGTGCCGGGTGATGCCGAAGGACTCGATCAGCGGCACCAGGTGGGTGTGCGGGGCCATCGAGCAGAGTGACTGCGTGCCCGTCCAGCTGGTGAGCGACAGCTCGGCGTCGGCGGCCAGCCCGCAGGCCACACTGAGGCGGAAGTAGTGCTCGTGGAAGCCTTCGTCGAGCAGCTCCCACTCGCCCTCGTCGAGCGGGCGGCCGAGCAGCCGCTCGTAGGCGACCCAGATGGGCCGGGTGTAGACCGCGCGGAACTCGTCCGCGGTCAGCGGGGGCAGCTCGTACGGCCTGAAGACCTCGTTGGTGGCTCCGACAACGGCGTCGATGTCGTGGAACAGCGTGCCGTTCCAGTCCCAGATGATGTGCTTTGTCATGTCGCGATCAGTTTAACCGGCGGGTGTGACATCCCGATGAACGGCGAAGCCGCAGCCCGTTGGCCGCGGCTTCACCCGTGATTGCGGGTCAGACCCGCGTGGCTACCCGCAGGCCTTGGGAGTGGTGCCGGCGCCGTTCTGGCCGCCCCGGCCGGAGCCGAACACCACGCTGGCACCGCCCCAGGCGCACATGTTGTTGCCGTACAACATGTTGCCCCAGTGACGGCCGCCGTTGCCCTGCTTGAAGGAGAACCGGTCGTACCTGTCATCCGCGGTGTAGACGCTGATGGTGCCGTGCGCGGACGTGGCCGTCCTGATCTCGATCCAGTTGGTCTTGCACCGGCTCGACCACCAGAGCTGGATCGTGCCGACCTTGCCGTCGACGCGGTTGCTGAGCGCCGCACTCCGCACGACCTGGGCGGCGTTTCCGCAGCCGGTCTTGTAGGGGTCCTTGTGGTCGTAGAAGTGCTTGGGGGCCGCCTGCGCACTGACGGGAGAGACCGTGAGGAGGGCTGCCGCCACCGCACCGACCGCGATGGCCGTTACTCGAAACTTCACCTGGAACCGACTCCTTGAGCTCGGGATGGGATTCCGTGGGGACCTTAGCGAGAAGCTTCAGGAGATGGTCAAGGTTCGGTGATCTATTAACGTGTTCCTAACGTTACTGTATGAGATCGGCAATCTCCTGCGTGGCGAACCACATGAGCTCATGCGCCTCGGCGCCGTCCAGGGTGAAGCGGGCGTCGTCGTCGCCTGCGTCGGCGGCGGGAAGGGCGGCGATCGCGGCCTGGATGTCGGGGACCGCGTAGAGGTCGTCGACGTGAACCGCGGCCACCTTGGCCATCGGCACCGGCTCCGCCACCCGTACTCTGGCCCGTTCTTCCAGGTCGGAGCCGATGGAGAGGGCGCCGTCCGGCACCTCGGCGACGACGACCAGGCGGCGGGAGGCCGCCTCGACGCCGTCGGCGTGGTCGGCGGCCAGCATGCGCAGCGAGGCGCGGGCCGCCTCGGTGAGTGCCACGTATTCGAGCTCCTCGGTGTCTCCCGAGGCGTACCACTCGGTCAGCGCGGGGGTTACCGCGTAACCGGTCAGCGGGGCCGGGCCTAGCTCTCCCACCTCGACCGCTCGGGTCAGGGCGGGGAACGTGCACGGCAGATAGACGCGCATCACGAACCTTTCACTGCAGGCAAGGGGGCTCTATCATGCCCGTCGCAATGGAAGTTGGAGCAGAGACTCGAGTTCCGTGATGGTCGAATCGGCGTCGCGGTGGTGGATGCCCGCCATGCCCAGCCCCCGCGCGGCCACGATGTTGGCCTCGATGTCGTCGATGAACACGCACGCCTCGCCGGGCAGCCCGACCTGGCCGAGCGCGTGCTCGAAGATGCGCGGCTCGGGCTTGCGCATGCCGACCTCGCCGGAGATCACGATCGCGTCGAAGAGCTCGTCCCAACCGTCCCGGGGATAGACGTTGGACCAGGAGTTGGACAGCAGACACGTCTTGACGCCGTTGCTCTTGACGTCACGCAGCATGTCGTACATCGCGTCGACCCGTTCGAAGCCCGCGAACATCCGCTCCAGCAGCCCCTCGGCCACGGGCGACACCCCGTCGACGGTCAGCAGCCGGGCGGCCAGGTCGCGCTCGAACGCGGGCCCGTCCATCTCGCCACGCTCCAGCGCGTGCACGACGTTCTCCCGGTCACCGCCGTAGGCGTGGTCGATCAGCTCGCGCATGACGGCTCGGTAGTGGACGTCGTCGATGCGGTCCGCTTCGATCCACTTGCCGATGGAGACGGAGAGACTGGTCGTGAGCACCCCACCCCAGTCGATCAGCACCCCTGTGATCAAGGCCCCTCCTTGGAATCCCGTTCTAGAGTAATTGAGCGTCGCACATCACCCGGAGAACGACACAAACCCCTGATAAAGGACTACCAAATTGCCCGGCTATGGTGAGGTTCCATTGAGCTGACCCCATGGGGGGGACCGCCGTGCGGACGACGATCCTGATCACCTCGGATGAGTTCAAAGCTCCGGGTACGGAGCTGTTCGACTTCGACCCGATACTCCCCGGCGGCCCGGAGTGGCTGACCAAGCCCGTACTGCTCGCCCTGCTCTCCTCGACCCTGATCATCGCCTTATGCTGGGCCGCCTTCGCCAAGCCGAAACTGGTCCCCAGAGGCTGGCAGAACCTCGGCGAGTACGCCTACGTGTTCGTCCGCGAACAGGTCGCCAAGCCCAACCTCGGCAAGGACGCCGACAAGTGGATGGGCCTGCTCCTCACCGTCTTCCTGACCGTGCTGGTCTGGAATCTGATGGGCGTCATCCCGTTCATCCAGTTCCCCGTCGCCGCGCACATCGCCTTCCCCTTCGTGCTGGCGGTCAGCGTGTACGTCATCAAGGTCTACCTGGGCGTCAAGCACCACGGCGTACGCGGCTACCTGAAAGGCGTCATATACCTGAACGGCCTGCCCGGCTGGGCCTACGGGATCTACGCCCCGCTGATCCTCGCGGAGACCTTCATCAACTCGCTGTTCACGCACTTCATCCGACTGTTCGCGAACATGTTCGCCGGCCATCTCCTCCTGGCGTTCTTCAGCTCGGTCGGCTTCTGGTTCCTGTTCGAGCGGCTCACCGTGCTCGGCGTGGGCATCGGCATCCTCGGCGTGGTGATGACGATACTGATGACCGCGTTCGAGATGTTCATCATGTTCCTTCAGGCGTTCCTGTTCGCCCTGCTCGCCTCGATGTTCATCGCCAGCGGGCTCAAGGGCTCGCACTAACGCGCGACGCGGGCGGCCAGCTTCCGGTGCTCCGCGCTGCGGAGCACCTTGGCCGCCTGCGCGGCCGACGCCACGGGCGCCTTGGGCAGCAGGCCACGGGACTGCTTGAGCTTGAGCAGCCGGGTCACCGACTGGTCGAGGCGCTGCTGCGAGATCCGGCCCGACTTCACCGCCGCCAGCACCGCGTTGTACGCCTTGGGCAGGTCGTACGGCATGAGCAGCAGGTCGGCCCCCGCCTGGATGGCGCGCACGGGGATCTCGGCGTCGTTGTACTTCTTGCGCACCCCTTCCATGTTGAGCGCGTCCGTGGAGATCACGCCCTGGAAGCCGAGTTTGTTCCTGAGCAGCCCGGTCAGGATGGGCTTGGACAGCGTCGCGGGGTCGCGTGACGGGTCGAGCTTGGGGAAGACGATGTGCGCGCTCATCACGGCGTCGACGCCGGCGGCGATCGCGGCCTTGAACGGCGGCGCGTCGATCCGCTCCCACTGCTCCTTCGTGTGCTTGATCACCGGCAGCCCGGTGTGGCTGTCGATGTTGGTGTCGCCGTGGCCGGGGAAGTGCTTGGCGGTGGCGGCGACCTTGGCGTCCCTGAAGCCCTTGACCGACGCGGCCACCATCTTGGCCACCTCGCCCGGCTGATCGCCGAAGGCGCGCTTGCCGATGACCGGGTTCCTCGGGTCGACGTTCACGTCGGCGACCGGGGCGAAGTCCAGGTTCACGCCGACCGCGCGCAGCTCCTCGCCGGTGGCCTTGGCCACGGCCCGCGCGAGCGCGGTGTCCTTGGTCGAGCCGACCTCGGAGGCGCCGGGGAAGTCGGTCATCAGCGCGCCCATCCTGGACACCAGGCCGTTCTCCTGGTCGGTGCCGATCAGGAGCGGGACATCCTTGGACGCCTGCTGCAGCCCGTTGGTCAGATCGACGACCTGGTCGACGCCCTTGATGTTGGCCGGGAACAGGATCACGCCGCCCAGGTGGTATCTGGCGACCACCTTGGCCGGGGTCTGGGCGCCGTACCTCGCCTGGTTCTCGCCCGACACGGTGCCGGGCGCCGTGCCGTACAGGACGGGCATGAACAGCTGGCCGACCTTCTCCTCCACGCTCATCTTCGACACGACCAGCCGCAGGTCGTCGCTCTCGCCGGTCTGCGAGGAGCTCGGCCGGGTCGGCTCGGGCGTGGCCGGGGTGGCCACCTCGGGCCTCGTCGCCGGAGCGGCGCCCGCCGGAGCGCCACCACCGCCGGCGCATGCCGCGAGAGCCATCACCAGGAGCCCGGTCGTACCTGTCCGTCGAAGCATGCTCCCAACGGTATCCATGCCGCCGGGACGCCCGGACCACAAGCCGCCCTTCTGGCGTCCGCTCCTAGACGCTTCTAGACGCCCAGCGGGACGAGGCCGGGCAGGTGCGAGCGGGCCGCCGCGCGGGCGTGCGCCGCCGTACTGGCCCCCCGTGCCGCCTGCGCGGCGAGCTGGCACTGATCCAGCGTGTGCGCGCCCAGCCCGGTCCGTACGGCCGGCAGCGCGGCGGCGCCCATGGACAGCGTGGTCACCCCGAGCCCCACGAGCACGCAGGCCATGGCCGGGTCGGCGGCCGACTCCCCGCAGACGCCGCACGGTTTGCCGTTGTCGGTGGCGGCCGTCGCGGTCATGGCGACGAGGTCGAGCAGCGCGGGCTGCCACGGATCCTGCAACGAGCCCAGCGCGCCGGACTGGCGGTCGGCGGCGAAGGCGTACTGCGCCAGGTCATTGGTCCCGATCGACACGAAGTCGACCACCGTGACCAGGCTCTCCGCCCGCAGCGCCGCCGCCGGGATCTCGATCATCACCCCCGCCTGCGGGAGCCCCCTGGTGTGGCAGGCGTCGGCGAACCACTTGGCCTCCTGGGCCGTGGCGACCATCGGCGCCATCACCTGGAGCTCGGCCGCCGCCGTGCCCGTCCGGACCGCGCCCGCCCGGTCCACCGCCGCCGCCACGGACAGCGCTTCGAGCTGGGAGTCCATCACCTCGGGGAACTTCTCGAACAGCCGCAGGCCGCGCTCGCCGAGGGCCGGGTTCGGCTCGGGCGCGGCCGGCGGCAGGAACGCCAGCGGCTTGTCGGCCCCGGCGTCCAGCGTCCGCACCACCACTTTCCCGCCCGGGAACGCCGCCAGCGCCGCCCGGTAGGCCTGCTCCTGCTCCGCCACGGAGGGCGCCTCGGGCCGCCCGAGGAAGAGGAACTCGGTGCGATAGAGGCCGACCCCCTCCGCCCCGGCCGCCAGCGCCCCGTCGAGGTCGCCCGGGCCGCCGATGTTGGCCAGCAGCTGCACCAGGTAGCCGTCGCGGGTCCGGCCGGGGCCGCCGGTCGTCATCCGTTGCCGCCTGGCGTCGTTCGCGCCGACGTGCCGGGCCACCTCGGACTCGGTGGGCTCCAGGCGGACCTCTCCGGTGTTGCCGTCGACCAGCACCCGGGTGCCGGGCGGGATCTCGGTCGCGCCCGGACAGGCCACGACGGCGGGCACGCCCATCGCCCTGGACAGGATCGCGGTGTGGCTGGTCGGCCCGCCGCCCTCGGTCACGAACGCGACCACCACGTCCTTCGACAGCAACGCGGTGTCGGCAGGCGCCAGATCGATGGCGATCAGCACATACGGCTCGCCCGTGCCGGAGGCAGGGGGCGGGGCCGGCAGGGGGTGGCCCGTGAGGCGGGCGATCACGCGGTCCCTGATGTCGTCCAGGTCGGCGACGCGTTCGCCGAGGTACCCGCCCGCACTAGCCAGCATGTCCCGATATTTCGCGAAAGCTTGGTAGACCGCCCGGGGAGCCGCGATCCCCTCGTCGATCAGCGCCTTGACCCCCACCACCAGGCCGGGGTCCTCGGCGATCAGCGCCTGGGCCTTGAGGATCTCCTTGGCCTCGCCGCCGGCCCGGTTGCCGCGGGCCTCCAGCTCTCCCGCCACCTGCCTGAGCGCGGCCACCGCCCGCTCCCGCTCCGGCTCCGGCGGGCCCTCGTACGTGGAGCCGGCGGCAGGTTCGGGCACGGCGCCGGTCAGCACGTACGCGGCACCCATCCCGATCCCCGGGCTGACCCCGGCCCCCCGCAGGTTCATGGCGTCCCGGCGATCGCCGCCAACTGGTCGAGCACCTCGTCGGCGCCCTCACCCTCGGCCCTGATCACGATGTCCTCGCCCTGCCGGACGTCCAGCCCCAGGATCTGCAGGATGCTCTTGCCGTTGACCGGCGTGCCCCCCATGCCCTTGGTCACGGTGACGTCCATCGGGGCCTTGACGGCGGTCTGCACGAACGTCGCCGCCGGGCGGGCGTGCAAGCCCACTTCCGCCGCCACGGTGACCTTGCGCTCGGCCATGTACTCCTCCTTGTCCACCGGTCCGGACCACCCGGACTCAGATCGTGCTCTGGCCCTAATCCCAGAGAAAAAGCTCGTCTCCGGCGTGTACGGACCCGCCGGCCATGGCCGTCACCGAACCGGCGGGCGCGTCGAGCGCCACCACCGGGCAGACCGGCGAGCGGCCACCGGCCTCGATCGCGGCCGGGTCCCAGGCCACCACGGGCTGGCCCGCGCACACTCTGTCACCCTCGGCCGCGAGAAGCTCGAATCCCTTCCCCTTCAGCTGAACCGTATCGATGCCCAGGTGCACCAGCACGCCCTTGCCGTCGTCCCCCACGATGACATAGGCATGCGGATGCAATTTCATGATTTTTCCTGTTATCGGGGCTACGGCCGTGCCCGGTCCCCGCGCTGGATCTATCGCCGTTCCCGGCCCGACCATGCCTGCGGAGAACACCGGATCGGGCACGGCCGACAGCCCCACGGCCACCCCCTCGACCGGGGCGAGAACAGTCGTCATGGTCTCGCCCTCTAGCCGATGATGTCCTCGATATCGCTGGCGATCGTGTCCGCCTCGGGCCCGACGACGACCTGCACCACGTTGCCCGCGGCCATGACGCCGTGCGCGCCCGCGGCCTTGAGCGCGGCCTTGTCGACCTTGGAGACGTCACGCACCTCTGTCCGTAGCCGGGTGATGCAGGGTTCGATGTCGATGATGTTGCCGGCACCGCCGAGCCCCGCGATGATCGCGCTGGCATCAGCCGCCATCCGTCCTCCTCGTACGTTACGACCAGGCTAAACGTCAGTCGGTCTGGGTCACCTTGTTGAGCCCGCGCGGCGCGTCGGGGTCGATGCCCAGCCTCCTGGCCAGCGCCTCGGTGAGCAACTGCCCCGGCACGATGAGGCCCATGGGCGCGACCCACTCGGGCAGGTCGGGGCCGTTGAGCGCCGCCGTACCCGCCTGGGCCAGCGCCGTACCGCCGCCGATGGTGAAGGCCGCGGCGCCCGCGGCGACGACGCGCTCGGCGAGCGCCACGGTCCCGGACAGGGTCGGGCTGTTCTCGGCGGCGACCAGCAGGGCGGGGGTCTCGGCGTCGACCACGGCGATCGGCCCGTGCAGCAGGTCGGCGTACGACAGGCCCATGGCGTGCAGGTAGCACGCCTCCTTGAGCTTGAGCGCGGTCTCCAGCGCGGTGGAGAAGGCCAGGCCGCGGGCGGAGACCACGGCCCCGTGCTTGTCGGCCAGGCCCTCGACGACCGCGTCCAGGTCACCCGGCTCGGCGATCAGCTTCTCGACCGCCTCCGGGACCCGCTGCAGGTCGGCCGCGTCCACGTCGGCGCCGAGGCCGAGCGCGAGGACGGCCAGCGCGGCGAGCTGGGTGGTGTAGGTCTTCGTGGCGGGGACCGCCTTCTCCTCGCCCGCCAGCGTGCACAGCGCCAGGTCGGCGGCCTGGGCGAGCGGGCTGTCCGGACCGCCGTTGGTCACGCCGACCGTCTTGGCCCCGCAGTCCTTGGCCCAGGTCAGCGTCTCGACGATCTCCTCGGTCCGGCCCGACTGCGAGATGGCGACGGCCAGCACGCCGTCGAGGTCCAGCTTGCGCTTGTACGTCGTCGCGACGGACGGGGCGGCGAGGGCGGCCAGCCGGCCCGCGTGGGCTTCGACCAGGTAGCGGCCATAGACTGCGGCATTGTCGGAGGTGCCACGCGCGATGAACAGCAGTTGCCGGGTCTGCTCACCCAGTGCTCTCACCTCGCCGACCCTGGGGAGCAGGGAGTCGAGCGTGGCCCGCAATGCCTGGGGCTGCTCGGCGATCTCGCTGCGCATCTTGGTGGTCATCATCCCTCAAATCGTTACCGTGCAGACTTGACCCTGTTTTACGACATGTGGTCTAGTCCGGACTAGACCAGTACGAACCATAGCTCATTGCCCAGGTCAGATCGAGGGGAGGATCCGTGGCGCACATCGATCCGGACAGCCCGGTGCCCAAGTACTTCCAGCTCCGCGAGATCCTGCTGGATCTCATCGACAGCGACGAGCTGAGCATCGGCGCGGCGATCCCGTCCGAACGCGAGCTCTGCCAGCGCTTCGGCCTGTCCAGGATGACAGTCCGGCAGGCGGTCGACCACCTGGTGTCCGAGGGCCGCCTGCACCGGGTGCCCGGCAAGGGCACTTTCGTGGCCAGACCCAAGATCGAGCTCGCGCTGCAACTCACGTCGTTCACCGACGACATGCGGGCGCGCGGCATGGAGCCGGGCTCGCGCGACCTGGACAGAAGGGTCGTACGCGCCAGCGCCCACCTGGCCAAGGAGCTGGGCATCCAGCCCGGCGAGGAAGTGCACTTCATCGAGCGGCTGCGGACCGCCGACGGCGAGCCGCTGTCCATCGAGCGGGCGCACATCCCGGTCAAACTCGCTCCCGACCTGGCCGAGCACGACCTGTCGGGCAGGTCCCTCTACGAGCTGCTGGAGAGCCGCTACGGGCTGGTCATGGACGCCGGCGAGCTGACCATCGACGGGGGCATCGCCGATCCGAGCGACGCCGACCTGCTCAAGCTCGCCCGGGGTGGGGCCGTACTACTGTTGCAGCGCAGATCCTTCTCCGGCGGCGTCTGCGCGGAGCTGGGCGTGTCCACCTATCGCGCGGATCGCTACCAGCTGCGCACCATTCTGGAAACGCCCACCAGACGGGGCTGAGGGCCCGATCCGGAGGAACCCCCGGTGAACGAGACCACCGCCGCCAAGCCTTCGCCGTTCTCACGCGTCATGAACGTGCTCCAGCGGCTGGGCCGCTCACTCATGCTGCCCATCGCCGCCCTGCCCGCGGCCGCGCTGCTGCTCCGCTTCGGCCAGCCCGACATGCTCGGCTCCAACGGCGCCGATCCCGGCGGCCTGGCCGACGTGGCCGGCTTCGGCTGGATGAACCAGGTCGCCGAGGTGCTGGCCGCCGCCGGTGCGGCGCTGTTCGAGAACCTGCCGCTGCTGTTCGCGGTGGGGGTGGCGATCGGGTTCGCCCGCAAGTCCGACGGCTCGACCGCGCTCGCCGCGGTGGTCGGCTACCTGGTGTTCGACCGCGTGACCAAGGTGATGTTCTTCGGCTCGGCCATCAGGAACACGGTCCTGATCAGGGCGGAGCAGCCTCAGGGCGTCAAGGAGATCATCAACTACGGCATGCAGAACCCCACCCAGGTGCTCGGCGGCATCATGATCGGGCTGGTCACCGCCATGCTCTGGCAGCGGTTCCACCGGATCAAGCTGCCGTCCTGGCTGGCCTTCTTCGGCGGGCGCCGGTTCGTCCCGATCATCACCTCGATCGCGGCGCTGCTGCTCGGCGTGCTCATCGGCTGGGTGTGGCCGATACTCGGCGAGTGGATCGGCCACGCGGGCGAGGCCCTGACCACACTCGGGCCGCTGGGCACCGGCATCTACGGCCTGATCAACCGGCTGCTGATCCCGCTCGGCCTGCACCACTTCGTGAACTCCATCGTCTGGTACGTGGTCCCCCAGTGCGAGGTCGGCGGCCAGGTCCTCGGCGGCGACTGGAACTGCTACTTCGGCGGCGCCCCGCACTCCGGCCAGTTCATGGCCGGGTTCTTCCCGATCATGATGTTCGCGCTGCCGGCCGCCGCGCTGGCCATGTGGCGGGCCGCGCCTCCGCACCGGCGGGCGGCCGTGGGCGGCATCATGCTGTCTGCCGGGCTGGCCTCGTTCGTCACCGGCATCACCGAGCCGATCGAGTTCGCGTTCATCTTCGTGGCACCGGTGCTGCTGGCTGTGCACGCGGTCCTGACCGGTCTGGCCATGGCGCTCACCACGCTCATCGGCGGGCAGCTCGGCTTCGGCTTCTCCGCGGGGCTGCTCGACATGCTCCTCAACGCCAGCAAGTCGAACACCCGCAATTTGCCGGGGATCCTGCTGCTCGGGGTGATCTATGGCGTGGTCTATTACGTGGTCTTCACCTTCC
Source organism: Nonomuraea sp. NPDC026600 (assembly GCF_040638335.1). Taxonomy (NCBI): domain Bacteria; kingdom Bacillati; phylum Actinomycetota; class Actinomycetes; order Streptosporangiales; family Streptosporangiaceae; genus Nonomuraea; species Nonomuraea sp. NPDC026600. Next base: position 21,780 of record NZ_JBEZYD010000015.1, read on the forward strand.
TCATCCGCAAACTCAACATCCAGACTCCCGGTCGCGAGCCCGAACCTGACGTCGACTCGGGCGAATAACCTCCATTTTTTACGGCCAGCCCGGTGGACCCCACCCGCCACACGGGGCTGAGCTCTGTCCAGGGACACGCTCCTCCGGTGGAGACGGCTGGGCGCCGTGACGTGCGTCTTGTTGGCCGTGGCCTACCACACAGGCTCCGCAGGGCGGGTTACGGACGGTGGCACCCCTGAACAGCTGTCAGCAGCCGGACATAGAGGCAGGCCGGTTTGGTTCGGGACGGGTCCTTGATGTCGTGCGCGGGACCGAAATCGTGATGGGCGTTGTTTTGTACCACTCCAACTTTCGGTGATCTTGTTCACGAATCACCTCGAAACGGCCGCCTGGGCGGGAAAGTTGGTGGCCGATGTATTTGGCGGTGGGGCCGGAAACTCTATGTAGCGATCCCTCTCCCCTATGACATTGGAGGCCCCGTGTCATCTGTTCCGCATGCCGTTTCCGACCCGCTCGTGTGGGGTCCGCCGGGGGCTATCCCCGACGAGCGCAAGCTGCGGCTGCTCGGGCAGGCGCTGGCCGAGGTGCTCTCGGGGCGGCGGCCGGCCGAGAGCGTCGCCGACCGGCTCACCGAGCGGGCCTACCGTGAGCTCGTCAGGGCGGGGCGGATGATCGAGGCGAAACGGCCGCCGTTCGTGGGCAGCCCGCACGTGAAGGAACCCAAGGACGGCGCGGTCGAGATGTGCCTGCTCGTCCACTGCGGCGAACGCAGCCATGTGCTGGCCGTTCGCCTGGAGCGGCGCGGTGTGCAATGGCTGTGCACGGACTTCGAAACCGCCTGACGCCTCACGCCTCACGCGAAGAGGCCCCCGCCAAAGGCGAGGGCCTCTTCACAGAACCGGCGCGTTACGCCTGCGCGTTCTTGGGGTCGCCGTGGCAGCGCTTGTACTTCTTGCCCGAGCCACAGGGGCAGGGCGCGTTGCGCTCGACGTTTCCGTAGGCGGCGCGCTCGGCCTCCGTGCTGCGGACGCGAGTGTGCTCGACCTCGCCCGCCTCACCCGGCGCGGTGTATTCGAGCTCGGCGGGCCGCTCGGGCCCACGCAGGCCGCGCGCGATGATCGAGCGGGTCTCCGCCATCATCGAGTCCTCTTCCTCGACGATCGGGTTCTCCTGAACCTCGACCTCGATGTTGAAGAGGAAGCCGACCGAGTCCTCCTTGATGCCCTCGAGCATCGCGGCGAACATCTCGAAGCCCTCGCGCTGGTACTCGATCTGCGGGTCCTTCTGCGCGTAGGCCCGCATGCCGATGCCCTCGCGCAGGTAGTCCATCTCGTAGAGGTGCTCGCGCCACTTGCGGTCGAGGACCGACAGGATGACGCGCCGCTCGAACTCGCGGGTGGCGTCGCCGCCGAGCTCCTCCTCGCGCCTGGCATACGCCTCCAGCGCGTCCTTCTTCACCTTCTCGGAGATGAACTCGGCGGTGAGCTCCTCGCGGCTGCCGGCCTCCTCGACGACGTTGTCGATGGTGAGCGTGACGGGATAGAGCTCGCCGAACGCCTTCCACAGCTTGTCGAGGTCCCACTCCTCGGCGAACCCCTCGGCCGTGGCGCCCGCGACGTAGCCGTCGATCACCTCGCCGACGAAGCCGCGCACCTGCTCGTGCAGGTCGGCGCCCTCCAGCACGCGGTGGCGCTCGGCGTAGATCACCTTGCGCTGCCGGTTCATGACCTCGTCGTACTTGAGAACTTCCTTGCGGATCTCGAAGTTCTGCTGCTCGACCTGGTGCTGGGCGGAGGCGATGGCCTTGGAGACGATGCCGGACTCGATCGGCTGGTCGTCGGGGATGTTGAGCCTCGTCATGATCATCTCGACCCGGGCCGAGTTGAACAGGCGCATGAGGTCGTCACCCAGCGAGAGGTAGAAACGCGACTCGCCGGGGTCGCCCTGACGGCCGGAGCGGCCGCGGAGCTGGTTGTCGATGCGGCGCGACTCGTGGCGCTCGGTGCCGAGAACGTAGAGGCCGCCGAGCACGGTGACCTCGTCGTGCTCGGCCTTGACGGCCGCCTTGGCCTTCTCCAGCGCCTCGGGCCACGCCTTCTCGTACTCTTCGGGCGTTTCGAGCGGGTCGAGGCCGCGCTGGCGCAGCTCCAGGTCGGCGCGGAACTCGGAGTTGCCGCCGAGCATGATGTCGGTGCCTCGACCGGCCATGTTGGTGGCCACGGTGACGGCGCCCTTGCGGCCCGCCTCCGCGACGATCGCGGCCTCGCGCGCGTGGTTCTTCGCGTTGAGCACCTCGTGCTGAACGCCGCGGCGCTTGAGCGCCTTCGACAGCCGCTCGGACTTCTCGACCGAGGTGGTGCCGACGAGCACCGGCTGGCCGGCGTCGTAGCGCTCCTTGATGTCCTCGACGACCGCGGTGAACTTGGCGTCCTCGGTCTTGTAGACGACGTCGGCCTGGTCCTTGCGGACCATCGGACGGTTCGTCGGGATCGGGACCACACCGAGCTTGTACGTCTGGTGGAACTCGTTCGCCTCGGTGACGGCCGTGCCGGTCATGCCGGACAGCTTCTTGTAGAGGCGGAAGTAGTTCTGCAGGGTGACCGTGGCGAGAGTCTGGTTCTCGTCCTTGATCTTCACACCCTCTTTGGCCTCGATGGCCTGGTGCATGCCCTCGTTGTAGCGGCGGCCGTGCAGGATGCGACCGGTGAACTCGTCGACGATCAGCACCTCGCCGTCGGCGACGATGTAGTCCTTGTCCTTCTTGAACAGGTCCTTGGCCTTCAGGGCGTTGTTCAGGAAGCCGACCAGGTGGGTGTGCTCGGCCTTGTAGAGGTTGTCGATGCCGAGCCAGTCCTCGACCTTGGCGACACCGGACTCCAGGACGCCGACCGTGCGCTTCTTCTCGTCGACGATGTAGTCGCCGGTGCTCTCCTCGTCGGGCGACTTGGCCTCGACGCCCTTGCGCAGGCGGGGCACGATCTTGGCGAACTCGTTGTACCACTTACCCGACTGCTCCCCGGGGCCGGAGATGATCAGCGGGGTGCGGGCCTCGTCGATGAGGATGGAGTCGACCTCGTCGACGATCGCGAAGTGGTGGCCGCGCTGCACGCACTCGTCCAGCGACCACGCCATGTTGTCGCGCAGGTAGTCGAAGCCGAACTCGTTGTTGGTGCCGTAGGTGATGTCTGCCTCGTACTGCTTGCGCCGCTCGTCGGGGGCCTGCCCGGTCAGGATCATGCCGACTTCCAGGCCGAGGAAGCGGTAGACGCGTCCCATGTGCTCGGCGCCGACCTTGACCAGGTAGTCGTTGACCGTGATGACGTGCACGCCGTTGCCGGCGAGCGCGTTGAGGTAGGCGGGGAGAGTACAGGTGAGGGTCTTGCCCTCGCCGGTCTTCATCTCCGAGATGTTGCCCATGTGAAGGCTCGCGCCGCCCATGATCTGCACGTCGAAGTGACGCTGGCCGAGCACGCGGCGGGCCGCCTCGCGCACGGTCGCGAACGCTTCGGGAAGCAGATCGTCGAGGGTTTCGCCCGCGTCGAGCCGCTGCTTGAATTCGTCCGTCAGGGCGCGCAACTCCGCGTCGGACAGGCTCGTGAAGTCGTCCTCGATGGAGTTGACCTGATCGGCGATCCGCTTGAGCTTGCGCAGCGTCTTGCCTTCGCCGGCGCGTAGGATCTTGTCGAGAATGGCTGCCACTTTATGTAAAGCTCCTCGCAGGTCTACCCCGGCGGCGCCGCCAGGAGGAGAGGCTGAGACAAACTTCCCCGTTGCCATCGTAGGCGGTTCCGCAACCAGACACAGCCACCGCGACGACGAGAGCGTCGGGCACGTCTGGGAGAATGGGGTTAGGCAGAGCGTATGCCGGTAAGCCGCCGGTTCGCACCATTAGCGGGATATCCGGTAAAGGGAAGGATTTGTGATGGTTGAGGGGCGCAAGTCAGAGCATGCGGAGAATCTCGGCAACCATGGCGGCCGTGCGTCCTCATGGCTCGCGGTGACCGTGATGCTGCTCGGCACCATCGTCGCCGGCTACGGGTTGACCGCCGCCAACTGGACACTCATCTGGATCGGGGCCGGCGTGTTCGTCGTGGGCGGGATCCTCGCCCTCGTCTTCGACATCTTCACCGACGTCGTGATCGACGCCCCCCGGACCGGGCTGCGCGCGGAAGACCACCGCTGACGCCGAACCCCCGCTGAACCTCCGCTGCGTACGTCTCGCGGCGGGCCGCCGTTCTGTCGGTGCCCGCCGCTAGCATTCGCGGCATGCCTAGCCGTACCAATGTGCTGATATGACGGATCTGACGGCCGATGAGGCGCGGCGGATCATCCTGCGGGCCCAGGGCCTGCTCGGCGGCGCGGACGCGCGCCGGGACGGCGTGCACGGCATGCTCCGCAGGCTCGGCGCGATCCAGCTCGACACGATCTCCGTCCTGGCCCGCTCCCACGAGCTCGTCGCCTACGCGCGCCTGGGCGCGGTGGGCAGGCCCAAGGTCGAACGCGCCTACTGGCACAATCCCGCCCAGAGCTTCGAATACTGGTGCCACGCCGCCTGCATCCTGCCGATCGAGCACTGGCCTCTCTACGCCTTCAGGCGACGCGCCTACCGCGACCGCCGCTACCGCTGGCACGAGGTGCCCGACCACGTCGACAAACTGCGGGATCAAGTACGCGACTCGGGCCCCCTCACCACCTCGGACGTCGGCGGCGCCAAGAACGGCGGCCCCTGGTGGGACTGGTCCGACTCGAAGATCGGCCTGGAGTGGCTGCTCGACATCGGCGAGATCGTCTGCAGCCGCCGCGTCGGCTGGCGCAGGGTCTACGACCTGTCCGAGCGCGTGGTCCCCGCCGACCTCCTGGCCGAGGACCTCTCCGACGAGGAGTGCGTCGTCCGGCTGGCGGCCATCGCCGGCGCCTCGCTGGGCGTGGCGACCAGGGGTGACCTGATCGACTTCCTGCGGCTCAAGGGGAGGTTCGCCGCGATCCTCGACGAGGCGCTGCTCAGCGGGGCCACCGGGCTGGTGCCCGTACACGTGACCGGCTGGCCCTCGGCCAAGGGCCCGACCAACGCGTGGGCCGACCCGGCGGGCCTTGCGTCGGCGCCGCGCGGACGGCACCGCACGACGCTGGTGTCGCCGTTCGACTCGCTCATCTGGCATCGCGGCCGGACCGAGCGGGTCTTCGGCTTCAACTACCAGCTCGAGCTATACGTGCCCAAGCACAAGCGGGTGCACGGCTACTTCACGATGCCGGTGCTGGCCGGTGGCCGGCTGATCGGCCGTGTGGACCCGGCCCGCGACGGCACCACCCTGGTGGCCAGGCAGCTCAGCCTCGAACCTGGCCTCACCGGCGCCAAGTGGGCCGACGCCCTGCGCGACGCCCTGTGGTCGGCCGCCGAGTGGGTGGGCTGCGACGCCGTACGAGTCGAACGCGCCGACCCCGCTCTCATCGCCCACCTGGAAGCACCCGCCAACTGATCACGGGCCCTCGTCGCCCGCCTGGGGGCGAGGGCCGTCAGAACGCCGTCCTCCGCACCCGCAGGGGACGAGCACCGGGTGATCGCCATCCGTCGCACGCCTGCCTGGGGGCGGGTCGGTCGCCGTCCATCGCGGCCCGTCAGGGCGGATGAACGCCATCCGTCGCGCCCCCGTCTGGGGCGCGGGTCGGTCGCCGTCCGTCGCCGCCTCGGCGGCGACGTCAGGTGATTTCCAGCATGCGTTCGCGCACCGCGTAGACCACGGCCTCCATGCGTGAGTGGAGTTGCAGCTTGTCGAGGATGTTGCGGACGTGGTTCTTCACCGTGTTCTCGGAGATGAAGAGCTGCTTGGCGATCTCGCGGTTGTTCATCCCCTTGGCCACCAGGCGCAGCACCTCCATCTCGCGTTCGGTCAGCCGGGGCACCGGGAGCTGGGGTGGGCGTTCGCTCTCCTTCTTGCTCATGTTCGCGAACTCGTTGATGAGTTTGGCGGCCATGGCGGGATTGATGAGCGATTGGCCTTCATGTACTCCGCGCACGGCCGCGGGGACGTCGTTGATCTGCACGTCCTTGAGCAGATAGCCGGTCGCACCCGCCTTGATGGCTTCGAAGAGGTCTTCTTCTTCGTCGCTGACCGTCAGCATGATGATGCGCGTGCTCGGCACAGAGGCCTTGATGCCCTTCGCCGCCTCGATGCCGTCCTGTCGCGGCATGCGTACGTCCATGAGCACCACGTCGGGCATGAGGCGGTCGGCCATTTCGACCGCCTCGTGCCCGTCGCTCGCCTCACCGACCACCTCGATGTCCGGCTCGGCGGCCAGCGCCAGAGCCAGGCTCCGCCTGATCAACTCGTGATCGTCCACGATCAGGACGCGGATCGGCTCGCCTCCTGACGCGCGGGCTTCGCCAGACTCCGTCACCAGGCCACCTCGATGAGCCTCGCGACTGCCTTCTCCGCGCTTCGCTCGCTCATCACCTGACTGAGCTCGCTCACGTCTCCTCCTCGTCGGGGGGCCAGAGCCGTTGGACCGCCAATGATGGCACGTCTAACGCGGTCCTAGGGTGGTCGAGAAGATCTTTTAGCGCGCTGTCACGGCTCTACGAGCCGCAGTACGCCATAGTTATAGCCGCGCCGGTTGTAAACGACACACGGCTGGCCGCTCTCCTTGTCACGGAACAGGTAGAAGTCGTGGCCGACCAGTTCCATCTCAAGCAGAGCCTGGTCGATGGTCATTGGTTCCGCCTTGTGGTGCTTCTCCCGTATGATGAGCGGCCCGTCGCCCTCCATCTCGATCGGGACGATGTCGTCGTACTGCTTGTCATCGGGTAGTTGATCTTCTTCGAACTCGGGGACGATCTCGGCCTCGACCTCGCGGGGTGTCAGGTCGGCGACGTCAGGAAGCGTCGCGGTGAGCTCCGCGACGGAGGGCGGGCAGTGGTTGCCGTGGTGCACTTTGCGCCGGTCGGAGAGCCGCCTGAGGCGACCTTCCAGTTTGTCCAGCGCCATGTCTAGGGCGGCGAATCGATCGTCGGCGGAAGCCTCCGCACGGATGGCGGGTCCTCGAGAGTGAATGGTCAGCTCGACCCGCTCTCGCTGGTTGGCGATGCGCGGGTTGCGCTCCTTCGACACCTCCACATCGACTCGAATGAGCTTGTTGTCCAGACGCTCGATCCTGGCCAGCTTGGTCGCCACCTGGTCTCGGAACCGATCACTCACTCCTGTGTGCCGGCCCTTGACGATGATGTCCATGCAACAGCCCCCCTTCGTCTAACGACTGAGAAAGAGCGCCCGACGACGTTCTTGCCGGGCGGGGTCTTCCGTCTGCCTCTCTTCTGTCACCGTTACCCTCTTCCGACGTTCCGTCACCGGGATCTCGGGTGGCACCCGCCCGGCCGACCTGGTCTTCGACCCCACATTCGCCTGCTGAGGATTTCGCGGCTCTGATGCCACTACTGCCCTTCTCTTCTGGCGGGGGACATCTGGACCCCCGGGAAGGCAGGACTTACCCCTAAGCCGCACCGTGATCGGTCGACAAAGAGTCGCCTTACGTGGACCGTTTTGCCTGCGGCTGGCATCGGCTAGCAGAGCCGGGAGCCCCGACCCTGCGCAACCACGGACCCGAACGGGTGCCATGTCAGAACGCTATCCGGATCGCGACCGAATGTCAGCCTAGGGATCGGTCAAACGATCACTTTCTGTGATTTTTCACCGGTGTAACGGGCGTGACGCATGCCCTTTTCTCCGGACGGCCGCTCATAAATCCGTGCCACCGCGGAGTGCTGAGCTGCCCCGCCGTCGCTCGGTGGGTAGCGACATGTGGCCTCCAGGTCAGTGCCGACAAATAGATCTTTCTTTACCCAGGGTTACTGCAATGGATTTCAAGATCTTCGGCGTGTCGCGGCGACGGTGACCGCCAGCAGGACTTCGACGCCGTTCGCCCGGAGTGTCCTGGTCGCTTCGGCCAGGGTGGAGCCCGTCGTGACGATGTCGTCCACAAGCAGCACAGAGGCCGCTGGGCGGGCCTTCCCGGCGCGGGTGACCTGGTGGGAGGCGGCGAGGTTGGCGGCCCGCTGCGTGGCGCTCAGGCCCGCCTGGTCGCCCACCTGGCGCGCCTGCCCGAGCGCGGGCCACACCTCCGCCCGGCGACCGAACGCCGCCAACTGCCGTACGGCCAGCGCGGCCAGCCTGCCGACCGGATCGTGTCCTCTCGACCGGCGGGCACGGGCGGCGCTGGGGATGGGCACGACGGCCACCGGCGCGGCGGGCCGGGACGCCAGGGCATGGCAGGCGGTGAAGGCCAGGGCCGCCGCCAGCGGACGGGCCAGCGTGGTCTGGCCGCGCTCCTTGTAGGCGACGATCGCCTCACGCACGGCCCCCGCGTAGTCGGCGGCCGACCAGCACTCGGGGAGCCCGGCCGGGACCGGTCTCGGCATGCGGCGGGCCGGGACGGGGGCCAGGCAGCTCTCGCACAGGCGCGGGCCTCTGGCGGCACAGCCCAGGCAGTGCTGCGGCAGGATCAGATCGGCGAGAGCGGCGAACACGGGGCCAGCATGCCCGGCGTCCCCGACACTTTCGGTGACGCAAGATCGCAGGTGAGGCGCGGGCCGCCGCCGGTCAGCCCAGGGGGAAGATCGGGGTGTCGGCGTCGGTGGTGATCTTGGAGGTCCAGCTCTGCTTGTCCAGGTTGGATTCCAGGATCTCGTTCTTGTGCAAGGTCCCCGCCAGGATCCGCTCACCCTGCGCGCCCAGCGTGCGCAGCCGCTTGTCCGACGGCAGCTTGGTGACCGTGCCGTCGCCCACGTTGATCTCCTTGACCACCGACCCGGCCTTGCTCTGCGAGAGCACCACCAGGTGCTCGCCGTCACGCCAGGCCAGATCCATGATCTCCTCCTCGTCCACCGTGCTCAATGTCTGGAAATTTCCGAGCATGGTGGAGGCGCCCTGTCCGGTGATGGCGCCGACGCGGATCTCGTGCTTGCCGATCGTGACCGCCACCCGCACCCCGTCCCTGGCGATCCGCAGCCCCGTGACGTCGAACCCGTCGAGGCTCGGCGCGGCGATGCGCTCGGGCCCGCGTCCCGCGCTCGGGTTGCACCGGAGCACCGCCCCGCTGCGGCCGTCGTAGGTCCATAGGGTGCCGTCCCTGTGCCAGGAAGGCGGCGTGAGGTCGGCGCTCGCCCCCTGGATCCACTGCTGCCAGTGGCCGTCCGCGGCGGCCCTGGCGACCCAGATGCCGCCCGTTCTCGACTTGGCCGCGATGAGGTCGGCGCCCTGACCCGTGGCGTAGCCGCCGGCGATCACGGCGAAGTCGGAGTACTGGCCGTTCGGCTGACCGGCGGGCCCGGCCACGGCCCTGCCGGGTCCGTCGGTGCCCACCGAATAGACGGCGCCTTTGCTGTTGGAGTAGTAGACGACGCCGGAGGAGGTGCCCAGCCAGTCGTCGGGCATGTTGGCCGGGATGGTCAGCGTGTCCGAGGAGTAGAACGGCTCGCCGTCGAGCTGTACCTCGATGGACCGGCCGTTGGCCACGTTGTTGCTGGTGAGGCTCCATCTGAGCTGGGCCTGGAGTCCCCTGCTGAAGATGTCGTCCGAGTCGATGGGACCGCTGAGGTTGATCACCACGCGGTCGTCGCCCGCGCGTACGGACTCGACCCGCGTGCCCTGCGGGAAGACGTTCTCCACGGCGCCCTGCAGCGCTTTGCTCGGGCCCTCGAGCAGGCGTTCGATGATGGTCTTGGCGAAGCTCTCAGTGGGCTTGAGTCGCAGCCGTACCCGGTCGACGACCAGCATGTCCGCGCTGGCGCCGCCGCTGCCGGGCGCGCCGTTCAGGTAGTACAGGTTCGTCGGCCGGTACGCGCGAGCGACGTCCGCCTCGGTGAGCACGAGGCCCCCGACCAGCGAATTGACCCGATATTCGCCCGTCTTGTCCTTGACCAGGGTGAACTTCCTGTCCACGCCCACGGACACGGGCACGTAGGTGTCGTCGTCCTCGATGCGGGCCACCTGGGTGCCCGAGAGGGAGACGGTGACCTCCTTGTCGCCGATCTTCCCGGATTCATCGTATTTCGCCCCGTTGTCGAGCACCGTCACCGGACCGCCGGGCTTCCACGCCTGCCGCGCCTCGTCCGTCAGGTATTTCGCCAGGATCTCCGGGTCGTCGGCGTAGGCGGCCATGGCGGCCTGCAAGCCCTCCACCACCTGCTGCGGCGACCAGCCGGGCTGCGGCGCGATGGCGACCATGCGCTGGAACGGCTTGCTCATCGGGTCATCGTCACCGGCCTCGCTGACCGGGAACGGGCCACCCACGGGGATCACCGCGCAGGCCGAGCTCCAGGTGAGAGTCGCGACGACGACGCCGACGGCGCCGAGCCGCCTGAGCCGTGCGCGGAGCGGCCTGCCGGCCCCCGTCATGGCCGGCCTAGTCCTCGTCATAACCGGCCCCGTCCGCCGACGCGGGCAGCAGCACCGGCGTCATCTGCCCGCGCCACGTGCGCCGCATCTCGATCTCGGGCGGCACCAGCGACAGCGGCGACCCCTTCAGGTCGGTCCCGGCCACCCGGGGCAGTGTCAGCCGGAACTGCGAGCCCTCCCCCTGCTGTCCCCACGCCTGCAGCCAGCCGCCGTGCAGCGAGGCGTCCTCCCGTGAGATGGCCAGGCCCAGCCCGGTGCCGCCGATGGTCCGCGCCCGTGAGGGGTCGGCGCGCCAGAACCGGTCGAACACCATGGTGTCCTCGCCCGCCTTCAAACCGATCCCGTGATCTCGTACGGCGACGGCCACGGCGTCCCGGTCGGCACCCACGGTCACCACGACGTCCCTGCCCTCGCCGTGCTCGATGGCGTTGAACAGCAGGTTGCGCAGGATGCGCTCGACCCGCCGGTCGTCGATCTCCACCATGCACGGCTCGTTGGGCAGCCGCAGCTCGAAGCGGGTGGAGTGGCGCTCGGCCAGCGCCTCGGAGTCGCCGATCGCGCGCAGCACCACGTCACGCACGTCGACGGGGTCGAGGTCGAGCGTGGCGGCGCCGGCGTCGTAGCGGCTGATCTCCAGCAGGTCGGCCAGCATCGACTCGAACCGCTCGAGCTGGGCCTGCATGAGCTCGGCCGAGCGGGCGGCCATCGGGTCGAAGTCCTCGCGGGCGTCGTAGAGCAGGTCGGCGGCCATCCGCACGGTGGTCAGCGGGGTGCGCAGCTCGTGGGAGACGTCGGACACGAACTGCCGCTGGACCTGGGACAGCTCCTCCAACTGGTGGATCTTCAGTGCCAGGTTGACGGCCATCTCGTTGAACGAGGTGGCCAGGCGGGCCAGGTCGTCCTCGCCGCGTACCTTGAGCCGCTCGTCGAGCTTGCCCGCGGCCAGGCGCTCGGCCGCCTGACGGGCCAGCCGTACCGGGCTGACGACCTGGCGGGCCACCAGGTAGGCGATGGCGGCGAGCAGCAGCACCAGTCCCAGGCCCACCACGACGAGGGCGAGCCTGACGTTGGACAGCATCTGCTCTTCCTCGTTGATCGGGAAGAAGTGGTAGACCTCGTAGTTCTCGCCGTTGATGTCGACCACGCCGCCGATGACCAGCGTGGGCGTGGCCTGGCTGTCACCGGTGAACGTGATGGGCGCGGTGAAGCGCTGCGGCTTGTCGAAGATGAACTTCTGCTCCTGGCCGCGCAGCTTCTGCTGCAGTGCCTGCGGCACGTCCTCGGGCGCGACATTGCCCGAGGCGCGCGACTTGCCCGGGCGGGAGGTGTTGAGCACCAGCACCTCGTAGCGCTTCTTGGAGCCGTTCTCGCCCGAGCCGGTGATCGTGTCCATCACCTCGTCGAGCGGGTCGACGGGCGTGTTGCCGCCCGTGTCGGCGGTCGACTTGGCCTGGTCGTCGGGCTTCTGGCTGAGCGCGTCGGCGATCCGCACGCGGTCGGCGAGCGCCTCGGTGGCCGACGACTGCTGGCGGCTCTCGATGACCGATCTGTTGATCTGGTCGGACAGGAAGACGCCGAGCACGACCACCACGGTCACGGAGATCACCAGCGTGCTGGTGACCACCTGGAGCTGGAGTGAGCGCCGCCAGACGCTCCGTATCCGGCCCGCCGCACGCCGCGTCCGCCGCCGGACCCCGCCGAGAATCTGGCGGAGTGTACGGCGACGGAGTCGGGTCCTGCTAGTCGTGGGCATGGCCAGGTCGGGCGGAGGTCAGGCCGGCCCGGCTTTGTAACCCACGCCGCGGACCGTGACGACGATCTCGGGATGCTCCGGGTCCTTCTCGATCTTCGCCCGGAGCCGCTGGACGTGCACGTTGACCAGCCGGGTGTCGGCCGCGTGCCGGTAGCCCCAGACCTGCTCCAGCAGGACCTCCCGGGTGAAGACCTGGCGCGGCTTGCGGGCCAGCGCGACGAGCAGGTCGAACTCGAGCGGCGTCAGGTTGATGGTCTCCTCACCACGCTTGACCGAGTGGCCGGCCACGTCGATGGTGATGTCGCCGATCTGCAGGATCTCCGGGGTGGGCTCGTCGGTACGGCGCAGCCGCGCGCGCACCCTGGCCACGAGTTCCTTCGGTTTGAACGGCTTGACAATGTAGTCGTCGGCGCCCGACTCCAGACCGAGCACGACGTCGATCGTGTCGCTCTTGGCGGTGAGCATGACGATGGGCACACCCGATTCCGCCCTGATCCTGCGCGCCACGTCGATGCCGTCCGCCCCCGGCAGCATCAGGTCGAGCAACACCAGGTCCGGGCGCGTGTCCCGGAAAGCGTCAAGGGCTTTGTCACCGTCTGAGACAAAGGATGGCTCGAAGCCTTCGCCGCGCAACACGATACCCAGCATCTCGGCGAGAGCGGCGTCGTCATCGACGACCAGCACGCGACCTTTCATGGCCCCTCATTCGTTCTACGCATTCTGGGACATACCCGCACGATCGCTGAAGGTTACCCTTCGTTGGCCCATGCATGGGACACGAGACGTACAAAAGACGAGTTTTAGACTTGCAGTCGGGATAGCAATCTCAGTCTGCGGTAACCGACCGGCTTTCGGCCATCCTTCGATGAGATCCTTGAGGAGGAACGCCCCCAAATGCGAGCAAGATGAGTCGGCGAGTCGTACGCACGACACCATTGCCCCGCCCACCATGCCAGGATTGGGATATGTCAGACGGTCACGGTCCCTCGCCCGAGACGCCACCAGGCTGGGCTTCAGATCAGCCCCCTCCCTACGGCGCCCCGCAGACCTCGCCGTGGACCGCCCCCGGCTTCGAACAGCAACAGCCTCCGCAGGGCCCCGGCCCGCAGGCGCCCTATCAGCAACCGCCGCCTGGATACGGCTACATGCCGCATCCACCCGCACTGCGCCCCGGGATCATACCGCTACGGCCGCTGGGGCTGGGCGACATCCTCGACGGAACGATCAAACTGGTCCGGTCGAACCCCAAGGCGGTGCTGGGCCTCTCGGCGGTCGCCGCCCTCCTCGGCGCCCTCCCGATCGCGATCGGGCAGGTGTTCGCCTTCGACTCCATGCGCGGCCTGCTCAACGATCCGTCCGCGAGCGAGCCGGCCGACCTGACCGGGATGTACGGCGGGTTCATCGCCCAGTACGGCGGCGCGCTCGTCTCCATCGTGGTCAGCTTCGTCGTGGTGACCCTGCTGACCGGCGTGCTGATGCGGATACTCGGCCGCGCCGTGTTCGGCGGCAAGATCTCCGCCGGAGAGGCGTGGCAGCTGACCAAGGGCCGCGTTCCGGCGCTGTTCGGCGTGGTGGGGCTGATGGCCGTCATCATGCTGGTCCCGCTGGTCGTCATCGCCCTGCTCATCGTCGCGGTCATCGCGACCGGCACGGGTGAAGGGTCATCCGCCGCGGCGGGCGGCGTGGCCGCGATCTCCGTGCTGCTGATCATCCTGTACATCGGCTACGTGCTGTACTTCAGGACCCGCTTCGCGCTCGCGGCGCCGGCCGTGGTGCTGGAGGGCAAGGGTCCCATCGAGGCGCTGCGGCGCTCCTGGAATCTGGTGACCGGCGACTTCTGGCGGGTGCTCGGCATCCTGCTGCTCACCTCGCTGCTGGTGGGGCTCGTCGCGAGCATTCTGGAATTCCCGTTCACCATCGCCGGGTCCCTCGTCGGCCTGCTCGGCGAATCGCCCGGCACCGCCGTGCTGGCGGCCGTGCTGCTCGCCGTCGGCGGCACGCTCGGCGCGCTGATCACCTACCCGTTCGAGGCGGGTGTCGCGGGACTCCTCTACGCCGACCGGCGGATGCGCAGTGAGGCGTTCGACCTGGTGCTGCAGACGGCGGCGATCGAGCAGCAGCGCCAGGGCTGGGTGCACTCCTCGGCCGACGAGCTCTGGCATCCGTCCAACTCCGCCAGGCCGTGACCCCGATCGACAGGGACGAGGCCGCGCGCAGAGCCGCGGACGAGCTCCTCAAGCCGGGCTACGAGAAGGAAGCGCTGCTGGACCAGGCGTACCGGCGCTTCATGCAGTTCGTCGGCGACCTCATGGACGCGGCCACGGGCAGCGGCACGACCGGTGGCATCATCTCCGCCATCGTGATCACACTGATCATCGGCGGAGTGGTCGCGCTGGTCGTGTGGCGGCTCCGCACGACCTCGCGCAGGAACGCGGCGGCGCAGGACGGCCTGTTCGGCGAGCGGACGATGACCGCCGCCGAGCACCGCCAGGCGGCCGAACGGCTGGCCGCCGGGGGCGACTGGACCGAGGCGATCCAGGAGCGGCTGCGCGCCATCGCCCGCGACCTGGAGGAGCGGGCCCTGGTCGACGGGCTGCCGGGGCGTACGGCCGACGAGCTGGCCGCCGAGGCGGGCCGGGCGCTGCCCGGCTTCGCCGACGAGCTGACCGCCGCCGCCCGTTCGTTCGACGACGTCACCTACGGCGCCGTGCCGGGCACCCGGGAGGCGTACGACGCCATGAGCGGTCTCGACGAGCGGCTCCGCCAGGCCAGACCGGTCCCGCTGGCCGGGAGGGCCTCATGAGCCTCGACATGCGGCCACCGGAGACCGGCGAGTCCCGTTCCACCTCCCCCACCGTGCGCTCCACCTGGCGGGCGAGCCGGCTGATCGTCCTGCTCGGCGCGCTCATCGTGCTCGCCGCGGTGTTCAGCGTGCTGCTCCAACCGGACACCCGTCCGCCACGCCACCTGGATCCCGCCGACGCCACGCTGGCGGGCTCGATGGCGCTGGCCGAGCTGCTGCGCGACCGCGGTGTCACCGTGGACCGGGTCGACTCGGCAGAGGCGGCCGTGGCGAAGGCCACCGGTGCCGCGCCGGGAGACCGGCTGCTGCTGATCACCGACGCCTCCTACGCCGACCCGCGCGTCCTGGCCGGGATCCAGGGCGACCGGGTGATCGCCGACAACCTCTTCACGCTCGACGAGCTGGCTCCCGGAGTGCGGCCGGTGCGGGGGGCCGCCCGCGAGCGCTCGCGGGAGCCCGGCTGCTCACTGCCCGCCGCCAAGGCCGCGGGCAGCGCGTTCATCGGTGGCTCCGCGTTCACCGGACCGCCCGGCTCCACCGGCTGCTACCCGTGGGGCGACGGATGGACGCTGGTCAGCTACCCCGACGCGGGCGGCACCACCACGGTCCTGGGCAGCGCCGAGTTCATGACCAACCAGCGCCTGGCCGAGGACGGCAACGCCGCGCTCGCCCTGAACCTGCTGGGTTCGGCCAAGGCCGTGACCTGGCTGGTGGCGCCGGAGACACCGCCCGTGGGCCAGCTGCCGGGCCAGGCCGGCCAGTCGATGTACGACCTCATGCCCGCGAGCATCCCCTGGGCCGTGCTGATGGCGGTCATCACGGTGCTGCTGGTGGCGTTCTGGCGGGGCAGGCGGCTGGGGCCGGTCGTGACCGAGCGGCTGCCCGTCGTGGTGCGGGCAGCGGAGACGGTCGAGGGGCGCGGGCGGCTCTACCGGGCCAGGCGGGCCAGGGGCAGGGCGGCCGACTCGCTCAGGGCCGGCACGATCGACCGGCTCACGCCCCGGCTCGGTCTCGGCTCCGGCTCGGGCCGGCACGAGCTGGTGGCCGCCGTCGCCGTACGGACCGGTCAGGACGCGCAGGAGATCGGCGCCGCGTTGTACGGCCCACCACCAGCCGACGACGCCGGGCTCGTCGGCCTGGCAGGCTACTTGGACTTCATCGAGAGGACCGTCAGTGAACATTGAGATGACCGCCCAGGCGCCCGGCGGTGACTCGGCCAGGAACGCGCTCAGCGCGCTGCGCGCCGAGGTGTCCAAGGCCGTGGTAGGCCAGGACGCCGTGGTGACCGGACTGGTCATCGCGCTGCTGTGCAGGGGGCACGTGCTGCTCGAAGGCGTGCCTGGCGTGGCCAAGACGCTTATGGTCCGCACGCTGTCGGCCGCGCTCTCGCTGGACTTCAAGCGGGTGCAGTTCACGCCCGACCTGATGCCGGGCGATGTGACGGGTTCGCTGATCTATGACGCGAAGACGGCGCGGTTCGAGTTCCGCGAGGGGCCGATCTTCACCAACCTGCTGCTCGCCGACGAGATCAACCGCACCCCGCCCAAGACGCAGGCCGCGCTGCTGGAGGCGATGGAGGAGCGGCAGGTCAGCGTCGAGGGCGACCCGCGCAAGCTGCCCGACCCGTTCGTGGTGTGCGCGACGCAGAACCCGATCGAGTACGAGGGCACCTACCAACTGCCGGAGGCGCAGCTCGACCGGTTCCAGCTCAAGCTGACGGTGCCGCTGCCGCCGCGCGACCAGGAGATCATGGTCCTCGAACGGCACGCGAACGGCTTCGACCCGCGCGACCTGTCCGAGATCAAGCCCGTCGCCACCGCCCAGGACCTGGAAGCGGGCCGCGAGGCGGTGTCGAAGGTGCACGTGGGATCCGAGGTGCTCGGCTACATCGTGGACGTGGCGCGGGCCACCAGGAACTCCCCGTCGCTCCAGCTCGGCGTCTCGCCGCGTGGCGCGACCGCGCTGCTGGCCGCCGCGCGGGCCTGGGCGTGGCTGTCGGGCCGCGCCTACGTCACGCCCGACGACGTCAAGGCGCTGGCCAGGCCCGCGCTGCGGCACCGGATCCAGCTCAGGCCCGAGGCCGAGCTGGAGGGCGCGACCTCCGACGGCCTGCTCGACGGCATCCTGGCCTCGGTCCCGGTCCCGCGCTGATGGCTCTGACGGGACGCGCCGGGCTGGTGGCGGCGATCGGCATCGTGGTCGTGCTGCTGGCGCCCGATCCGGGGCCCGCGGTGGCGGGCGTCTGCCTGCTGCTGGCCGCCGCGATCATCGTGGACCTGGTGTTCGCGGGCGCGGTCCGCCCGCTCCGCTTCCACCGCTCGGGCGACCGGCTGGTCCGCCTCGGCGGCCAGGCCACGGTCGAGCTGGTGGTGGAGAACCCGGGCGGCCGGCGGACACGCGGCCTGCTGCGGGACGCCTGGCCGCCCTCCGCGGGCGCGTCACCGCGTTCCCAGCCGCTCAACGTGCCCGCGGGAGAGCGCCGCAAGCTCGTCGTGACGCTCACCCCGACCAGGCGCGGCGACCGCGAGTCCGTGGCGCTCACCGTCCGCTCGCTCGGGCCGCTCGGCCTGGCCGCCCGCCAGGGCACCCACCTGGCGCCGTGGTCGGTGCGCGTGCTGCCGCCGTTCCTGTCGCGCAAGCACCTGCCCTCCCGGCTGGCCAGGCTGCGCGAGCTCGACGGCCAGCACCCGGCCCTGGTACGCGGGCAGGGGACCGAGTTCGACTCGCTGCGCGAGTACGTGGTGGGCGACGACGTGCGCTCGATCGACTGGCGGGCCACCGCGCGGCGCCACGACGTGGTCGTCCGCACCTGGCGTCCGGAACGGGACCGGCGGGTGCTGATCGTGCTCGACACCGGCCGCACCTCCGCGGGCCGGGTGGGCGACGCCCCGATGCCGATGGCCGGCGCCGCGGCGGGCGGCGGCGGGCTGCTGGTCCGGCCGGATCCCCGCCCGGTGCCCGGCTGGCCGCGGCTCGACTGGTCGATGGACGCCGCCCTGCTGCTCGCCGCGCTCGCCGCCAGGGCGGGCGACCAGGTGGACTTCCTCGCCTACGACCGGGCCGTACGCGCTTGGGTGGCCGGGGCCTCGCGGACCGAGCTGCTGTCGTCGCTGGTCAACGCCATGGCGCCGATCGAGGCGGAGCTGATCGAGGCCGACTCGCAGGGCATGGTCGCGGCGGTCCTGTCCCGGGCCAAGCGGCGCTGCCTGGTCGTGCTGCTCACCGACCTCAACTCGGCCGCGCTCGACGAAGGGCTGATGCCGGTGCTGCCGCAGCTCTCCTCGCGCCACCTGGTGCTGGTCGCGGCGGTCTCCGATCCGCGCGTGGCGGCCATGGCGGCCCAGAAGGGCACCGCCGAGCAGGTGTACGACGCGGCGGCGGCCGAGCACACGGAGCTGGGCCGCAGGCGCATCACCGCCCGGCTGCGCCGCCACGGCGTCGAAGTGGTGGACGCGCCACCGGAGGACATCGCCCCGGCTCTGGCCGACGCGTACCTGGCGCTGAAGGCCGCCGGCCGCCTGTAGGCGGCTTCGGGCGCTGGATGCGGGCGCTGGACGGCTTCGGGCGCTGGACGGCTTCGGGCGCTGGATGCGGGCGCCGGACGGACTCGGGCGCTCGGCGGGTCCAGGCGTTCGGCGGGTCAGGCGCTCGGGGCCACGTCCGGGGCGCGTTCGAGGTCGCCCGTCTCGTTCTGGCTCAGCGCCCGCCTGCCGAAGACGATCACGTACGCGAGGAAGGCCCCTTCGGCGAGCACCCCGATGCCCACCCGAACCGAGGTCGGCAGCCCGGACGGCGTGACGAACGCCTCGATGAGCCCCGACACGAACAGCACCCCCACCAGCCCGAGCGCCACGCTGACCACCGCCCTGCCCTGCTCCGCCAGCGCCTCGACGCGCTTGCGCGGCCCGGGGTCGATGACCGTCCACCCCAGCCGCATGCCGACGGACGCCGCCAGGAAGACAGCGGTCAGCTCCAGCAGGCCGTGCGGCATGATCAGCCCGAAGAAGATGTCGAGCTTGTCACGCGAGGCCATCAGCCCGGCGGAGACGCCGAGATTGGCCGCGTTCGACCAGAGAATCAGCGGAATCGGCAGCCCCAGGAAGATCGCGTAGATGATGACCTGCGCCGAGACCCACGCGTTGTTGATCCACACCTGGCTGGCGAAGGAGGCGGCCGGGTTCTCGGAGTAGTAGTCGGCGAAGTCGTGCTCGACGAGCTGGGTGATCTCGTCGGGCGAGGCGATCGAGGTCTGCACCTGCGGGTTGCTCGCCACCCACACGCCGAGCACCCATGAAACGGCGATGAACGCCAGCGACGTGGCCAGCCACCACCACCTGGCCCGGTAGGCGACCACCGGGAACGACACGGTGACGAACCTGACCAGCTCCCGCCAGGCGGGCGTGTGCGCCCCCGTCACCGCCGATCGCGCCCTGGCCACCAGCGCGGACAGCCGGCCGACCAGCATCGCGTCCGCGGCGGACGAGCGGACGATCGACAGATGCGTGGACACCCGCTGGTAGAGGTCGACCAGCTCGTCGACCTCGGGCCCGGTCAGCGACGAACGGTGTTTGACCAGGTGCTCCAGTCTGTCCCAAACCGGGCGGTGTGCGGTGACGAACGCATCGATGTCCACCGGACCATTGTGGCCGGTCATCCATCGGGCCAATGCCGTTAGGCTCCACGTATGTCAGAGGTTGTGACCGGTGACGCCGTCGTCGTCGAGGTACGGGTGGCCCAGATGCCGTCCCGCGCTGTGGCGCTCATCATCGACATGCTGGTCCAGATCGTCGTCCTGATCGTCGCGTACGTGGTGTTGGAAGCGTTCTTCCAGGTCACCGACGTGGCGTTGTTCGCGGCCGTGTCGATCGTGCTGGTCGTGCTGGTGATCGTGG
Organism: Nonomuraea sp. NPDC026600; assembly: GCF_040638335.1. NCBI lineage: Bacteria > Bacillati > Actinomycetota > Actinomycetes > Streptosporangiales > Streptosporangiaceae > Nonomuraea > Nonomuraea sp. NPDC026600. The sequence continues at coordinate 41,616 of NZ_JBEZYD010000015.1, forward strand.
GCTACCCGGTGATCTTCGAGACCTTGACCAGGGGACGGAGCCTGGGCAAGCTGGCGCTCGGGTTGCGGGTGGTCAGTGACGACGGGAGCCCGGAACGGTTCAGGCAGGCGCTGTTCCGCGGGCTGGCCGGGCTGGTGGAGTTCTGGATGTTCTCGGGGGCGCCGGCGCTGATCTCCTCGCTGATCTCGCAGCGGGGCAAGCGGCTGGGCGACATCTTCGCGGGCACCATCGTGATCGCCGAGCGCGTGCCGAGATCCGCGGGGCACCTGATCGTGATGCCGCCGCGGCTGGCCGCCTGGGCGGCGACGCTGGAGCTCTCGCAGTTGCCCGAGGAGGTGGCGATGGCCGCCCGGCAATACCTCTCCCGCTGGCACGACCTGTCGCCGCAGATCCAGCATGAGATGGGGATGCGCATCGCGGCGCAGGTGGCGGCGTTCGTCTCGCCCGCCGCGCCGTCCGGAGTACCGGCGCACGCGTACCTGAGCGCCGTCCTGGCCGAGCGCCGCAGGCGCGACCAGGTGCGGCTGGCCCAGCGCAACGGCATGGCGCCACCGGCCTACGCCCAGCCTGGGCCGCCGTTCCAGCAGCAGGGACCGTACCCGCCGCCGATGCCGTACCAGCCGGGTGGGCAGCCGTCTTACCAGCCGCAGGCGCCGAGCGGGCCGGAGTCGCCGCCGCAGGCGACTCCGGGTGGGTTCGCGCCGCCTCAGTAGGCGTACTGGGTCTGGGTGTTGAGGACCTTGAGCCGCTTCTTGGCGGCCGGGTCGGTCCGCTGGTCGGTGATGGTCAGCACGTCCAGGCCCCGCTGGATGTCGCTGCTGTAGATGTGGCCGTTGTAGTAGTAGGCCGACCAGGAGCCGCCGAGGTTCTGCGGCTTGACCGGGCCGCGGTCGAAGTAGCCGATCTCCGCGGGCGCCGACGAGTCGGTGAAGTCCCAGATGGACACTCCGCCCTGGTACCACGCCTGAACCATGATGTCGCGGCCCTTGACCGGGATCAGCGAGCCGTTGTGCGCCACGCAGTTCTCGGCCGGGCTCTGGTTGCGCGGGATCTTGTAGTAGCTCTTGAACGCGAGCTGGCCGTCCGCGATGTCGTAGATCGCGTCCGCGCCCCGCTGGGGACCGGTCGCCGCGTTACAGGCGGCCATGATGCCCCCGCCCAGCTCGTCGGTGAAGACGACCTTGGTGCCGGTGTTGTTGAACGTCGCCGAGTGCCAGAACGCGAAGTTCTCGTCGGTGACCCTGGTCGTCACCTTCGGGTGCTCCCTGTCGGAGATGTCCATCAGCACGCCGTCGCCCATGCAGGCGCCCGCGGCCAGGTCCTTGTCCGGGAACACGGTGATGTCGTGGCAGCCCGTGGTGGGAACGAGCAGGCTCTCCTGCTTCTCGTTGCCGCCGTCGGGGAACAGCACCGGGCGCGAGACGACCTTGGCCGAGGTGGGCTTGCCGAGCGGCACCTTGATGATCGAGATCCGGTCGTGCGGCGGCTTGCAGTCGGGGTACGACCTGGCGGGCCCGTACGACGAGACGTACAGATAGACGGCCTCGCTCTTCTTACCCGCCCGCTTCTTGTCCGGTACGAGCGTGTGCGTGTGGGAGCCACAGGCGGTCTCGATGGACTTGATGTACTTGGGCCGCTTCTTGTCGCTGATGTCGAAGATCCGGATGCCCTCCCACGCCGACTTCACGCTGGGCGTCTCGGCTTCGGCCTTGCAGGAGTCGCTGGTGAGCGACTCGTCCACCGACAGGAAGAGCAGGTTGCCCTGGACCGAGACGTCGTTCTGGGCGGCGGGGCAGGTGACCCGGCTGACGACCGCCGGCTTGGCCGGGTTCTTGATGTCGTAGATCGTGAAGCCGTGGTAGTTGCCCTGGTAGGCGTAGTCACCCTGGAAGGCCAGGTCGGTGTCGTAGGCCTCGTCGGACTTGAACGGCCCCTGCTTCGGGACGCCGGCGACGAGCTTGACGTTGGCGCTGGTCTTGACGTCGCCCGACGCGTGAGCCGGGAGCACCGGCAGCACCAGCATCGCCGCTCCCGCCAGGATCAGGGCGCGGCCGAATCTGGACACCACGAAGGACCTCCTGAGTTGAATGGGCATGAGGCGCCTCACTATGACAGGAAAAATCAGTAACTAGGAGGCGTAGCGGCAATGATGAAATCGGTGGGTTCCTCGCCCGGATTCAGGTAGCGGTGCGGCAGCGAAGAGTCGAAGTAGCAACTGTCGCCCGCCTCCAGTTCGTGGTCGATGCCCGAGACCTCGACGACGAGCCGCCCCCGCAGCACCAGCACGCACTCCTCCGACGGATGCGACCACGGCTCGGCGGCCGACGAGCCACCGGGCAGCAGGTGTCCCTCCAGGACCTCCAGCCGCCCGCGTCCCGGCGACACGCGCGTGTAGGTGATCCCGTCGGACGGTGACCTGACCCACACCCGGCTGTCGGCGCGGATCACCGCCACGAGCGCCGGATCCGGCTCCTGGAACAGGCTGAACAGCGGCAGGTCCAACGCCTTGGCGATCTTCCGTAGCGCCTCCAGGCTGGGATCGGCCAGATCGCGCTCGACCTGACCGATCAACCCCGACGCCACCCCCGCGGCCGTCGCGAGCTGCGCCACGGTCAGACCGCGTTCGGACCGCAGCTCGCGAATTCTGGTGCCAATCATCCGGCGATCCTATCGATGTAATGTGATTGAAGGTTTATTGAATTCAATGAAAGCGGCTGATAGGCGGCCCGAAATGTTACGAATGTTGAATGCCGCCCAATTCCGGGCGGAGTTCCCTTCGCTGGCCGACACCGTGCATCTGGCGAGCTGCAGCCAGGGCGCCCTGTCCGCCCGGCTGGCGTACTCGCTGCAGGAGATCGGCTATTCACTTCGGGAGAAGGGCGCGCCCTGGGACGTGTGGATGGCCGAGGTCGAGTGGGCGCGCGAGCGGTTCGCCCGGCTCATCAAGGCCGCCCCGGGCGAGGTCGCGGTGCTCTCGTGCGCGTCGGAGGCCGCCTTCCAGGTCGCCTCGTCGCTGGACTGGTCAAGCCGGCCCGGCATCGTGACCAACGACCTGGAGTTCCCGTCGATCGCGCACGTCTGGCTGGCCCAGGCCGGACGCGGCGCCCAGGTGCGGGTGGCCGCGGACACGGGCGAGAACGTCGAGGCCGGGGCGTACGAGCGGGTCGTGGACGAGCGCGTCAACCTGGTGTCGGTCCCGCTGATCACCTACCGCAACGGTGCCCGCCTGCCCGTCCCGGAGGTCGTACGGCTGGCGCACGAGCACGGCGCGCGGGTGTTCGTGGACGCCTATCAGGGCACCGGGGTCACCCCGATCGACGTGCGCGAGCTCGGCTGCGACTATCTGACCTCAGGCTCGCTGAAGTACCTGCTCGGTCTGCCGGGCATCGCATTTCTGTACGTACGCGACGGCCTGGAGCATCAGCGCGACCCGGAGCTCACCGGCTGGTTCGGCCGGGTGGACCCGTTCGCGTTCGACACCCGGCTGCTGGACTTCCCCGGCGACGCGCGGCGCTTCGAGACCGGCACGCCGCCCGTGCCGTCGGCCTACGCGGCCAACGCCGGGTTCGACCTCATCGAGCGGGTGGACCCGCAGGCCGTACAGGATCACGTGTCGGAGCTGGTCGAGGAGCTGGCCGAACGGCTGGCGGCGGCGGGCGAGCGGGTGGCGAGCCCGGCCGGGGCGCGCGGGCCGCAGGTGGCGATCGTGGACGACGACCCCGACGCGCTGGCGGCACGGCTGGCCGCGCGGCGCATCGTGACCGCGCCGCGCGGCCGCCTGCTGCGCATGTCCTTCCACTACTACAACGACCGGTCCGACGTGGCGGCGGTCGCGGACGCCATCGCCCTCTGCCGGAAGTCCTGAACCTCCTGCTCGCTCCGGTAGGCAGACGCCCGCCGACCCCGCCGAACGGGCGGAGCCGGTGGGCGGAGTCAGGACGGCGGTGCCGGGTGGGAACCGCCGTACCGGATGGACAGGTCAGTCGTCGTGGCCCCAGCCCCACTCGCGGTAGGACTGCTGGGTCTGGACGTTCAGCTGGTCGGCGTGTACGCGGTCGGCGCCGTTGGTGAGCCGGTCGTTGATCTTGATGACCTCCAGGCCCTGGTGGAAGTCGGAGGCGTAGATGTAGCCGTTGTAGTAGTACGCGGACCACACACCGCCGCCGCTGTTGTCAGCACGGGGGCCGCGCTCGAAGTAGCCGATCTCCCTGGGCGCGGCCGAGTTGGTGAAGTCCCAGATCGAGACCCCGCCCATGTACCAGGCCTGGACCATGATGTCGCGGCCCTTGACCGGGATCAGCGAGCCGTTGTGCGCCACGCAGTTCTCGCTGTCGGCCTGGTAGCGCGGGATCTTGAAGTAGCTCTTGAACACGAGCCGGCCGTGCGAGATGTCATAGATCGCGTCCGCACCGCGGTTCGGTCCGGTCGCCTCGTTGCAGGTGGCCGCGCCACCGCCGCCGAGCTCGTCGGTGAAGATGACCTTCCTGGCGTCGTTGCTGAACGTCGCCGAGTGCCAGAAGGCGAAGTTCAGGTCGGTGGTCCTGGCCGTGACCTTCGGGTTCAGCCGGTCAGAGATGTCGAACAGCACGCCGTCACCCATGCAGGCGCCGGCCGCGATGTCCTTCTCCGCGTACACGGTGATGTCGTGGCAGCCGCTGGTCGGGATGAGCAGCCCGGGCTGGGTCTCGTTGCCGCCGTCGGGGAAGACGACCGGGGTGGCCGCGACGGCCGCGGCGGTCGGGTCCTTGAGCGGGACCTTGACGATCGAGATCTTGTCGTGCGGCGGCAGGCAGTCGGGGAAGGTCGCGTTCGGGTTGTACGACTGGACGTAGATGTAGACGTTCTTCTTCTTGTCCCAGCCCTTGCCCGGCACCAGCGTCAAGGTGTGCGAGCCGCAGTTGGTCTCGACCGACTTGATGTACTTGGGCGCGGCCTTGTCACTGATGTCGAAGATCCGGATGCCTTCCCAGGCCTCCTTGTGGTCCGCCGACAAGGCCGTGCTGTTGCAGGAGTCGTCGCTGCGCGAGGAGTCGACGGCGGTGAAGAGCAGGTTGCCGTAGACGGTGACATCCATCTGGCTTCCGGGACAGACAACCGAACTGACCGGCGTGGCCTTCTTCGGGTTCCGGATGTCGTAGATCGAGAAGCCGCCATAGTTGCCCACGTAGGCGTAGTCACCCTGGAAGGCGATGTCGGTGTTGATGGTGGCGGCGATGGGCGCCGGCTTGGGGATGTTCAGTACGTGCGTCACGTTCGGGCTGGTCACCACGGTGTCGGGCGGCGGAATGTCGGCGGCCAAGGCCGGCATCGTCGTCAGTCCTAACGCCATGGCGGCTCCGGCCGCGAACAGGGTCCTGCGAAGGGTCAGCACCCTCGGGCTCCTTCCGGGTCATAAGGCACACATAAATGACAAAATTCTGACCCGGACTGTCAGCTCTCGCCAAGCGAGCACTGTGTCAAGAAATTTGCTGACTTGCCCTATTTCCCGGGGGTTGATGGGGCGTCTATAGTGCGACGTCGCGACTCCCCGCGGTCAAGGAGGTCAGGTGCGCAACGCACTAACCGTCGGCACCTGCGCGATCCTGCTCGTCACCGGCTGCTCGGGGGGCACCTCGGCGGCGCCACCCGCCCCGGCCGCCGCCGGCACGGCGCCCGTCATCGCTCCCGGACGGCCCGGTGAGGAGGCCAGGACGCTGAACCCGAGCGAGGCCGCCACCGCCGTGCCGCCCCAGAAGGCCAACGCGGCCGACATCCGCTACATGCAGAACATGATCATCCACCACCGCCAGGCCCTCGACATGAGCCTGCTGGCGGGCTCGCGGGCGTCGAACGACGGCGTCAAGCGCCTGGCGTCGAGGATCAACCAGGTGCAGGGCCCGGAGATCGCCATGATGACGGACTGGCTGAAAGCCCAGGGCCAGCAGGTGCCCGACCACCACGCCGGCCACGAGGGCATGCCGGGCATGGCCACGCCAGAGCAACTGGCGAGCCTCGAAGCGGCCAAGGGGGCGGCGTTCGACCACCTGTTCATCGAGCTGATGACCGCCCATCACCAGGGCGCGATCACCATGTCGACCGAGGTCATCACCCAGGGCTCGCACCTGCGCGTCCAGGAGATCGCCGAGGACATCTCGGTGAGCCAGGCGGCGGAGATCCGCCGCATGGGGCAGTTGCTCTAGGAGCCGACGCGCCAGGAGTGCAGGTAGTCCTCCTGCTCGCCGGTGAGCGTGTCGATCCCGATCCCGGCGGCGGCCAGCTTGAGCCTGGCCACCTCCTGATCGATCTCCTCGGGCACGTCGTAGACGCCCGGCACCAGCCGCACCCGCTCCTCGGCCAGCCAGGCGACGGCCAGCGCCTGCGCCGAGAACGACATGTCCATCACCGCGGCCGGATGCCCCTCGGCGGCGGTCAGATTGACCAGCCGCCCTTCGGCCAGCAACAGCAGCCGCCGCCCGTCCGCCAGCACATACTCATCGGTATTGGGCCGCACGCCGTGGTGGATCTCCTCGGCCAGCTCGTCAAGCGCCCGCACATCGATCTCGATATCGAAATGCCCGGCGTTGGCGAGAATGGCGCCGTCCTTCATGGCGGCCAGATGCTCACCCCGGATGACGTCCCGGTTCCCGGTGACGGTGATGAACAGATCTCCGGTGATGACCGCCTCCGCCATGGGCCGCACCTCATAGCCCTGAAGCGTGGCGTCGAGCGCCTTGACGGCGTCGATCTCGGTGACGACCACCCGCGCCCCCAGCCCCTTGGCCCGCTCGGCGACCCCCCGGCCGCAGTAGCCGAACCCGGCCACCACGACCGTCCGCCCGGCCAGCATGGTGTTGGTGGCCCGCATGATGCCGTCGAGCGTGGACTGCCCGGTGCCGTACCGGTTGTCGAACATCCGCTTGGTCCGGGTGTCGTTCACGGCCACGACCGGAAACCGCAACGCGCTCTCCGCGGCCATCTGCCGCAGCCGGATGATCCCGGTAGTGGTCTCCTCACAACCTCCGGAGACCCCCTCCAGAAGATCGGTCCGCTCGGTGTGCAGGATGTTGACGAGATCACAGCCGTCATCCAGCACCAGATCAGGCCCCAGATCAAGCGCCTGATGAATATGCCGGTAATAGGTCGCCCGATCCACCCCGGCCCGCGCGTGGACGGCGATCCCGTAGTCACGCAACGCCGAGGCCACATCATCCTGGGTGGACAAGGGATTGGAAGCGGCAAGAGCGATCTCGGCTCCCCCGGCCTTCAACGCCCCCATGAGCACAGCGGTCTCGGCGGTGACATGCAGGCAAGCAGCGATCTTCAGCCCATCAAGCGGCCGGGAAACAGCGAACCGCTCCCCAATAGCGGTCAGAACGGGCATGGACCGAGCAGCCCAACTGATGTGCCGCTCTCCACTCTCGGAAAGATCCACGCCCCACCCCACATTTCCCCGAAGAAGACGGCCAAGAAGACGCACGTAACGGCGCCCAGCCCCGCATCACCGGAGGAGCGTTCCCCTGGACAGACGCCAACCCCGTGCGGGGTTGGCGTCTACCGTGCCTAGCCGTAAAAAATGAAAATTTAGTATCGGTAGTGGTCGGTCTTGAAGGGGCCTTCGACGGGGACACCGATGTACTCGGCCTGGACCTTGGTCAGCTCGGTGAGCTTCACGCCCAGCGCGTCGAGGTGCAGGCGGGCGACCTTCTCGTCCAGGTGCTTGGGCAGCACGTAGACGCCGATCGGGTACTCGTCCGGCTTCGTGAACAGCTCGATCTGCGCGATCACCTGGTTCGTGAACGAGTTGGACATCACGAAGCTCGGGTGGCCGGTGGCGCAGCCCAGGTTCATCAGCCGGCCCTCGGCCAGGACGATGATCGAGTGGCCGTCGGCGAACACCCACTCGTCCACCTGCGGCTTGATGTTGCGCTTCTCGACGCCGGGCAGCTTGGCCAGGCCGGCCATGTCGATCTCGTTGTCGAAGTGCCCGATGTTGGAGACGATCGCCTGGTGCTTCATCTTCGCCATGTGCGCGGCGGTGATGATGTCGAAGTTGCCTGTCGCGGTGACGAAGATGTCGGCCTGGCCGACGACCTCGTCCAGCGTGGTGACCTGGAAGCCGTCCATGGCCGCCTGGAGCGCGCAGATCGGGTCGATCTCGGTCACGATGACGCGGGCGCCCTGGCCGCGCAGCGCGTCGGCACAGCCCTTGCCGACGTCGCCGTAGCCGCAGACCACGGCCACCTTGCCGCCGATCAGCACGTCGGTGGCGCGGTTGAGGCCGTCGATCACCGAGTGGCGGCAGCCGTACTTGTTGTCGAACTTCGACTTGGTCACCGAGTCGTTGACGTTGATCGCCGGGAAGCGCAGCGAGCCGGTCTTGTGCATCTCGTACAGGCGGTGCACGCCGGTCGTGGTCTCCTCGGTCACGCCCTTGATGCTGTCGGCGATCGTGGTCCACCGCTTGTCGTCACCGACCGTACGGCGGAGCAGGTCGATGACGACGTGCCACTCCTCCGGGTCCTCATCCGTGGCGGACGGGACGGCCCCGGCCTTCTCGTACTCGGCGCCCTTGTGGACGAGCATCGTGGCGTCGCCGCCGTCGTCGAGGATCATGTTGGGGGTCACGCCGCCGGGCCAGGTGAGCGCCTGCTCGGTGCACCACCAGTACTCCTCCAGCGTCTCGCCCTTCCAGGCGAAGACCGGGACGCCCTTGGGGTCGTCGACGGTGCCCTGGGGGCCGACGACGACCGCGGCGGCGGCGTGGTCCTGGGTGGAGAAGATGTTGCAGCTGACCCAGCGGACCTCGGCACCGAGCGCGACCAGCGTCTCGATGAGGACGGCGGTCTGGATCGTCATGTGCAGGGAGCCCATGATTCGCGCACCGGACAGGGGTCGCGCACTTGCGTATTCACGGCGGATCGCCATGAGGCCGGGCATCTCATGCTCGGCGAGCCGGATCTCCTTGCGGCCGAAGTCGGCAAGTGAAAGGTCGGCGACCTTGAAGTCCATCGGGTTTTCCCCTCGCGTCACGGAGTTGTCGCGCATGAGTTTAGGCGCCGTTGGAGCCAGGTCGCATCCCGAGGACCCGAAAACTGACGTAAGAATGTAAGAATGCGCATCACTGAAGCGGCCAGGCGGCTCGGCATGTCCCCTCGAATGCTCCGATACCGGGAGGCTCTTGGCCTTCTGCCGCCGGTCCGGGAGCAGGGCGCGCACCGGCGGTTCGGCTCGGACGAGCTCGCGGCCGTGGCTCAGGGGATCGAGCTGGAGAAGCGGTTCGACATCTCGCCCGCCGAGCTGGCGTTCGCGTTGCGCGTGCTCAGCGACCCCGCCGTGGCGGTCGCCGTACGCGACCTCGGCGTACGGATCGGCCGTATCCAGGCGCCGCGCCGGGCCCTGGACTTCGAGAAGGAGAAAGCGCTGCGGCTGCTGCGAACTTCTGCCCCTGGCCAGACGTCCAAATGGTCATGATGGAGCTGCTGATGGCCACCGTACTCGCCCTGTCTCCGGTGCAGATGGGCGGCGAGGTGAAGGTGTACTTCTCCAAGGGAGACGGCATTCCCGGCAAGGTGGTCGCGGTGACCAGGAAGGCTCCCGATCGGGGCCTCGCCCGGTTCGCGATCGGGCAACTGATCGCGGGCCCGACCAAGGCGGAGCGCCGGAAGGGCCTGCACTCCGAGCTGACCGGACGGCTCCGCGGCCCGTCCGACTGCGGCGCCGACTTCAAGCTGAAGATCAAGGACGGCACCGCCACACTGCGCTTCTGCCGGACGGTGTGGGGCAGCGGGGTCGGCAGCGACGCGCGGGCCCTGCACACGATCTCCGCCACGTTGAAGCAGTTCAAGTCCGTCAAGAAGGTGATCTCGCTCAACAAGGACGGCCGCTGCCTGTTCGACGAGTCGGACGCGGGCACGTCCTGTCTGACGGGCCACGAGTGAATCGGCCACCCACTCCAGCGGACAGATGATCGACTGCGGACTACGATCTCCGGCAAAAGCGGCTTTTGTGGAGGTTCGGGTGACCAAAGAGATCGAGCACCGCATCGACACGTCCGTGCCCCACCCAGCCCGGGTCTACGACTACTGGCTCGGTGGCAAGGACAACTTCGAGGCCGACCGGGTGGTGGCCGAGATGGTCCTGAAGACCGAGCCGGGGATGATCGAGGCGGTCAGGGAGAACCGCGCCTTCCTCGGCCGGGTAGTGCGCCACCTGGCCAAAGCGGGCATCAGCCAGTTCCTGGACATCGGCACCGGCATCCCCACGCAGGGCAACACGCACGAGGTGGCGCAGTCGGTGAACCCCGCCGCCCGCATCGTCTACGTGGACAACGACCCGATCGTCATGAACCACGCCCGAGCCCTGTTACGCGGCTCCGAAGAGGGGCGCACCACCTACATCGAGGCGGATCTGCTGGAGCCCGAGGCGGTCCTCGGCGATCGGAGCGTGCTCGACACGCTCGACTTCAGCAAGCCGGTAGCCGTGATCATCATCGGCACGCTCATGCACATCAGGAACGAGCTCGACCCGTGGAGCGCGGTCAAGGCCTACTCCGCCGCCGTCTGCCCCGGCAGCTACCTGGCGCTCTCCCACACGACCGCGGACTTCGAGCCCGAGGCGATGGCCGCCATGGCCGAGATCTACCGCGACACCCCGACCGGGATGACCCACCGCAGCGGGCCCGAGATCGCGCGCTTCTTCGACGGCTACGCGTTCGTCGAGCCGGGGCTGGTCGTCGGCCACCAGTGGCGGCCCGAGGGCGGCGTGCCGAAGAAGGTCTTCGCGGGAGGCTACGGCGTCGTCGGCCGCAAGCTCTGAGCGCCCCGGACGCTACACGGCGGCGGGCGCGTGGAGCTGCTGGGCGAGCCATGGCAGGACCTGTGGCAGCTCCCTGTTCCAGGTGTTGAAGTTGTGCCCGCCGCTGGGCAGGATCAGCGACGACGCCTGCATCGGCGGCTTCACCGCGGCCAGGAACCGCTGTGTCGACTGGTAGTTGCCCTCCCCCTTCCTGCTGCTGGTGACCAGCACGTTGACCTGCGGGGCGGGCAGGCCGGCCAGCCGCCACATGAGGTCGTTGCGCTGCTCGACCGTCTTGTCCCCGGCGAACAGGTCTCCGGTGGTGTCATCGATGATCGTCTTGTAGTAGCCCGAGAGCGACACGGCGGCCGAGAACCTGTCCGGATGGCTCATTGCGATCTTCAGCGCGCAGTAGCCGCCGGTCGACCCGCCCAGTAATCCCCAGTAATCCCGCCCGCTCCCCACCCGGTACGAGTCGATCATGTCCTGCCGCACGTCAGTGGCGAAGTACGCCTGCGACTGCGGCCCGCGCGGCACGTCGACGCACTCGGTGTCGCGCGGCAGTACCACACTGGGCCGCATCATCACCAGGATCGTCGGCTCGACCTGGTGCTCGGCGATCGCTTTGGCCATCCGGCCCGGCAGGTCGAGCCGGGTCATGAGGTTGCGCGGGTCGCCCGGATAGCCGGTCAGCGACAGGATCGCGGGGAAGCGCTGGTGCTTGTCCGTGAAGTAGGCCGAGGGCAGGAAGATGTAGGCCTCCTCACTGAGGTGCGTGGTCGGCCCCGGCATGATCACCTGCTCGATCCGGCCACCCCGTACGGCGTGCTGGGTCAGCACCCGGATGCCCGCGCCGACGCCCGCGACCGTGATGGGCGCCGTGGCCGTGTCGGTGCCGAGCAGGTCGGGCCACGAGCTGTAGAAGCCGAAGTACGAGTTCCCGATCAGGCCGAGCGCCGTCAGCGTGAGCACCTGGTCGCCCACGAGCACGCCCACCCTGCCCAGGACGGCCGGCCAGCGGCGGCCGCTCAGCTGCGGCCACAGCCAGACGGTCGCGACCAGTGCCGCCACCGCGAGCCCGGCCATCAGAAGTTGCAGTTTTACCGAGGTCAGTTCCATCTCGCCTCCACGACAGGGATACTCCGCGAGGCGTAAGCAGCGGGTTAGCGCACGCTACGCGCACCCCTCACGACTTAACGCGGGCGTTATAGAGGGCTGCGTTTAATATCGAACTGTGAAGAGGATCGCGCGCCCGTGGGTGCCGGCCGTCACAGGCTACGCGTCGCTGATGATCGGCCTGCTCGACATCATCAAGGTCGTGGCGCCGGGGTTCGGTCAGACGAGGATGGGCCAGTGGTCCGACCTGCTGCCCGGCATCGTCACCACGGTCGCGCGGGCGTCGTCGCTGGTCGTCGGCATCCTGCTGGTGATGCTGGCGCACGGCCTGCGCCGCAGGAAGGCGCGGGCCTGGCGGGCGATGGTGGTGCTGCTGCCGGTGAGCGCGGCCGTGGAGGTCATCCATCTGCGTCACCTGTTCACGGCCGGGCTGAGTCTGATCGTCTGCGTGGCGCTGCTGCTGAACAAGCGCGAGTTCGCCGCCCTGTCCGACCCCCGCACCCGCTGGCGGGCGCTGTGGAACCTGCTCGGCCTCGGCTCCCTCGACCTCGTCCTCGGCTTCCTGCTGGTCAGCACCCACCCGATGACCACCATCGGCCACCCGAGCGTGCTCGACCGGCTGGAGCACGTGGTGCTCGGCCTCGTCGGCGTCGAGGGGCCGGTCACATACTCCGTCGAGCGCGTCTCGGACATGGTCTACTTCTCGCTGCTCGCGCTCGGCACGCTGACCGCGGTCACCACCCTGTACCTCCTGCTGCGCCCGGAACGCCCGATCTCCGAGCTCACCGCCGAAGACGAGCGGCGGCTGCGCGAGCTGCTCGACAGGCACGGACAGCGCGACTCGCTCGGCTACTTCGCGCTCCGCCGCGACAAGAGCGTGCTCTTCTCCCCCTCGGGCAAGGCCGCGATCGCCTACCGGGTCGTCTCGGGCGTCATGCTGGCGAGCGGCGACCCGATCGGCGACCGCGAGGCGTGGCCGGCGGCCATCGACAGGTTCATGACCGAGGCCAGGCTGCACGCCTGGGTGCCCGCGGTCATCGGCTGCGGCGAGACCGGCGGCGAGGTGTGGACCCGCAGGACCGGGATGTCGGCGCTGGAGCTCGGCGACGAGGCGGTGGTCGAGGTCGCCGGCTTCACGCTGGAGGGCCGGGCCATGCGCAACGTCCGCCAGATGGCCAACAGGGTCGAGCGCGCGGGCTACACCTGCCGCGTACAGCGGGTCGCCGACCTGACCGAGGCCGAGAAGGAACGGATCAAGCAGGCCGCCGTCTCCTGGCGGGGCACCGAGACCGAACGCGGCTTCTCCATGGCGCTCGGCCGCTTCGGCGACCCCGCCGACGCCGAGTGCGTGGTGGCCACCGCGCACAAGGAGGGCGAGATCAGGGCCGTGCTGCACTTCGTGCCGTGGGGGCCGCGCGGCATCTCACTCGACCTGATGCGCAGGGACCGCGACGCCGAGCCGGGGCTGAACGAGCTGCTGATCGTCAAGACCCTCCAGGCCGCGCCCGCGATGGGGGTCGAGCAGGTCTCGCTGAACTTCGCGATGTTCCGGGCGGTGCTGGCCAGGGGCGAGCGGCTCGGCGCCGGGCCGGTGCTGCGGGCGTGGCGCGGGCTGCTGGTGTTCTTGTCGCACTGGTTCCAGATCGAGTCCCTGTACCGGTTCAACGCCAAGTTCCGGCCGATCTGGGAGCCGCGGTTCGTGGTCTATCCCAATGCCCGTGATCTGCCGCGGATCGGGCTGTCGGCGTTGCAGGCCGAGGCGTTCATCAAGCTCGGCCTGTCCACCCCCGGCCGCCGCGCCTTCCGCCTCATCCGGCGCGACGCGGCCCACCTCGTCTCGTAAGAAACGTGGCCGCTCAGGCGGTCGGCGTGTGCGAGCGGTCCAGGTCCGGCTCCAGGTAGATGACCCGCGCGATCGGTACGGCCTCGCGGATCCGGCGCTCGGCCTCGTCGATGCCCCTGGCGACGTCGGAGGCCGAGTCGTCGTGCGAGACCGCGATCTTGGCCGCCACCAGCAGCTCCTCCGGCCCGAGGTGCATCGTGCGCATGTGGATCACCCGGTCGACCTCCGGCGCGCTCTCCAGCGCCTTGCGGATCTGCTGCTCCATCTCGGGCGAGGCACCCTCGCCCACCAGCAGCGACTTGGTCTCGATGGCCAGCACGACCGCGATCACGGCCAGCAGCACGCCGATCATCAGCGTGCCGATGCCGTCCCACACGCCGTCGCCCGTGATGACCGCCATCGCCACGCCGAACAGCGCGAAGATCAGGCCGAGCAGCGCGCCGAGGTCCTCCAGCAGGATGACCGGCAGCTCGGGCGACTTGGACCGGCGGATGAACGTGACCCACGACTGCTTGCCGCGTAGCGGGTTCGACTCCAGAATCGCCGTGCGGAACGAGAAACTTTCCGCGATGATCGCGAAGATCAGCACCGCGAACGCCCAGATCGGCGACTCCACGTCGTGCGGCGTCACGATCTTGGTGACGCCCTCGTACAGCGAGAACGCCGCACCGATCGTGAACAGCACCACGGCCACCACGAACGCGTAGAAGTAGCGCTCGCGCCCGTAGCCGAACGGATGCGCCTTGTCCTTCTCCCGCTGCGCCCGCTTGCCACCGATCAGCAGCAGCAACTGGTTGCCCGAGTCGGCGACGGAGTGGATGCCTTCGGCGAGCATCGAGGACGACCCGGTGAAGAAGGCGGCCACGAACTTCGCCACGGCGATCGCCAGATTGGCGGTCAACGCCGCAATGATCGCCTTGTTACCGCCACTCGCGCTCACCCGAAAACTCCACTCATCATGATCATGCAGTCAAAGGCCCGAAAAGGGATCCTATTGCGAAATTCTGGCCTTAAGCTCCGTGATCGCTGACACAGGGGTCGGATCGACGCCATACCCGAGGGCCAGATAGGTGGTCGCATAGTCGCCCAGAGCGATCAGCGAGGCGACCCGCTCCAGCGGGTGCGAGCCCTCGGCGGACAGCTCGGTGACGGGTACGTCGCGGTCATGCGCCAGCCGTGCGGACTCCTCGCGGCGCCGTGCCACCCGCGGGTCCTCTTCGACGTCGCGCAGCATCACCAGCCGGAGCGTGTGGCCGGCCTCGTCGGCGAAGATGTCGCGCTTGGCCAGCGGCCCGTCGAAGGCGGCCACCTGGTTGTGGCCGGCCTCGGGCAACTCGCCGAAGATCGCCGGGTATTTGGCGTTCTCGTTGAGCTGGCAGGCCAGCCGGTAGCCGGCGGCCGCGGTGACGGAGGACGAGCCCCAGATCATCGGCACGCTCTCGGCCAGCTCCGTGGCCAGCGTCTTGCCCGGGTTGACGAACGACTCGCTGGACGGCCGGCACCGGTGCGCGATGTCCTCCAGCGTCGCGGCCACCCGTTCGTACAGCTCCTCGTCGGCCTTGATCAGGCCGAGCGCCGCGGCGGACACGATCAGCGGGATCGTCAGCAGCCAGACGTTGGCGCGGGACTGCCCGGTCGCGGGCACCGGCACGTAGACGGCGGACGCCTGCCTGGCGATCGACTCCAGGGGCGAGTCGGCGCTGCCGACCGCGAGCAGCGAGCAGCCACGCCGCACGGCCTCCGTGGCCGCCGACAGCGTCTCCTCGGTACGGCCCGAGCACGACACCGCGATGACCAGATCGGTGGCGCCCACCCAGCCGGGCAACTGGTGGGAGCGCAGGGTCACGATGGGCAGCGGGGCGCCGTTGCCGCAGACCGCGGCGAGGACGTCACCCGCGATGGCGGAGGCCCCCATGCCCACGACCACGACCGCGCGCGGCCGGACCCGAGAGGTCAGCCGGTCGACGCCCGCCTCGACCGCGGCCCGGTGCGCGATGCGCACCTGGGCGGCCGAGGCCGCGACCGCGACCAGCATGCCGCCCGGATCACCCGCGGCGAGATGCTCCTGGTCATCGAGCCGCTCGGGCTCCCAGGTCACGGCTTCCTGGCCTCGTCGACGAGCAGAACGGGAATGTCATCCCTGACCGGGTAGATCAGGCCGCAACCCGTACAGACCAGCTCCTCGGTCTCGCTCTCCGCGCGCAGCGGTGACTTGCACGCCGGGCAGGCCAGGATCTCCAGCAGCCAGTCGTCGATCTTCACACTGACACCCCTCTAACCATGGCGAGGACCTCGTCCCGTATCGCCGTCATCTTGCTCTCGTCCGCCGCCTCGGCGTTGAGCCGCAGCAGCGGCTCGGTGTTGGAGGCGCGCAGGTTGAACCACCAGTCGGGGCCGGTCACGGTGAGGCCGTCGAGCTCGTCGACGGTGCCCCTGGGGCCGAACTCCTGGCGTACGAGCCGGAGGGCCGCGTCCTGGTCGGCGACCGTGCTGTTGATCTCGCCCGAGGCGTGGTAGCGCGCGTAGGCACCGATCAGCTCCGACAGCGGGCCGTCCTGCTCCCCGAGGGCGGCCAGCACGTGCATCGCGGCGAGCATTCCGGAGTCGGCGAACCAGAAGTCGCGGAAGTAGTAGTGGGCGGAGTGCTCGCCGCCGAACACCGCGCCGACGCGGGCCATCTCGGCCTTGATGAACGAGTGGCCGACGCGGGTGCGCACCGGCTCGCCGCCGTGCTCGCGGACGATCTCCGGCACCCCGGCCGACGTGATCAGGTTGTGGATGATCGTCGCGCCCGGATATTTGCCCAGCTCGCGTACGGCCACCAGTGCGGTGACGGCCGACGGCGAGACGGACTCGCCGCGCTCGTCGATCACCCAGCACCGGTCGGCGTCGCCGTCGAAGGCCAGCCCGATGTCGGCGCCCGTCTCGCGGACGGCGCGCTGCAGATCACGCAGGTTGGCGGGCTCCAGCGGGTTGGCCTCGTGGTTGGGGAAGGAGCCGTCGAGCTCGAAATAGAGCGGGACCAGCTCGATCGGCAGGCCGGCGAAGACGGCGGGGACGGTGTGACCGCCCATGCCGTTGCCCGCGTCGGCGACGACCTTCAACGGCCGCACGTCCGACAGGTCGACCAGCGTGCGCAGGTGGTCGGCGTAGCCCTGCAGCAGGTCCTTCTCGATCAGCGACCCGGTCGGCGGGGCCGTGCTGCCGACCAGCTCGGCCGCGCGGTCGCGGATCTCGGCGAGACCGCTGTCGCCGCCGATCGGCACCGCGCCCGCGCGGCACATCTTCATGCCGTTGTAGCGGGCCGGGTTGTGGCTGGCGGTGAACATCACGCCGGGCAGCCCGAGGCTGCCGCTGGCGTAGTAGAGCAGATCGGTGGAGCCCAGCCCGGCGTGCACCACGTCGGCGCCGCGCGAGCGCGCACCGCGCACGAACGCGGCGGACAGCGGCACCGAGGACTCCCGCATGTCATGCGCGACCACGGCCGAACGGGCCCCGGTCACCTCGACGAAGGCCGCCCCCACGGCCTCGGCGGTCTGCTCGTCGAGCTCGTCAGGCACTACGCCGCGAACGTCGTACGCCTTGAAGATCTTGGCGAGGTCGCCCACTCTCCAGCTCCGCCCTTAGGTCGTCACGTGTACGAACGAGCCTACCGGTCGCGATGTTGCTGGGCGGACCGCAGAACGCGCAGGTGTCCCCTACGCCCGACTTCGACCCCTTGGCCGACCGGTTCGCCTCCGCCGGACGGCGCGGGCCTGGCGGCCTCCCTGACGGCGTTGGCGAGCGCCTCGAGGTCGTCTGAACTGGGCGACGTGCCGTCCGTGGGCAACCGCACCACCTCCCAGCCGCGGGGAGCGGTCAGCCGCTCGGCGTGTTCGGCGCACAGGTCGTAACAGTGTGGCTCGGCGTACGTCGCCAGAGGGCCCAGAACTGCGGTCGAGTCGGCGTATACGTACGTGAGCGTGAAGACTGCAGGCTGGCTGCAGGCGGTGCGGGAACAACGGCGGACGGGGCTCACGGAGGGACCGTATCTGGTAAGAGTGCGAGGCGCCACTATCTGGGCGCTCTTAACGAGCGTGTCGCCACAATTCGGACACCTGTCGTAGCTTTCTCCCCACATGCCCTGAAGCCGCCTCCCCGTACACTTGCCGGGTGAACGAACGGCGTGGTCCCAGACGGCGTGACCGGCACGGTCGCGGCATGCGCGGCCCCCTCGCCCCTTCCCACGTGCCGATCGCCAGATCGCGCAGCGAACGGTTCGACGACCTGGTGCTCGACGCGGTCGACCGGCTCCGGCCACAGTGGGGCAAGCAGCTGGCGGCGGTGGAGTTCGCGGTCGAGGAGGTGCCGCCGCTGAGTGAGCTCGGCGACGGGCCCAGCACCGGCTCCGAGCCGATCCCGTTCGGGCGCGCCGACGTCGCGCGCGGCCAGGACCCGGCCGCGGTCGTCGTCTACCGGCGGCCGCTCGAGGCCCGCGCCCGCGACCGCGACACGCTGGGGGCGCTGGTGCACGACACGGTGGTCGAGCAGGTGGCCACGCTCCTCGGCCTGTCACCGGAGACCGTCGACCCGGGCTACGACGACCGCCGCTGACCACGAGGGTCGGCTTGGCGGGCGAAAGTTTGGCACTCGCTTGCCTGGTTGCAGAGAGTAGCCATACGATTACCGTGAGTGTTCATTCGATGCGAAGGAGAGCATCCATGGGCAGACACGAGAAGCCCGACAGCCCGAAGGCCGAGGACCTCGATCCGAAATCCGCCGTAGCCCGGGGACCCGGATCCAATGAGGACCACAACCACACCGCCAAAGGCTCGCACAGCGCCGACTCGAAGAAGGGCGGCAAGAAGTAGTGGACGACACGGCGCAGGGGATCGAGCGCCTGATCGAGCACCTCGACGAGTTCGACGACATCGGGCCACGCGCCAAAGAGGCGATCCGCGCGGTGCCCCGTCACCTGTTCATCCCTTCGGTCGGGCTTCCCGTGCCAGCTTCTCCCGACAGCGCGTACATCATCGACCGCGACGCCGACCCGGACGCCTGGTGGGACGCGGTCTACTCGCCTCACTCCATCGTCACCCAGCTTGACGACGGAGCCACCGACCTCAGAGCCATAGAAGGCGGCTACTCCTCCTCGGCCTCAGCGCCGAGCACCGTCGCCTACCTGCTCCACATCCTGGACACCGTGCCAGGCCGCCGGGTGCTGGAGATCGGCACGGGCACCGGCTGGACCGCCGCCCTGCTGTCCCATCTCGTCGGCGAGGAGAACGTGACCTCGATCGACATCGATCCCGTGGTGGCGGAGCAGGCGGCCAAGAACCTGAGTGAGGCCGGCGTGCACCCGCACCTGATCGTCGGCGACGGCGCGGCCGGCTGTCCTGAGCGGGCGCCGTTCGATCGGGTTCACGTCACCTGTGGCATCCGCACGGTGCCGTACGCCTGGGTGGAGCAGTGCCGCCCTGGTGGGGAGATCGTGCTGCCCTACTGCCCCGGGTTCGGCCACAACCACGCCCTGCGGCTCGTCGTCGCGCCGGACGGCATCGCGTACGGCCTCTTCCCCGGCTTCGCCTCGTACATGATGATGCGCTCCCAGCGTCCCGTCCTGGACCGCCCGGCGCGAGGCCCGGAGGACAAGCACCACTTCACCACACGCGTCGACCCCCGCACGATCGCCTACGGTCCGCCCGGGGCGGACCTCGCCATCTCGGCACGGACCGGCCTGACCTCCAACGGCAGCGCGGAACCGGACGAGGACGGGGAGATGTACCGGATGTGGGTGTCCGACCCCTCCAGCTCCTACTCCTGGGCTGTGGTGGAGTGGCGGCCCGCCACCGAGGAGTACGAGGTCTACCAGGTCGGCGACCGGCCCTTGTGGGACGAGGTCACCGACGCCTATTTCCGCTGGGTGAGCTGGGGCGAGCCCGACCGCGACCGGTTCGGCATGAGGGTCACTCCCGACGGCCAGCAGATATGCCTGGACGGCACGCCTATCGGGGAGCCACAACGGTCGATGTGTCCGTCAGCTTAGGGAGCAGAGTCCAGGTCCGGGCGGGTGCCAACGGTTGGTCGGTGATCAGCAGCCCGCTCTTCAACCGCTCCTCCGTCACCCGCCCCCCGTACACCTCCCCCGAAACCGGGGTGACCACCACCCCGAACTCCCCTTTGCCCTTGAGCGGCACGTTCCTGGTCCGCCCGGCGGGCACGTCCACCACGAACGGCTGCCCGGCAGGGCCGCGGTCCGGCACGATCCGCACGCTGACCCGGCCCGCCGCCCCCGGCGCCGTGAGCACCAGCCGGGATCCCGCGCCGTTGGCCGCCACCGCACTGCCCAGGTCGAGCGGCGGGGTCCCGGCCGTGAACGCCACATCCGGTTTGTCGCCCGTGCCCGTGACGACGACGCCGGCCACGACCGGCGTCCGCGAGGTCAGCACGAGCGCCGCCGCCTCCCCGCCGATGCCGGTGGTCACGTCGAGCGCGGCCACGCTGTCGGCGGGGACGTCGATGGACTCGCGGCCCTTCATCGCGTACGCGGCGTCCTCGGTCACCGCCTGGATGGCCACGGTCGCGTCGGCGTCGCCCGGGGCGGCGACCAGCAGCTTCCGCGTGCCGCCTCCGCCGGGCACACCGGGGACCACGACGCGGGTCGACGGCGGTGCGGCGGCGGGGAGCCAGTCGACGCCGTTCCCGCCGAGCGAGGCCTCCGCGGCGACCGCGAGCCGGCCGGTGAGGACGGTGACGCCGACGGCCATCACGTTCGCCGAGGGCGCGAGCGTCTTGAGGTCGATCGCGCTGTGGCCGCCCGGCGGGATCTCCAGGCCCTGCCCCTTGTCCGCGGAGACCGCGCCCTCCGCCGCGTAGATCTGGACGTCGGCCAGGGCGGGCGCCCGGTCGGCGTTCATGAGGTAAAGCGTGACGTCGGCCTCCGCGGGGCCCGGGCCGACGAGCCAGGTCGTGGCTCCCGGCACGGCGCAGCGCACTCCGGCGAGCCCGCGCCGGGGGCCCTCGGCGACCCGCGTGGTGTATCCGGCCTCCAGCCCGCCCGAGCCGTTCACCACGTACGGCTTGGCGTCCTTCATGGACTCGTGGGACAGGGTGCCCGGCAGGTACACGCTCACCCGCTCGCCCTTGGTCGCCGGGCAGACCGCGGTCACCGACTCCACGGCCACCTTGCGCGGCCCCTCGGCCTTGGGCGGCACCGGGGCCGGCCGAGTCACGTACGCGACGCCGTACAGTGCGCCGAGAGCGACGACGACCAGCAGGAACAGCCCGAACCTGTTCTCCACGAACGCCTTCATCCGACACCCACCAGGGCGGCCGGGGCGGGTGCCTCGACGCGTTCCGCGGTGGGCTCGTGTCTGCCCGGAGCGGCCAGCACCGCCACGAGCAGCACCAGCGCGGCCTGCGTCCAGAGCCAGGGGCGGTGCAGAGCGCTCTCCGGTTGCGCGGGCACGTGGGCGGGCGGGTCCAGGAGCCGCCACAGCCCGCCCGCGTCCGACAGGTTCACGCGTTCCAGCGACGGTTCCGAGTCGAGGGCCTTGACCAGCTCGGGCGCGACGGGCGGCGCCACCGCGACCATCGCCACGCCGTACCGCGCGAGCGTGGCCGCGTCCTTGCCGCCGCGCCCGCCGGCCAGCCCTTCGGCCGCGGTGGCCACCAGGGCGCGGGTCTTCGACGCGACGGGCAGCTCGGCCTCGCCGATCAACGGGGTACGGCCGTGCAGCACGGTGAAGCCGGAGCCCCTGATCACCAGGGTGCGCTCGCCGTGCTGGGACTTGAGTGCGGCCATTGCCGGCATGACGTCGGCCGCGCTGCCCTGGAGCGGCCCCGGCACACCCTGGGCGATCCAGTACCCGGCCGCGAGCACCGGCGTGCTGAACGCGACCGCCACGACCAGCAGGGCGCCCAGCCTGCGCGGCCCGCCCGCGGCCCGCGACTCGGCCAGCCGGTGCGCGGTCAGCCCCACCAGCACGAGCAGCCCGGTGGCGGCGACCGCCAGCGGCACGCCCGGCCAGGCCCGTGCCCCCTCGACGGTGACGCGGCCGGCCAGGATCGCGACCAGCACCCCGTACACCGCGAGGCCCCACCCGATCGCGACGATCATCCGCTGCGCCCGCATGAGCAGCGCGGCCAGCGCGGCGGCGACCAGCCCGCCGGTCACCCAGAACGGCGGCACCCCGGGGCCCCCGGGGCTGAAGGCCAGCAGCGACTCGGGAGCCAGCCCCTGGTCGGACAGCGCGGCGTCGTGCAGCCCGGCTTCGAGCAGCAGCCGCGCCGGGTCGAGCACCAGACCGGCCAGCCACGGGAACAGCAGGGCCACGGGGACGATGAGGGCGATGGCCATCGAGGTCACCACATCCCGCCGTACCCCGCCATAGGCCACGGCGGCGAGCACGCCGAGCACCGCGAACAGCGGATAGACCAGCGGCACGAACGCCGTGCCCACCGCGAGCAGCAGGCCGAGGCCCCAGCCCGCGCGGCGGGCGCGGCGGCGCTCGCCGGACAGGAGGTTCGTGGCGAGCGCGGCGTAGACCGGCAGCAGCACGAACACCACCGCCGTGCCGAGCCGGCCGGCCGCGATCGCACCCGTCGCGACCGGCAGCAGCGCGTACGTGGCGGCCAGCCAGACCCGGGCGGGCACCTCGGGGATGATGCGGCGGGTCGCCAGGTAGGCGGAGGTCCCGGCCAGCGGTACCGAGCCGAGCAGCAGCACGGAGACGGCCAGCCAGGTCTTGCCGAACGCCAGCGTGGACAGGGCGGCGACCACCGCGACGTACGGCGGCGCCCAGTCCGTCGAACCGAGGCCGATGTCGTGGAAGCCCTCGGTGTAGAAGCGCCACAGGTCGGCCGCGTCACCGGTGACGGGGACCAGCGCGCCGCCGCCGAGTCGGTCGCCGCCCAGCAGGGAGCGTTCGGCCACCAGCGTGACGAGGGTGAGCGCGGCGACGAGCAGCACGCCGGGACGGCCGAGGAACCGCCGGACGGCGCCGGTGTCGGACGGCATCACCTCGGCGTCCTCGTCGCCGGCGGCGTAGTGGTGACGTCCTTCCGAGCCGACCGGTCCCTCACCGGCGAGGAAGCTCTGGACCATGTCGGCCAGCCGCCGGTAGGCCGCGCCTCGCGGCGTCAGCAACCGCTTAATCCTGATATATCCCTTTTTGCGGCCGTGGCGGCGGGCGCGGCGGGCCTTGAGCAGCCGGATCGGGTGGATCAGGATCGAGCCGAACGCGACCATCTCGTCCAGCGCGTTGGCGGGCTGCTTGCCGACGACATAGAGCAGCGTGCGGAGGAACGAGCCGAAGACGTTCCGGATCAGCGCTCCCAGCAGCGCGCGGAACGGCAGGTTCGCCATGACGACGAAGATCGCGTTACGCCGGTCGAGCCTGCGCGGATGGTCGCCGCTGACCGTGATGGGCCGCCGCCTGCGGGTCGCCGCCTCGGCGTGCCAGGCGACCGCCGTGGTGACGACCAGCACCTGGTGCCCGGCGTTGCGCACCCGCCAGCAGAGGTCGAGGTCGTCGCGGAAGAGGGGGAAGAACGGGTCCAGGCCGCCGACCTCGTCCCACACCTCGCGGCGGATCAGCATGCCCGCCGTGGAGACCGCCAGCGCCTCGCGGGTGCCGTCGTGCTGTCCCTGGTCGAACTCCCGGGGCTCCAGGCCGGTGTCCCTGCGCCCGGTGCGGTCGACGGTCACGCCGACTTCGAGCAGCCGCCTGCGGTCCAGCCAGTCGCGGAGCTTCGGGCCGAGCACCGCCGCTTTGGGGCTGTGCCGGGCCTCGTGCAGCAGCATTTCGAGCGCGCGGTGGTCGGGCGCGCAGTCGTCGTGGAGCAGCCAGATCCACTCGTCCTCGCCGCCGCCGGGTAACTTGCCGAGCACCTCGGCGACCGCCTCACCGAACCCGGTGGAGCGGGGCAGTTTCAGCACGTTGCCGGAGCCCAGCGCCTTGGTCAGCACGTCGGCCGAGCCGTCCCTGCTGCCGTTGTCGGCGCCGACCAGCCGGTCCGGTCTGCGGCTCTGGCCCAGCACCGCCTGCAGGGTCTCCCCGAGCCAGCGCCCGCCGTCGTGGGCGACGACGATCGCGGTGACGAAGTGACGGCGCATCGGGCGTGACTCCTGGGGAGTGGATCAGGCGCGCCCACCATACATGCGAAAAAGGGTCACACGGCAGACCGCGTGACCCCTTCTCTTATATCCCTAAACGGCCTCTCGCTTGATCCTTCTGCGCTCCCGCTCGGACAGCCCACCCCAGATGCCGAACCGCTCATCGTGTTCGAGTGCGTACTCAAGGCACTCCGCACGCACTTCGCACGATCGGCAGACCTTCTTGGCCTCTCGGGTGGAGCCGCCTTTCTCCGGGAAGAACGCCTCCGGATCCGTCTGAGCGCACAACGCACGCTCCTGCCAGCCGAGTTCTTCAGCGTCAAGCTCATCTTGTGCGATGACCAGATCGGTCACTGCACACCTCCCTGCCGCCCGCCCGCAATGGAGCCCCCCATGGAACGCCTTCCTTACTACCCACCCACAGGAAGGCGTAACAACATGGTTGTAATTACACGCGTGTGCCGTACGTGGAGTCAAGCGGCATGCCGGTATCCGGGGAAAGACCAGATCTCGCCCCGGTGTGCATGGCATGTGATGTTCGCACCCTGGCCTACGCCCTCGATCTGTGGCTCTGGCCTGGTGTGTTGGAACGTCTGTCAGCGGTCCGAACCGTACCAGGGCAGGAAAGAAACCCGCCCGTGGCCCACCTTCTCTCTAGCCGTGCTTTAACGGACTCTTACCTGCGTGGCTCGTTAGGGGCGTAGATAGCTGTGGGGTCGATCGGGTCGTCTCCCTGACTGGGCGCATCGCCCAGCGCGTCGCCCCGGAACATCGACGGGTCAAGCCGGACCGTCGACTCCGTCGGGGGCTCGTTCCATCCCGTCGCCTGGTGGTGCGGCTGGTAGGGCTGCGGCTCGTACTGGGCCGGCTGAGGCTCGTACTGGGCCTGGTGGGCGGGGGGCTGGGCCTGGTGGGCTGGGGGCTGGGCCTGGTGGGCGGGGGGTTGCGGCGGGTAGCCCGGCTGCTGGAGCTGCTGCGGGTGCCCGAAGGGGTCGTCGTACGGCCTGGCCTGCTGCTGGCTCGCGTAGTCGGGGACGCGGAGGTCTTGCGCGCCGCCGTTCGCCGAGTGCTGGTACGTCTCGGCCTGCTGGTAGGCGTCCAGGAGTTGCTGGGAACGCGGGTCCACCGGCGGGTCGGGCTCCTGGTAGGCGGCCGGGGTGGCGTACTCCTGGCCCGAGAAGCCGGTGAAGGGCTGGCCCTGCGGCTGGTCGAAGGCGTTGGGAACGTAGGGCTGCTGGCCGAACAGAGGCTGCGGCTGCGACGCGGGCAGGGGCGGGGGCTGGTCGGCGGGCGCCCACGGGTTCGGCTGGTTGTCGAGGGGTGCGAAGGGGTTGGGCACGCTGTCGACGGTCTGGTAGGCGTTCGCCTGGCTGTCGACCGGGGCGTACGCGCTGGGCAGGCTGTCCGCGGGGGTGTAGGTGTTCGGTGGGTTCGCTGCCGGGGCGTACGCGTTGGGCGGGCTGTCGATGGTCTGGTAGGCGTTCGCCTGGCTGTCGACCGGAGCGTACGCGCTGGGCTGGCTGTCCGCGGGGACGTACGGGACCGCCTGGTTGTCCGGCGTGTTGTACGACTGCGCAAAGGCGTGCGGCTGGCTGTCCGCGGGGACGTAGGGGGCGGGCTGGTACTCGGGCTTCGGCTGGGGGAAGCTCTGATCCGTCTGGCCGAAGCCGGGCTGGGACTGGGGGAAGCCCTGGTCCGGCTGGCCGTGATTCTGGTCGGCCGTGGCGGGGAACGCGGCGGCGGCCGGCTGGGGCGTCGAGGCCGGCTGCTGGACATATGGGGGCAGATCTGGCAGACCGCCGTAACTGGGCGGCTGCTGACCATAACCGGGCTGCTCAGGCGCGCCACCATAACTCGGCGGCTGCTGGCCGTAACCGGGCTGCTCCGCCGGACCGCCGTAACTCGGCGGCTGCTGGGCATAAACAGGCTGCTCAGGCTGGCCGCCATAGCTGGGCGGCTGCTGACCGTAACCCGGCTGCCCCGCCGGAGCATCCTGGCCGTCCGGCTGACCGCCGACACTGGGCGGCTGCTGACCATAGCCGGGCTGCTCCGCCGGACCGCCGTAGCTCGGCGGCTGCTGGGCATAAACAGGCTGCTCAGGCTGGCCGCCGTAACTCGGTGGCTGCTGGCCGTAGCCCTGCTGCTCCGCCGGGGCGCCGACGAAAGGCGGTTGCTCGCCGTACGGCTGCTGGACGGGGGGTTGCTGACCGTAGGGGGCGTTGGGGAACTGCTGGCCGTACCCCTGCTGGGGCTGGACGGCCGGACGGTCGGGGAGGATCAGGGGGAGCAGGTAGACCAGCGCGATGCCCGTCAGGGCGAGCACCGGCACGCCCCTGAGCGCGAACTCCGCCGTCAACCGCGCACCGTTGCCCGCGAAGAGCCCGAGCACCAACGTGATCGCCCCGAACAGGGTGGCGATGCCGAGCATGGCCGCCGCGCCGAACGCGACCGGCTTGGCCTGGGGCGACGGTGTGCCGACCTTGGTGAGCAGCAGCACCGAGCCGAGGAGCAGCGCTGTCGTGACGGGGCTGGTGAAGCTCCCGAAGTTGCTGAAGGCGCGGTCGGCGAAGGACAGGGCGAGGTCGGTGGGCAGCGAGCCCGAGGAGCTGACGAGCACCTTGCCGATGGCCACGAGGATGTTCAGCCCGCCGCCGGCGAGCATGAGCCAGGCGGCCGGCTCCCTCAGCCGGGCAACGTCAAGTTTGCTCACAAGTACCCCCATCGGACCCTTTAGCCCGAAGGGAGTGTGCCACATCGCCGCCTTTGACGGCGGGTGTCCCAGCAACCTCTTACGTGCTAGACGTCCCAGTTAGGCCCTATTTGCTGGGTTTTTCGGAGACCGAAGCGTTGTAAAGCCGGCTCCCGAGACAGGCGTGTCGGAGGCCGGTGCGAGACTGGTCCGCATGCACATCGTGACCCTCGCCGGCGGCATCGGCGGCGCCCGCTTCCTGCGTGGCCTGCGGGCGACGGCCCCCGACGCCCAGATCACCGTCATCGGCAACACGGGTGACGACATCACCCTGTTCGGCCTGCGCGTCTGCCCCGACCTCGACACCGTCATGTACACCCTGGGCGGCGGCATCGACGAGGAGCAGGGCTGGGGCCGGGCCAAGGAGTCCCACGCCGTCAAGGAGGAGCTGGCGGCCTACGGGGTCGAGCCGCAGTGGTTCGGGCTGGGCGACCGCGACTTCGCCACGCACATCGTCCGGTCCCAGATGCTGGAGGCCGGCTACCCGCTCTCCCAGATCACCGAGGCGCTGTGCGCGCGCTGGCAGCCAGGCGTGCGGCTGCTGCCGATGAGCGACGACCGCTGCGAGACGCACGTGGTCATCTCCGACGAGCGCGGGCGGCGGGCGATCCACTTCCAGGAGTGGTGGGTACGCCTACGCGCCTCCATCCCCGCCGAGTCGATCGGGCTGGTCGGGGTCGAGACCGCCAAGCCCGCCCCTGGCGTGCTGGAGGCCGTCGCGGAGGCCGACGTGGTGATCCTGCCGCCGTCCAACCCGGTGGTGAGCATCGGCACGATCCTGCAGGTGCCGGGCATCCGCGACGCGCTGCTGGCCAAGACCGTGGTGGGCGTCTCTCCCATCATCGGCGGGGCGCCGGTGCGCGGCATGGCCGACGCCTGCCTCACCGCGATCGGCGTCGAGACGAGCGCCCAGGCGGTGCTCGACCTGTACGGCGCGGAGCTGATCGACGGCTGGCTGGTCGCCGAGGAGGACTCCGGCGTCGCCCTCGACG
Source organism: Nonomuraea sp. NPDC026600 (assembly GCF_040638335.1). Taxonomy (NCBI): domain Bacteria; kingdom Bacillati; phylum Actinomycetota; class Actinomycetes; order Streptosporangiales; family Streptosporangiaceae; genus Nonomuraea; species Nonomuraea sp. NPDC026600. The sequence continues at coordinate 69,185 of NZ_JBEZYD010000015.1, forward strand.
GGGTCAGGGTGGCGGCCCGGCCGCTGATCATGCATGACGCCGACGCGGCGGCCGACATCGCCCGCGCCGCCCTCGACCTGGCCCTGGAGCTCGCCCGATGACCCGTACAAGCCCGACCGACCCCACAGACCCCACCGACCCCGCCGACCCCACGGACGCGGCCGACCCGGCGAGCCGGCTGCCTGGGCGGGTCGAGGTGTTCGGGGTTCAGGGGATCGGTGAGGTGCGGCCCGGTGACGACATCGCGGCCCTTCTCGGCGGTGCCGACCTGCGCGACGGCGACATCCTCGTCATCACCTCCAAGATCGTGAGCAAGGCCGAGGGCCGCGTCCGGCAGGCCCCCGACCGCGCGGCCGCCATCGCCGACGAGACCGAGCGGGTCGTGGCCAGGCGCGGCGACACCGTCATCTCGCAGACCCGCCACGGCTTCGTCATGGCCGCCGCCGGGGTCGACGCCTCCAACACCGCCCCCGGCACGGTCCTGCTGCTCCCCGAGGACTCCGACGCCTCCGCCCGTCGCATCAGAGCGGCTCTGGCGGCCCGCGCGCGGGTGGGCGTGATCGTCTCCGACACGTTCGGCCGCCCGTGGCGCCACGGCCTGACCGACGTGGCCATCGGCGCCGCCGGCGTGACCCCGCTCGAAGACCTGCGCGGCGGCACCGACACCCACGGCAATCCGCTCAACGCCACCGTGACCGCGCTGATCGACGAGATCGCCGCCGCCGCCGAGCTGGTCAAGGGCAAGCTCGCGGGCGTGCCCGTCGCCGTGGTGCGCGGCCTGTCCCACCTGGTGACCGAGGAGGACGGGCCGGGCGGCCGGGCGCTGGTCCGGCCGGCCGACGAGGACATGTTCCGCTTCGGCTCGCGGGACGTGGTGTTCGCCCGCCGTACGATCAGGGAATTCTCCGCCGACCCCGTGGACTCCGACGCGGTACGGCGGGCGGTGGCGGCGGGCATCGCCGCCCCGGCGCCGCACCACACGACCCCCTGGCGGTTCGTGCTCGTCGAGTCGGCGCAGACGAAGGTGAAGCTGCTCGACGCCATGCGCGACGCCTGGATCTCCGACCTGCGGGCCGACGGGTTCACCGAGCAGTCGATCACCAAGCGGGTCAGGCGTGGCGACGTGCTGCGCAACGCCCCCTATCTGGTCGTGCCGTGTCTGGTGATGGAGGGCTCCCACACCTACCGTGACGATCGGCGCAACGCCTCCGAGCGCGAGATGTTCATCGTGGCGACGGGCGCGGGCGTCGAGAACTTCCTCATCCAGCTGGCCGTGGAGGGACTCGGCTCGGCGTGGGTGTCGTCCACGATGTTCTGCCGCCCGGTGGTGCGCGAGGTGCTCGACCTGCCGGAGTCGTGGGACCCGATGGGCTCCGTCGCGGTGGGCCACGCCGCGGCCCCGCCCCGTGACCGCCCGCCCCGCGATCCGCAGGACTTCATCCTGACGCGCTGACAGGCAGTCAATGGCCATTTACCGTTAATAAAGTTTCCTTTACATTCGGAGCATCCCCCCATGTAAAGGAGCAATCCATGCGAAGGATGCTCACGTTACTCACCGTGGCGGTGATCTCGATCGCCGCCACGGTCTTCGTCGCCCAGCCGGCCCTGGCGCACGGCTACATCAACTCGCCGCCCAGCCGCCAGGCGTTCTGCGCGCAGGGCAAGGTGCCCGACTGCGGCGAGATCATCTACGAGCCGCAGAGCGTGGAAGGGCCGAAGGGGCTGCGTAACTGCCACGGCAACGTCGCCCGGTTCGCCCAGCTCAGCGACGAGAGCAAGCCCTGGCCCGTCACGTCGGTCGGCAACACGGTGACCTTCAACTGGACACTCACCGCCAGGCACGCCACCACCACCTGGGAGTACTACATCGGCAACACCAAGGTCGCCTCGTTCAGCCAGGGAGGCGCCCAGCCGCCGGCGACGCTCTCGCACACCGTGAACTTCGCCGGCTACACCGGCCGGCAGAAGGTCCTGGCGATCTGGAACGTCGCCGACACGCCCAACGCCTTCTACGCCTGCGTCGACCTGAGGTTCGGTGGCGGAAGCGGCGGGACCCCGACGCCCACGCCGACGCCGACCCCCACCCCGACACCCACGCCCACGCCGACCCCGACCGTGCCGGGCGGCACCTGGGCGCCGAATGTCGCGTACGCGGTGGGCGCGCTGGTCACCTACGCCGGGCTGTCGTACAAGTGCATCCAGGCGCACACCTCGCTCCCCGGCTGGGAGCCGCCGAACGTGCCCGCGCTCTGGCAACGCGTCTGACCCGCTGAGCGCACACGCGAACGAGGGGGCGCCGGGGAGATCCCGGCGCCCCCTCATCACGTCGTCACGTGCTCGGCTTGCAGGTGGGGTGGCACAGTCGGCGGGCCAGCGCGGCGAGGAAGACGTCGATGATCTCGTCGGGCTGCTGGGCGATGTGCAGGGAGCCGTTCGTGGCGGCCGTGATGCCGGACAGGCTGACGCGGTCCACGTCGCCAAAGGCGATGATGACGATCTGGATGGGCTTGTTGGGGTTCCACTCCGCGTGGAGCTTGTCGAGGAGCTGCGGCAGCCGGGTGCCGCGGCCGTCGTCCTTGCCCGCCGTGATCACCAGGAGTGTGTTGTTCATCTCCTCGCGATAGTGGCCGGCGACCTCGTGGAAGCCGCCGAGTATCGCGTCATAGAGCGAGCTGTCGCGGTCGGGGTGCGCGGTGATCGTGGTGGTGAGCTCGTCGAGTACGCTCCTCCGGACCAGCTGGCCGGTCTCGGGGCGGCTGATCGGCCCGAGCCCGACACGCGGCTGGTAGCCCTTGGCCTGCCCGAGCCCGTCGGCGAACTCCCACAGCCCCATGTGCGTGGAGTCCGGGAAGAGCCGCAGCCCGATCTTGGCCGCGGCCAGCGCGACGCCCAGCCGGGTGGTGCCCTTCAGCTTCTCGGCCATGTGCTTGGAGGTGTCGGCCAGCACCAGGATGTTCGTCGGCGGCGCCAGCCTGCTCCACGCCTGCAGGGCCTCGTCGATGTCCTCGGGCGACACCGAGGGCCTGGTCTTCGGGGCGCCCGTCGGGATCTCCGGCCCCGGCGAGACCGGGCCCAGCGTGCCGTCGCCCGAGTGGAACCCGGCCCGCCGTACGAGATCCTGGGCCTCGGAGCCGCGCAGCCAGTCGGCGAACAGCGTCGAGGCCTCGGCCACCGTGGGGTCGGTGGCGGTGACGACGTACGGGTAGTCGAGGTTGATCGTGCCCTCGCGCGGGCGCAGCGCGACGACCGGGTCGGCCGACGGCTGCTGGTTGTGCGTCCACACCGACTGCTCGGGCACGATGACCACCGGCCGCTTCCAGAACGTGTGGTCGTCCACGGCGGCCAGCATCGAGCGGTAGTCGGGCGCCGAGCCCGCCTGCGCCCAGCGGACGAAAGCGGTCAGTGCCTTGTCGGCCTCGGGCCCGTTGCCCACGACATCCCTGGCGGCGGCGACCGTGGCGATGCCCGCGCCGGCCAGCGACGGGTCGGGGACCCGCACGATGTCGGGCTCGTTCGCGTTGGGCGTGAGCCGTCCCCGCACGGTCGAGGGGAAGACCATCCGCCAGTTCATCTCGGTCTTGCCGACGGAGAAGCGCTGCGCCAGTGAGGACCGCGTGGCGAACACCAGCGGCGACGTCGCCACCACGCTCTCACCCGCGGGTAACGCGCTCGCGCCCTGCTTGCGGGCCAGCCGGATCCAGGCGGACGAATCGGCGATCCAGCCGTCGGGCCGCTCGCGCAGCACCCCCGCCCGGTCGCCGATCAGCGTGCGCAGCACGGTGGCCGGGGGCTGCTCGGTGACCTGGACCAGCACGCACCGGCTGCCGATCGTGTTCTTCTCGTCGTTGAACCGTCCGGCCGCCTCCATGACCGCCGGAGCCACGTCCACCGCGGCGGCCACGCTGACCAGAACAGGCTCTCGTGTCGTGCACAGCGCGCCACCTCCGCCGAAGAGGACGACCACGGTGGCGGTGACGATGGCCACCGCCGCCGCCCCCGCCAGCAGGCCGCGTTGCAGTGCCTTCCTGCGGCGCTGCTCGGCTGGCAGCGCTGCGCGGTGTCGACCCAGCCGCACGGTGCACCTCTCTCCAGGGGACTGCCGATTCTCCCAGCGCCTCCCACGGCCGGCGCAAGAGTCAGTAGAACTTGTTATATCTAAGCCATCGGGAGCACCCGTCTGACGCTCTGGCAGACACCGTCGCTCGCCGCCGACGCGGCCAGCCGCTCGCCGTCCGGGCGGCCGTACTCGGTCGTCCGCTGCACGACCGGCCTGCCGGTGACCTCGACCATCGCGCGCAGCTCGCTGATCGTCTTGTACGAGCCGTTCTCCGACCCGGCCATCCGGCTGATGGTCTCCTCCATCAGCGTGCCGCCGAGGTCGTTCACCCCGCCCTGGAGCACCTGATGGCACAGGTCGTCCTGGAGCTTGACCCAGGAGCACTGGATGTTCGCGATGGCGCCGTGCAGCAGGATCCTGGCCAGCGCGTGCACGGCCCGGTTCTCCTGCGCGGTCGGGCCCGGCCGGGCGACGCCCGCCAGGTAGATCGGCGAGCTGGTGTGCACGAACGGCAGCAGCACGAACTCCGAGAACCCGCCGCTCTCCTCCTGCAGCCGCCTGATCAGCTTGATGTGCCTGACCCAGTGCACGTGGGTGTCCACGTGGCCGTACATCATCGTGGACGTGGTCGGGAGGCCCACCCGGTGCGCGGTGGTGATGACGTCGATCCATTCCTTGGTGGGCAGCTTGCCCTTGGTGAGCACCCAGCGGACGTCGTCGTCGAGGATCTCCGCCGCCGTGCCCGGCAGCGAGTCGACCCCCGCCTCCTTGGCCGCGTGCAGCCAGTCCTCGATGGAGAGGTTCGTCCGGCTGGCGCCGTTGATGACCTCCATCGGGGAGAACGCGTGCACATGCATGCCCGGCGTCCTGGCCTTGACCGCCCTGGCGAGGTCGAAGTAGGCGGTGCCCGGCAGGTCGGGGTGGATGCCGCCCTGCATGCACACCTCGGTCGCCCCGGCCCGCCACGCCTCCTCGGCGCGGTCGGCCACCTGGTCGAGGCTGAGCGTGTAAGCGTCGGCATCGGTCCTGCGCTGGGCGAACGCGCAGAAGCGGCAGCCGGTGTAGCAGACGTTGGTGAAGTTGATGTTCCTGTTGACGACGTACGTCACCTCGTCGCCGACCGCCTGCCCGCGCAGGTCGTCGGCGATGCGGGCCAGCTCGTCGAGCGCCCCGCCGTCGGCCGACAGCAACGCCACGGCCTCGGCCTCACTCAACCCCGCCGGATCCGCCTCCGCCCGCCGCAACGCCGCCCGCACTTCGGAGGGCGTGTGCCCGCCGATCGCCGGTACGGCCTTCCGCTCTCCCAGCCCGGGACCGGGTACGGCCTGCTCTCCCGGCGCCGGTGCGGCGAGGAGATGGTCGGCGGAGGGCGGCGCAATGCGTGCGGCGGGATCCAGGCGTTCACGCAGGGCCTCCCAATCGCCGTAGACGTTGTCGAAGTCGTCACGCCGGTCGTTGGTCCGCCCTTCCGTGTCCACAGCGACGTGCAGATCGGTCCGGCCGGACGAGGTGAACCCGCCATCGGGCTCCTGCCACGGCCGCCCCTGGAGCACCGCGTCCTCCCTGGCCAACCCCGTGACGGGATCCGCCAGCGCCGCCACGTGCCCGAACAGCCGAGGGTCCAGCCAAGGCTCCCCCGCCAACACATATTCCGGATAGATCGTCAGCCGCTCCCGCAGCGTGAACCCCGCCTCCCGGGTCCGCGCCGCCAGGTCGTCGATCTGCGGCCATGGCCGTTCCGGGTTGACGTGGTCGGGCGTCAGCGGCGACACCCCGCCCCAGTCGTCGATCCCCGCCCGGATCATCAGCTCGTACTCCGCGTCGACCAGATTGGGCGGCGCCTGCAGCCGTACCCGGGGTCCCAGCACGAGCCGGGCGACCGCGATCGTGGCGGCCAGTTCCTGCAGGTCGGCGTCGGGCAGGCCGCGCATGGCGGTGTCGGGCTTGGCGCGGAAGTTCTGCACGATGACCTCCTGGACACCGCCGTACTCGCGCGCCACCCGCCGGATCGCGAAGATCGACTCGGCCCGGTCCTCGATGGTCTCGCCGATGCCGATCAGGATCCCGGTGGTGAACGGCACGTTCGAGCGACCCGCGTCCTCCAGCACGCGCAGGCGTACGGCCGGGTCCTTGTCGGGAGAGCCGTAATGGGCCTGGCCCTTCTCCTCGAACAGCCGCCGCGAGGTCGTCTCCAGCATCATGCCCATCGACGGCGCGACCGGCTTGAGCCGCTGCAGGTCACGCCAGCTCAGCACACCGGGGTTCAGGTGCGGGAGCAGCCCGGTCTCCTCCAGCACCCTGATCGACATCGCGCGCACGTACGACAGCGTGTCGTCGTAGCCGTGCGCGTCGAGCCACTCGCGGGCCTGGTGCCAGCGGTCCTCAGGCCGGTCCCCCAGCGTGAACAGCGCCTCCTTGCACCCCATCGCCGCCCCCTGCGCGGCGATCTCCAGCACCTCGTCGGGGCTCAGGAACGGCGCGGGCAGCTTGTTCGGCGCGGTCGCGAACGTGCAATAACCACAACGGTCCCGGCAGAGCCTGGTCAGCGGGATGAACACCTTCCTGCTGTAGGTGATGACACCCTCCCGGCCGATCGCCGTCAACCCGGCATCCCGGACCCGCGAGGCATGTTCGAGCAGCGTGTCAAGGTGTTCATCGCGGGCGTGGAGCAGCACGGCCGCCTCGGTGACGTCGAGGGTCTTGCCATCGCGGGCCCGGGCGAGAGCACGGCGAAGTGCGGAATCACTGACGAGACTCATAACGGGCACCCTACGTGGGCTGGGTTCACGGCCCGCACCTAGGGCAGGTCAGAAGGCCCGGTAGTCGCGGACCGGCATGCGCGGACCGCGCGCGGGCGGGCGCAGCCCGGTGAGCCAGATCAGGACCGTCGCCCGGTGCCGGTGCCCTTTGTACGGCTCCAGCAGCCGCATCATGCCCGGATCGTCGGTCTTCTCGCCGGTCAGCGCGTAGCCCACCAGCTTGGCCAGGTGGAAGTCGCCCACGCTCACGGCGTCGGGATCGCCGAAGGCCCGCTGCCGCACCTCCGCCGACGTCCACACCCCGACCCCCGGCAGGGCCCGCAGCAGCCGGTCGAGCTCCTCACTGGTGGCGGCGGCCTCCAGCTTGTCGGCGTGCCAGGCGGCGGTGGCGATGGTCCTGGCGCGTACGGCCTCGGCACCGGCCCGATGCCAGTGCCAGGACGGCACCTCCCGCCACACACTCGCCTCGGGCACGACCCGCATCCCTTCGGGCGCTGGTCCCGGAGCGGGCTCCCCGTAGCGGTTCAGCAGCCACCGCCAGGCCCGCCAGGCCTCCCGCCCGACGACCTTCTGTTCGAGCACGGCGGGCACCAGCGCCTCCATGACCCGGCCGGTCCTGCCGATGCGCAGCCCCGCGTGCTTCCTGGCCACGTCCTCCAGCACGGCGTGCCGGACACTGAACCCCGACGCGTCGTCCTCGGCCCCGAGCAGGGCGGGCAGCGCCTCCAGGAGCCATTCGGCGCCCGGCCCCCAAGCCTGTCCGCACACACCGCCCGTCCGCACGCTCACCCGCAGCGTGCCGGGCCCGTCGGGGGTGCGGGAGGTGCGCCAGACGGCGCCGTCGTGCGCGGCACGCCAGGTGGGGTCCCCGGTGCCACGCCGATGGGGCCCCATCACGAGACCCACATCCAGCGCCCCTTCGGGCTCCCACCAACGTTCCATCACCCGACCAGTCTGCCGCCCGAATCCGCCTCAGGGTGCCGGGGGCCCGTCAGGAGGTGCCTCAGACGTCGCTCGAATAGCGGACCGCGCGCTCGGGGAGCTCGATGCCCGGCCAGATCCGCACGCCCGCCTGGAGCTCGTTGCCCGCGCCCACCACCGCGCCGTCACCGATCACGGCGTCGCACACCACCGCGCCCGCGCACACCCGCGCCCCCCGGCCCACCACCGAGTCCGTGACGGTCGCGCCCGCGTGGATCACGCAGTCGTCGCTCAGCACGCTGCCCATCACCGAGGCCCCCGCCTCGACCACGGCCCGGGCGCCCACCGTGGAGCCGCCCTGCACCTTGGCCTCCGGCGAGACCACCGCGCCGTCGAGCACCAGGTATTCGCCCGTCGGGCCGGGCAGGGCCGGCGAGGCCAGCACGCCGAGCACCAGGTCGCGCGAGCCGCGGACGAAGGCGGCGGGTGTGCCGACGTCGAGCCAGTAGGTGCGGTCGGCGTAGCCCAGCACGAGCTCGCCCGACTCGATGAGCCCCGGGAAGGTCTGCCGCTCGACCGACACCACCTCGCCCCGGGGGATCTGGTCGATGACCGAGCGGGTGAACACGTAGCAGCCCGCGTTGATGCGGTTGGTCACCGGGTTGGGCGTCTTCTCCAGGAAGGCCGTCACGCGCCCGTCGTCGTCGGTGGGCACGCAGCCGAACCGGGTCGGGTCGTCGACCTCCGTCAAATGGAGCGTTACAGCGGCGGATCGCCGCAGGTGAGTGCGTATCTGGTCACCTATGTCGTGACCGGACAGGATGTCGCCGTTGAGGATGAGCACGGGGGCGTCGGGACCCGAGCTGAGCGCCTCGGCGGCATTGCGGATCGCCCCGCCGGTGCCGAGTGGCGTCTCCTCCGTCATGTACTCGATCGAGAGTCCGAACGACGACCCGTCGCCGAAGACGGGCTCGAACATCGATGCTTTGTACGAGGTCGCGAAGACGATCCGGCGAACCCCGAATGATCGGGCCCGGGCCAGCTGGTGTGCCAGGAACGGCACTCCGGCGGTGGGCAACAGCGGCTTGGGCGTGCCCAGTGTCAGCGGACGCAGGCGCGTGCCCTGCCCCCCGACCAGGAGGATCGCCTCGAGGTCCGGCAAAGAGCTCTCCATCACTCGGTGAGGTTATCTTATTCAATTGCGCGTTGATAGGAACTGAGATGCGCCTCCACGGACGCCTCCCAGGTGAATTCACGGGCCCTGGCCAGACCGGCCTCGCGGAGCTGCCGCCGCCGTTCGGGAGAGGCGAGCAGCCGGCCCAGTTCGCCGGCGATGCTGTCGACGTCGGGCTCGGTGTAGGCGACGGCGTCGCCGCCCACCTCGGGCAGCGAGGTGCGGTGCGTGGTGAGCACCGGCGCGCCGCAGGCCATCGCCTCCAGCACGGGCAGCCCGAACCCCTCGCCGCGCGACGGGAACGCCACCACGGCCGCCCCGCCGAGGAACCCCGGCAGGTCCGGAACGCGCAGGTAACCCGGCCGCACCACCTTGACCGTGGCCTCGACCTCCCGGCAGGCGGCGTCGACGTCATCCTCGTGGACCCCGCCGCCGAGCACCAGCGCGGGCGGCTTGTCCAGGCTCTTGACGGCCATGGCGAAGCCGCGGATGAGGTTGGGCACGTTCTTGCGCGGGTCGAGCGTGCCCAGGAAGGCCACGTACGACTGGCCGTGCAGGCCGCACCTGGTGGCCGCGCGGAGCATCTCGATCTCGTCCGGCGGGTGGAAGAGGTGCAGGTCGACACCGTGGTAGGCGACGTCGATGCGGGTCGGATCGGCGGCGAGCACCCGGATCAGCTCGTCCCTCGTCGCCTTGGACGGCACGATCACGCGAGTGGCATGCCGTACGGAGGTGCGGGTGGCGGACCGGAAGAACGACGCCCGGACCGCGCTGTGCTGGTCGGGCTCGGTGAACCAGGTGACGTCGTGCACGGTCACCACAGTGGGCAGGCCGGCGCGGATCGGCATCGAGTAGTAGGGGGCGTGGATGACCTGCGCCCCCGCCTGGCGGGCGAGCAGCGGCACTCCGGTCTGCTCCCAGGCGAGCCTGGCGGCCCGGTTGGTGATGGCGACAGGGCCCGGCATGATCCGCGCCGAGGGCGCAAGCCGCCCATAACGGTCGGCGTCCGCCCGCTGGCAGACCACGGCGATGTCGGCGCCGGCCCGGTCGAGCCCGGCGACGAGCCCGTCCACATATCTGATCAACGCACCACGGTCTGCGGGGACCGCCGCGGCATCGACGAGCACTCGAGGCATTACGAAGATCTTCTCCCCTCAAGATCAACGTGGGACGTTGTCGCCCCCCTCTAGGTTCAGCTTATGACCAGCGTCCCCCAAATCGTGGCCTAAATCACACCGAGTCGCGCCGAGCCGCGATTCCCGCTATGCCCGCGCAGATCAGATCACCGATGACGATGACGATTCGCGATGAAAGAGCCACGGCGATGGCCTGACCCGAGGGCATCACCGGGGACAGCACGCCCACGATGACCACTTCCCGAACACCGGCCCCGGCGGGCGCGATGACCGACATGATGCCCAGGCACCACGACAGCGCGAAGGCGCCGATGGCGAAGAGCAGGCCGGCCTGCGGCACGATGAAGTACAGGTGCAGGCCGTAGCAGATCCAGCCGGCCAGGGCCCAGCCGAGCGCGGTGAGCATGCCGCGCCGGGTGAGCGGGTGTTCGAGCGGCTCGCGCTTGAGCCGGCGCAGACCGAACCCGATCAGCCCGTTGATCACTTTGGGCTCCAGCAGCACCAGCAGCACGGGGACGAGCAGCAGCAGCCAGCCGAACCGGTCCCAGCCGAGCGTGACCAGCGTGACGAGCAGGCCGGTGGCCAGCTGGATCGGCATCGTCAGGAAGAACGCCGCCGCGCTGCGCGGGCGTGGCACGCCGAGGTCGCGGCCCATCTCCATCTGGGCGAGCACCGGCCAGACCGCGCCGGGGATGTACTTGCCGAGCTGGCCGACGAAGAACACCTTGGCGGCGGAGCGAAGGGGCAGCGGCGAGCCCAGGTCGGCCAGCAGGGTGCGCCAGGTCAGCATGGCGCACAGCAGCGCGCCCACGACGCCGACCAGGGAGGCGGCCAGCAGCGGCCAGCTCAGCCGGGCGAACCCGGCGACCACGGCGTCCCACTGCGACGCCACGGCCCACACACCGAACCCGAGGGCGACCAGCAGGAACCCGAACCGCACGACCTTCCGCACGACGGGCGCCTTGCCTGACGTACCGGGTTTGATGGTGCTCACAGTGGGCGGACCCGCTCGGGCGGCTGCGGCAGATCGGCGCCGGCCGGGCGCCGGGGCGTCTTCGTCGCCACCCACAGGTACGTGGGCACGATCGGCAGGAGCAGCCGCAGCACCGCGCGCGGCGTGCGCGCCAGCACGGCCTGCACCAGGCGCCCGAGCGCGCCCGGGAACAACTCGGACCCGGCGAACCGGGTCGGCGTCGCCAGCACCGGGAAGGTGTAGTCCCACACGTGGAAGGCCCGCAGCATCCTGCGCAGGCCGCGCCGGGTGCGGAAGCGCTCGTAGTAGTGGTCGGCGCGGCCGGAGGCGCGCACGTAGCGGTCGGCGAGCGCGGGCGGCAGGTAGGACAGGAACGGCAGCTTGTAGTGCGGCTCGATGATGCCGAGCCGGTTGCCCAGCCCCAGGTAGAGCACGCCGTCGTCGGACAGCACGCGGTGCATCTCGGCCACCACGGCGTCGGGGTCGACCACGTGCTCGTAGATGTGGTTGAACACCAGCACGTCGACCGAGCCGTCGGGGAAGGGCAGCGCGGTGCCGTCGCCGCAGACGAACGCCACCCGCTCGCCGAACCGGTCGGCCGCCTTGCGCAGCCCGGGGACGTCGATGTCGATGCCCAGCGTGTGCTTGGCCCCCGCGCCGGCCAGCTCGTCGGCGATGAACCCGGCCGAGCAGCCGACATCGCCGACGGTCAGCCCGCCGAGCGGGCCGTGGAAGTGCTCCACCACCGCGATGATCTTCGCGGCCTTGCGCCGGCGTTTCTTCTCGTCGAGCATCGCCGACTGGAACTCGGAGTACTCCAGCTGTGCGACCCGTTCCTTACCCACGCCGCCCAACAGTACCCGCGTATGGGAGGCGCTGACCGCTGTAGTCACCGGCGTCGTCTGGATATACGCGGTCGACCACCGTTAGCCTTGGCCAATGATCCGCCGCCTGCTGCGCGTCTTCCTCGCGCTGGTCGCGCTCGGTTTCCTCGGGTACGGACTGGCCAGAAACTGGGACGAGACCACCGCGGCCGTGACCGCGCTGTCGCCATGGGCGGTGCTCGGGGCGTTCGCCGCGGTGCTGGCCGGGCAGTTCTGCATGCTGCTCGCCTGGCGGAAGGTGCTGGCCGGGCTCGGGTCGCCGCTGCCGCTGCGGGTGACCGGGCGGATCATGTTCGTGGGCCAGCTCGGCAAGTACATCCCCGGCTCGGTCTGGGCGTACGCGGCGATGATGGAGCTCGGCCGTGACCACGGCAGCCCGCCGCGCCGGACGTTCGCCTGCATCTCGCTGTCCCTGGTGATCAACCTGGGGGTGGCGCTCTCGATCGCCGCCGCGACGCTGGCGACGCAGCAGGCCGTGCGCCAGGCGTGGTACCTGCTGCTGCTCGTCCCGGTGATCATCGTGTGCCTGCACCCCAAGGTGCTCACCTGGGGCCTCAACCTGGCCCTGCGCCTGGCGCGCAAGGAGCCGCTCGAAAGCGTGCTGCCCGGCCGTACCGTGCTGGTCGCGGTGGGCTGGACCGCGCTCGGCTGGTTCATCTACGGCCTGCACACCTGGCTGCTGTCCGGCAGGTGGGACCTCTACGTGGTCGCGACCGGGGCCTACGCGTTCGCCTGGGCGACCGGGCTGCTGACGTTCGTCGTGCCCGCCGGGGTCGGGGTGCGTGAGGGCGCCATGATCCTCGTGCTCTCGCCGCTGATCGGCACCGGCCCGTCCTACGCGGTCGCGGTGGTGTCGCGGCTGGCGTTCACCCTGGGCGACGCCGTCGCCGCGGGCATCGCGTTCCTGCTGGGCCGTCAGGCGTCGAGGAGCACCGCTGAATACGCCGACCAGAACGGCTCCGGATCGACCGCCTTGACGCCCGACCGCAACCGTTCGGGCTCGCCCGGCGCGTAGAACCGCTTGATCGCCCGGTTGAGCACCTCGACGTCGTCCGGCTCGATCAGCAGCCCGTCGACGCCGTCGGTCACGTGGTCGGCGAGCGCGCCGACGCGGGTCGCGATCACCGGCACGCCGTGCTCGTGCGCCAGCCAGACGTTCTGGCTGGCTGTCGCGGTACGGTACGGCAGGACGAGCGCGTCGGCGGAGGCGAACAGCTTCGGCACGTCCTCGGCGGCCACGTAACCGGGCCGCAGCTCCACCCGGTCCGCGATGCCCAGCTCGCCGATCAACGCCCGGGTGCCGTCGAGCCCGCCCCAGAACTCCCCCGCCACGGTCAGCCCGACCCCCTCCGGCAGGGCGCGCAGCAGCAGGTCGAGCCCCTTGTACGGCCGGACGATGCCGAAGAACAGCAGCCGCTCGTGCACCTCGGCGGATCGCTCCCCGGTCGTGGACGGCAGGTGCGGCGGCAGCCCGGCCACACTCACCGGCCGGTCACTCAGGGAGGCCGCCAGCGCCGCCTGCTCGTCGGAGTGGGTCAGCACCGCGTCGACCCGGTTGAGCAGCGCCTTCATCAGCGGCCTGTCGTACGGTTTGCGCTCATGCGGCAGCACGTTGTGGCACAGGGCGACGGTCTTGGTCTTCCTGCCCAGGCCGTACAGGATGCCGAGATAGGCCGGGACCTGCACCGGGCTCAGGACGGCCAGGATCACCAGGTCGGCCGAGCGCAGCCGGCGTCCGCACGCCACCCAGCCGCCGGGGCTGCGCCAGTCGAGCCTGCGCAGCGTCTTGGGGTAGGGGGTGCCCTCGGGTGCGGAGATCGTCTGCTGGCCCGGGTAGAGGAACGCCGGGTACTGGGCCCGCCACGACTCGATCACCACGTCGTGGCCGAGCGCCGTCAGCCGGTGCGCCAGCTCGGTGGTGTGCTGCGCCCCGCCCCCTTTGTAGGGGTAGGTGGGGCCGACGATGGCGATGCGCACGCTATTCGCCCCGCGACCGCACGATCAGGTCGGCCAGAAGTGCCACGGACCCGATGAGCAGCCCCGACAGGAAGATCATGACGGTGTTGGCCGGGAAGTAGAACGGGTGCTGGATCATGTCCCAGATACCCTTGACGAACCCGATCCCCACCAGCCACAACGCGGGCGGCATGAGCACCTTGAGCGGGTTGAAGTACATGATCATCCGCAGCACCTGCAGGATGTAGCGGTAGGCGTCGGAGACGAAGCTGAACTTCGACTTGCCCGCCCGCTTGGCGTAGCCGATCGGCAGGTAGTAGACGTCGTGCTGGTTCGACAGGAACGACAGCGTGATCGTCGTGACGCAGGAGAACCCGGGCGGCAGCAGCCGCAGGTAGGGCTTGGCCACCGTCCTGCGGAACGCGCGCAGCCCGGAGTTGAGGTCCGGGATCTTCTGCCCGGCGAGCTGCTCCGCCACCTTGCGGATCACCCACTTGGCCGGGACGCGCAGCAGCTTGTGCGACCCCTCCTCGGACGTGCGGGCGCCGACGACCATGTCGACCGTCGTGTCCTTCTCCAGGATCTGGACCAGCTCGGGGATGCGCTCGTTGGGGTAGGTCATGTCGGCGTCGGTCCAGACGACGATCTCGCCCTTGGCCTCCTGCGTGCCGATCCGGCGCACGGTGCCCGCCCCGCCGTTGCGGTGGAACGCGCGGATCCGCAACCGCTCGAACCGCGGCGCGGCCTCCTGCAGCCTGGCCAGCGTCTCGTCGGTGGAACAGTCGTCGACCGCCACGAGCTCATAGGTGTAGCCGCTGGAGTCCATCGCCTTGGTGATGCGCTCGACCTCGTCGATGACGTGGTCCTGCTCGTTGTAGCAGGGCAAGACGATCGTGACGTATGGCGCTTCTTCCACGGCGTATCCACTCTGGGGAGTCTCAGGCGTGCTCACGTGCGTCGAGGGTACTCTGCCCAGCCGGGAGCCGAGTCCACCTGCGGCCGGTGACGAGGTCAGCCCACGGCCATCCACACGTTGATCCGGAGCGACCAGGTGCCGTTCGGCGCGTCGACGAGAGAGCGCTCGTCCTGCCGGGTCACCAGGGCCATGACCTGCGTCTTCGGGCCGTAAGCGGCCACCTGCCCCTCCTCGGCGGCCAGCACGACCGGGACGCGGCCGGTGGCGCGGACGCGAGCGATCACTCGGCGCACGTCGGCTTCGTCCGCCGTATCCCCGCTCACCGGACGGACCTGCGCCGCCGGTCGGCCGCACATGCCGCGGACGAGCTGGGTGAACCGGTTACCCGTCACCCGCTCGACGATCAGCACCGAGGCGTTCGGCGGGATCTTCGCGCACATCGCCTCGACCGCCGCCCGCTCGCCCCGCTCCACCGGGGTGAACGCGATCCCGATCGACGTGATGACCGGGGGCGCCAGGATGAGCACGGTGCCCGCGGCGGTGATCCATCGGCCGTACTTGCGCAGGATGGCCTGGTTACGCACCCACTCCAGCCCCCACACCGCCAGCAGAATCAGTCCCGGGATCACCACCGGGACCAGGCGGCGGGCGGCCCACGGCTGGTCGGGGGTGATCTCCGGGCGCAGCAGCGTGGTCACCGTGGTCCAGCCGATGACGGCCAGCGGCAGTAGCCACTCGGCCGGGGCACCGTTCCTGACCAGCCCGCGCACCAGCACCGCCGCCGCGATCGTGGCGAGGACGATCACGGGGACGCCGACGTACCAGCTCACCCAGTGCAGGGACAGCTCCGAGTAGAGCCGGGTGCCGTCGACGGGCAGGCCGTTGGCCTTCTGCGTCTGTTCGATGAATGTGGCGGTGAGCTTGTCCTCCTTCGTCGTGGCCACCCGTCGCACGGTCTGCAGCAACGGCCGCACGGCCAGGCCGACCATGACCAGCACGACCAGCACGGCCCCCACGTCCGGAAGCCACCTGGGCAGCCGGATCCGGGCCAGCCGGGGCGCGGCGAGCGTACCGGCCAGGGTGAGGAGGAGAACGGCGGCGCAGATGAGCAGCAGCGGATTGACCGACCTGGACAGATAGGACAGATACGGCCGCGCCAGCACGTACGCCGCCAGCAGCCCCAACCCGGCACCGGCCGCGAGCCCGAGCAGGAGCGGCGGCCCGAGCGCCCCCTGGGGCCTGCCGAGGCGCCGCCAGGCGATCAGTGCCCCGGCGAACGCCAGGACCGGCAGCACATCACGCAGCCCATCGATCCGGACCAGCACGGCCAGCCCGAACACCAGCCCGGCCAGCGCCCCCTGTCTTCGCTGGATGCTCCCGCGTGCGAGGGCGTCGTGGACCAGGGCCAGGCCGCCGAACAGCAGGATCAGAGAGGGAATCTCGCTGAAGGTGGTCCGTGAGGTGTAGAGGATCGGCAGGCTCACCGCGAAGGCCAGCGCCGCCACCGGCGCCCAGCGCCCGCCGACGAGCCGGCCCACCACCCCCGCCAGCGTGAGCACGGCCAGCGCCCCCAGCACGGCAGGTGTCAGCAGCAGCCCGCCGAGCCAGTCGCCCGCGGCGAACAGCAGCGGCGGTCCCGGCATGAACTGCGGCACCACCGACCCGCCGACGTCGTAGAACCCGACGCTCTCGAACACGAGCGCCGGATCGGCCCCGCCGAACGCCGCCGCCTGCGCGGGGATCGGCAGCGAGCCGTGTCCGGCCAGCCAGGTGGCGTACTGCGCGTACGTGGCGGGGTCACGCCTGACGATCAGCTGCTCGCTGTGCATGATCGCGTTGAACACACCGGACCCGACCGCGACGGCGACGACCGCGCCGACCTGCCGCCCGGTCGCCCCCTCCGCGACCTTGAACGGCCGGCGGAGGGCGAACCAGCACAGCACCCCGATGACCACCGCCCCGAGCACCAGCGCGGGCACCGGCTGGTACCAGCCGGCCAGCAGCAGCGGCAGCGCGGCGAGCAGCCAGCCCGCCACGACCAGGGCAGGCAACACCGAGACCACGGCGAGCACCCGGCCCGCCGACGGCCTGCGCGTCCGGTCCAGCCAGGCGATTCCCATCGGTGATCGCGAGCGTATCCAACACACGGACGGCGCGACGATCCCAAAGGACCCCAGCCCGCACAGCGTGAGGACCCCAAAGGACCCCAGCCCGCCCGGATGAGCGGTTACGCGGGATCGCGCGAAACGCGGGTAGCGTACGCGACGTGCGGGGGAAGCGGGAGGACGTCCGGGTGGAGGAGACGACGCTCGTCGGCGAGCCCCGGCCCGGGCCCGCCCGGGCGGCGGCCTCACTGGCGCGGCGGCACGGCTGGTTCCTGGCGGTCCTGACCCTGGGCGCCGCGCTGCGGGTCGTCACGATGCTCGGCTACCGCCCGGCCCTGTGGTTCCCCGACTCCTACACCTACGTCGTCACCGTCTTCCACCCCCGCCCCGACCTGGTGCGTCCCGCCGGCTACTCGGCCTTCATGAAGGCGCTCGAACCGTTCCACTCCTTCGGCGCGATCACCGCCGTGCAGCACCTGCTCGGCCTGGCCACCGGCGTGCTGGTCTACTGGTGCGCGCGCCGGGCGCCCCGGTGGGTGGCGACGCTGGCCACGGTGCCGGTGCTGCTGGACGCCTACCAGATCGAGCTGGAGCACCTGCTCGTCTCCGACGCGCTCTTCATGTTCCTGGTCGTCGCCGCGATCGCGCTCACCCTGGCCGACCGGCCCGTGGTGATCGCCGTCGGGCTGCTGCTGGCCGCCGCCACGCTCACCAGGACCGTCGGGCAGCCGCTGATCGTGGTCGTGGCGGCCTGGTTCCTGCTGCGCAGGCGGGTGGGGCTCGCCGGGGTCGTGGTGGTGGCCGCGCTGGCGCCGGTCATCGCGTACGGAGGCTGGTTCTACGCCACCTACCACCGCGTCGGCATCGTCGGAGCGAACGGCGTGTTCCTCTACGCCCGCACGATGTCGTTCGCCGACTGCGCGAAGATGGAGCCCCCACCGGATCTCAAAGTGCTCTGCGACCCCCGGCCGCCCGATCGGCGGCCACCCTCGCAGGAGTACATCTGGGCCAAGGACTCCCCGCTCGTCGCGCTGCCCGACATCACGTTCACCGAGGAGAGCAACGATCTGGCGGGCCGGTTCGCCTCGCTGGCCATCCGTGAGCAGCCGCTCGACTACGCGGCCTCCGTGCTGTCGGAGCTGGGGCGTTCGTTCGTCTGGGGCCGCCCGGTCTATCCCGACCACGAGATCTACGACTACTACGAGTTCCCCGCCGTCTCGCCGCAGCCGCCGGGCCGGTGGGCCGCGCAGCTCGGCGCCGACCTGGGCAGGCGCTACGAGCAGGGACCGATCGGCACCGAGGTCGTCGAGCCGTACGCCGGCTGGATGCGCGCCTACCAGGAGGCCGGGCGCCTGCCGGGCACCGTGCTGCTGGCCGTCCTGCTCGTCCCGCCCGCCCTGGCGATCAGGCGGAGGCTGACCGGCGGGCGACGGCTCGCGAGCCTGACCGACGAGCCGCCTCCGTGGTTGCTGCCCTGGTCAACGGCGGTTCTCCTGCTGGTCATACCGTCGGCCGTGGCCGAGTTCGACTACCGGTATGTCCTACCTGCTGTACCTCTGGCCTGCCTGGCGGCGGCTCTGGCCACCCGTTCCGACCCCCGCAATGCGTAAAGACTTTGACGATGAATATTCCGCTAAATGTCCAGTTCTGAGTATGCTTTTGCGCGGTAACATCACGTCCGGGTCACGGTCGATTCTCTTCGTCATGGCTGCGGGTACGCCGTCCGTGACCTAGTCTCGTGGCGCAGAATGACCGAGCCAACCGGACTAGGCGAGGGGGCGCATGAGTGACCAGTGGAGCGTGTCCGTGCAGGACCGCAGGGTCGCCTCGACACAGCCTGGCAGCCGGATGTCGCGCCGGGCAGCGGCCTCCTCCCCTCCTCCTCCCCCGCCACCCGAAGACCTGCCGCCCCGCGGCCATCGCGGCGGCGGTGGCGGTGGTGGCAACAAGATGCGCGTGCTGGCCTGGATCAGCATCGCGACCACCTCGCTCATGGTCGCCGGCGCGCTGACCGGCTACACGCTCTACCGCGACGCCTTCGGCAGCATCAACCAGAGACCCGTCGACAAGGACATCATCAACCCCCGGCCGCCGGAGACCGGCGCGCTCAACGTGCTGCTGGTCGGCTCCGACACTCGCGCGGGCAAGGGCAACGCCCAATACGGCCAGAAGCTCGCCCGGGAGGCCGACGCGGGCGGCAAGCGCACCGACACGATCATCCTGATGCACATCTCGCCCAACCGGGATCAGGCGCGGCTCATCAGCTTCCCGCGTGACTCGATGGTGGAGATCCCCAAGTGCAAGAACGAGACCACCAAGCAGGAGATGCCGCCGCGCCGCGACATGATCAACTCGGCGTACAGCTCGGGCGGCGTCGCGTGCACGATGTCCACGCTGGAGACCCTCACCGGCATCCGCGTCGACCACTTCGTCGAGGTCGACTTCAGCGGTTTCAAGAACATCGTCGACGCGCTCGACGGCATCGAGATCTGCCTCGCGAACGGCGTGGACGACAAGAACTCCCATCTGAAGCTGCCCGCGGGCAAGAGCAAGCTGAACGGCGAGCAGGCGCTGGGCTACGTCCGGCTGCGCCACTACGGCGACGGCAGCGACATCCAGCGGATCAAGCGCCAGCAGATCTTCCTGAGCAAGATCGTGCAGAAGGCCACCAGCAGCCAGTTGCTCACCGACGTCGGAAAGCTCAGGGCCTTCATCAAGGCCACCGCCAAGTCGGTGACGATGGACCCGGACCTGGCCAACGACACCACGCAGCTCATCGAGATCGCCACGAGCGCGCAGAAGATGACGGCGGGCGGGGTCAAGTTCACCACGATCCCGTGGCAGCCCGACCCGGAGGACAAGAACCGGGTGGTCTGGCGGCAGCCCGACGCCAACGAGCTGTTCAACGCGATCAAGAGCGACGTCGACCTGCCCGAACCCGCCGCGTCGGCGTCGACCGCCGCCTCGACGCCCAAGATCAACGTCAAGCCGGAGCAGGTCCAGGTCCAGGTGCTCAACGGCACGACGACGCAGGGCAAGGCCAAAGAGGTCGCCGACCTGCTGAGCAAGGAGGGCTTCAAGGTCACGGGCGTGGGCAACTACCTGGCCGCCGACGGCAAGAGCCAGGCGACCACCCAGGTCCGCTACGCCAAGAAGGCCGCCGACGGCGCCGCGTACAGCGACGTGCTGATCAAGGCCATGCAGCCCAAGCCGGCTCCGACGGCGGGCAGGCTCAAGCCGACGACGACCGACACCTACACCTCTCCGGTGCCCGTGCCCTCGACGACCCCGGCGACGGCGAACCCGCCCGTGATCCAGCTGATCATCGGCGAGGACTTCAAGTCGGTCAAGGTCACCAAGTTGCCCGACAGCGTCAACAACAGCACGATCTCGGCGGACAAGCAGAAGAACGTCTGCACCTGACCTCCAAGTTCCCTGTGTAACCGGGTGTTCTCGCACCGCACGTGAGACAGGAGCCTCGTTGCCGGGCTAATGTGTAGCGGGTCGGCGACGCGGCTCGCTTCACTCGTCAAGGACGTGTGCATGCGTGCTGCCTGTCGCGTTCCCCCGGCCCCGAGTGAAGCTGAGCGACTCCGTAGTGTCTGACACCAAGCACTCCCCACCGGTCACGACGCCCCCCGACCCGGGTGACGCCGACGAGGCCGTCGGCCCCGCGAGCACAGGAGCTCAATGGCCGCTGCCGGAGGAGGCTTTCTGGAGTGAGAAGACGGATCCGCACGGCGTCGGCCCGTCCAAGACGGACAAGGACCAGGACAAGGACCGGGACCAAGACGAGGACCAGGACCAGCCGGAGCCAGAACCGGCCCCCGAGCCCCAGCCCGAGGCCCCCAAGCGCAAGCGCGATCCGTATCTGGACAACGTCAAGTTCGTCCTGATCGCGTTCGTGATCGTCGGCCACTCGCTGGTGCCGACGCTGTCCACCGACTCGGCCAGGTCGCTCTACATCTTCATCTACACCTTCCACATGCCGCTGTTCGTGCTCATCAGCGGCTATCTGTCCAGGAATTTCTGGAACTCCAACGCCAAGACGAACAAGCTGGTCGACACGTTCGTCGTGCCGTACGTGATCGTGGAGGTCGGCTACGCGCTCGTCCGGCTCGGCCTGGGCGAAAAGTGGAGCCTGACGATCATCGATCCCGCGTGGATCAACTGGTACCTGCTGGCGCTGCTGTTCTGGCGGCTGTCCACACCCGTGTGGAAGCGGATGAAGCACCCGATCCCGGTGGCGATCGCGATCTACCTGTTCGCCGGGTTCTCGCAGATCTCCGGTGACTTCAGCATGGACCGCTTCTTCGGTCTGATGCCGTTCTTCGTCATCGGGCTCGTGACGCAGCCTGAGCACTTCGAGCTGCTCGACCGCCGGTGGATCAAGATCGTCTCGGGGGTCGTGGTGCTCGGCGCCGCCGCGGTGTCGATCTTCATCGCGCCCAAGGCGCCGCTGAAGCCCTTCTACTACAAGCACAGCTTCCAGGACTTAGATCTGTCCTGGTGGATGGGCCTCGGCGTGCGCACCGGGCTGCTGATCTGCGGGCTGGCCATGTCGTACGCCGTCCTGGCCCTGGTGCCCAGGCGCGAGACCTGGTTCACGGATCTCGGCACCCGCACCCTCTACTGCTACCTGCTCCACGGCATCCCCGTCCTCATCGCCAAGGACCAGGGGTGGCTGGAGCTGCCCTGGCTGCACGGCCCGCTCGGGGTGCTGGCGATCAGTGCGAGCTGTTTCGCCCTGGCGATCGTGCTGTGCCTGCCCGAGACGCGCACGGTGTTCAAGTGGGTGCTCGAGCCTCGGCTGACTTGGCTCTACCGTCGCCCGTCAGGAAATTAAGCGGCAATTCCCCCAGCATTTACGCCATTGACCAGGTAGCGGCGCAGCATCGACCGCATGCGTGTATGCGTAGCCACCACCAGCCACCACCCCGAGGACGCCCGGATCATGCATCGGCAGATCCGGGCGCTGCTCGACGCGGGCCACGAGGTGACCTACGTCGCGCCCTTCACCTACTACAACGTGACGCCCGCGATGGGCGTCGCCGCGGTCGACGTGCCACGCGACGCCGGCTACGGCCGGGCGCGGGCGGCGCTCAAGCGCGGCCTCAGAGGCGCCGACCTGCTGGTGCTGCACGACCACCGTCTGCTGCACACCCTGCCCTTCCACCACCCGCCGATCGTCTGGGACGTACGGGAGCAGGTCACCGCCAGGCAACTGTCCCGGGCCGAGCGGCGTCACCACGTGGTCACCTCCGCCGTGGTGCCGGAAGCCACCCTGGTGTCGGCGGCGCCGCCCCCGCCCGGCGACACCAGGGTGGTGCACATCGGGCGGCTCTCCCTCGAGCGCGGCGTCTCCGAGCTCATCGGGCTGGCCGAGCGGCTCGTCCCGCACGGCATCCGGATGGACCTGCTCGGCGCCGCCGACCGTGAGGTCCGGCCGCTGCTGCGGGACGCGCAGCGGGTCGGGCTGCTCGACTGGTTCGGGTACGTCCCGAACCGCCACGCCCTGCGCATGGCCGAAGGCGCCCTGGCCGGCCTGGCGCTGTCGGCGGAGACCGGCCCGAGGACGCCGACCAAGATCCTCGACTACATGGGCCGGGGGCTCCCGGTGATCACCACACCGCACGGCTCGGTGGCGGAGCGGGTCGGGTGCGGGGTCGTGGTGCCGCTCGACGTGGACGCGCTCGTGAACGCCGTACTCGATCTCAAGGAGGACCCCGCGCGGCGGGCCGCCCTGGGGGCGCGCGGCCACGCCGAGGCCCGGCTGCGTCACCACTGGCCCGACCACGCGGCGGAGTTCGTGACCAGGATGGAGAGGTGGGCGGGGGTCCAGGTGCCCGCCCACTCCCTGGCCGTCTAGGGCCGTTCGACGTCGTAGGTGACGTCCGCCACGCGGACCGTCTGGACCAGCGGGTCCTCGATGATCTTTCGTAGTTCGCCGATCGTGGCCCCCGAGTCCACGTAGGCGTAGGCCAAGCCGTCCTTGGCGGCCTTGCGCAGCCGGGCCAGGCTCAGGTCGAAGTCGTGCAGGTTGTCGTCGTCGTAGTCCTGGAGGATGGCCACCCAGCGGCGGAAGCTCGCGAGGTCCAGCTCGATCGCCTCATCGGGCATGATCGCGTGGGTCTTGGTGGTGCCGTCCATTTCCGGCATAGGGTCTCTGTCCCACATCGGCGGCCCACCCCACGTAATGGGAATCGACCTGGGGCGCCGCTCGTACACCACCTTGTCGGCGGAGGTCTTGTATCGGGCGGTGAAGGCGGCGAGCTCCTTCGTGGTGAGCGGCTTGGCGAACTCGATCACGGCAAGCGCGTTGAGTCCCTCGGGCAGCCGGGCGAGGACCTTGCGGCTGTCCTGTTTGGGCTGGTTGCCGGTGCTCACATTGGCGATCGCCGTGCTCAGCGTGGTGTTGGCGTCGTTGCCCAGCGGCAACCTGCCCACGCGACCGAAGAAGTCCTGGGTGATGACATGTTCCGCGCCTCCGTAACCAGCTACGAAGCCCCCGACGGCCCGCATCGGGCGGGCGCTCACGGTGAACGACATCGACAGCGGCGTGGTGGCACCCCAATCCTGGACCTGGATGTCGTAGCCGGGGTTGTAGATCTTGAAGGCGGTGCCGAGCACGTCCGTCATGCGCATTTCCCGGTCACCGCGCTGCTGGATCAGGCTGGAGCCGACCGTCGCCACCAGGACGAGGACGACCAGCGCCGCCAGCACGGTGATCGCGGTGCGCGTGAGACCCCGCCGGACGGCACGGCGGGTCGCCTTGGGATCGAAGTCGGGCATGGGCAGAAGGTCATCTTCAGTCATGGAGGACTCCATAGATGTCGGCGAAGGCGGCTCTGGCCCGCCACACGGCGGTCTTGATCGTGGCGTGCTTCTTGCCGGTCATCGCGGCCACCTCGACCAGCGAGAAGCCCTCGAAGTAGACCAGGGCGAGCAGCCTGCGGTGCTGCTCGGGCAGCCGATCCAGGGCGTCGCGCACGGCCAGCGACTCGACGTGCAGCGCGGGCACACCGAGCTCGTCGGGGTCGGGCAGGGCCAGCTCACGGCGGTGGCGCCGGACGTGGTCGACCAGAACGTTGCGGGCGATGGAGAGCAGCCACGCGGCCGCGTTCTCGCCGCGCCAGCCGAGCAGCGCCCTGGTGGCCTTGACGAACGTCTCCTGGGCCAGGTCCTCGGCGAGATGGGGGTCGCGGGTGCGGCGTAACAGGAACCCGCACACGAGCGCCCAGTGCTCGCGGTACAGCTCCTCGATGATGATGCCCTCCGCGTTCTTACGAATGTCACAACAGACCAGACGGGATCCGGGCAGGAATGGTCACACGGCTTCGCGGTTGATGTACTGGACTC
This sequence comes from Nonomuraea sp. NPDC026600, assembly GCF_040638335.1. Taxonomy (NCBI): domain Bacteria; kingdom Bacillati; phylum Actinomycetota; class Actinomycetes; order Streptosporangiales; family Streptosporangiaceae; genus Nonomuraea; species Nonomuraea sp. NPDC026600. Next base: position 93,425 of record NZ_JBEZYD010000015.1, read on the forward strand.
ATGTCTTCGCATCTGATCCAGGGCCGCACGGTGAGCATGCCCGTCCAGGTGAGAGACGCCACGGTCTGCAGCGTCATGTATCCCGTCCGGGCCGACGCCGCCAGGGCGGTGATCGCCTACTCGGGACTGGACGCGGCCGAGGTGTTCCCCGGCAAGGCGATCTGCGTGCTGGTGTTCGTCGACTACCGCGAGGGCGATCTGGACGCCTACCACGAGTTCGGTGTGGCGTTCCTGGTGCGCCCGCCGGGTGTGACGCAGTCGGTCGGGCTGGGCGATCTGCGGCGGGCCGGGGTGTTCATCCACTGGCTGCCGGTCGATCAGGGGTTCACTTTGGAGGCGGGCCGCCGCATCTGGGGCTTTCCGAAGGAGCTGGCCGACATCGACCTGCGGCTCGACTCGCCGTACAAGCGCTGCGTCCTGCGCAAGGACGGGCGGCTGGTGCTCGACCTGCTGCTCAAACCGGGCATGCCCGCGCCGGGCGCGGGCGCGCTGGTCCCGCTGGACGCCTTCACCCACCGGGAGGGCGTGACGCGCCGCGTCCCGTGGTCGGTGGAGACCCATGGCGTCCGCGTACGGCCCGGCGGCGCGCTGATCCGCCTGGGCAACCACCCGATAGCCAAGGAACTGAGCGAACTGGGCCTGCCGAAGCGCCCCATACTCACCACCACGGTCGCCCGCGCCACCATGACCTTCGGCGACGCGGCGGCCATCTAGGCCCGAGCGCTCCACCGTCCGTCGACGCGGCTGATCCGCACCGGGTGGTCGAAGCACTTGCTCACCAGGTCGGTGGTCAGCACCTCGTCCACCGGACCCGACGCCATGCACTCCCCCTCCCGCAACAGCAGCGCGTGCGTGGTACTGGCGGGCAGCTCTTCCAGATGATGGGTCACCAGTACGGTGGCCAGCGCGGGATGCTCCCCGCGCAGCACGTCGAGGCTGCCGAGCAACTGCTCCCGGGCGGCCAGGTCCAGCCCGGTGGCGGGCTCGTCGAGCAGCAGCAGCCGCGGCCGCGGCATGAGCGCCCGCGCGATCAGCGCCCGTCCGCGCTCTCCCTGGGACAGGTGGGGCCACCGCGCCTCGGCCTTGCGGGTCATCCCCATCACCCCGATCAGCCGCAGGGCCTGCTCCTCCTGCTCCGCGGTGGGCGCCCAGCGAGGGACGAGCTCGATGGTGTTGGTGGCCCCGGTCAGCACCAGTTCCCGGACCCGGAGGCCGGATTCCAAGGAGTGCCGCGGATTGACGTGCCCCAGAAACGAGCGGAGCTCTCGCATGTCCACCCGGCCGAGCCGATGCCCCAGAACCTCGACGATCCCGCGCGTGGGATGCTTCACAGCCCCGAGGAGGTCCAGCAGCGTGCTCTTCCCGGCCCCGTTGGGGCCCAGCAGCGCCCAGTGCTCCCCCGGCCCGACGGTCAGGGAGATCGACCGCAACAGGGAAGTCCCGTCACGGACCACATCGACCTCGACGGCACGGAGCACGACCCCACCGGTAACAGGATCCATCGGGGCAGGCTATCAAGAGTCATCAGATGTCTGAGGACTGGCTCACACGATGGGCGGGCGGCCCAGTTTCACCATGCGCCAGGCGGTGCGCCAGGCCATCGGGCGGCGCTCGCCGGCCGGCGTGCGCAGTCCTTCGAAGAACCCGGTGAACCACGCCTTGATCGCTACCCCGGAACGGCGCTCCCGGATGAGCGTCAGCACCACCCAGTCGAGCAGATAGAGGACCGCCAGCGGCCACGGCAGGTTGCGCCGCGCCAGCCACACCCGGTTGCGGGCGTTGAGCCGGTAGAACTCGGCGTGCCGCGTCGGCGGGACCTGCGGGTGGTACATGACCGTCTCGGCGTCGTACTCGATCCGGTAGCCCTCGCCCAGCAGCCGCCACGCCAGGTCGGTCTCCTCGTGAGCGTAGAAGAACCGCTCCGGCAGGCCGCCCACCTGGAGGAAGGCCGAGCGGCGGATCGCCGAGGCGCCGCCGAGAAAGGTGGTGACGGGTGAGGAGCGTTCCGGGTCGCCCGCGCGCAGGCGCGGCACGTGGCGCCGCTGGCCGATGCCGCCGTCGGGGTCCATCACCCGGAAGGAGATGACCGCGAGGTCGGGCTCGGTGGCGAAGCGGTCGCGTACGTGGGACACGACCTTCTGGTTGGCGTACCAGCCGTCGTCGTCGAGGAACAGCACGACATCACCGGAGCACTCCTCGACGCCGCGATTACGGCCGGCCGGAATGCCGGTGTTGCGTTCGAGCCAGACCGTCTTCACGGTCGCGGACGAGCCTACGGGTGGCGTCGCCGACACCTCGGGCACGTCGGCACCGTTGCCGACGATCACCACTTCGACGTCGCCGTCGATCTGGTTGAGCGCGGACTCGACCGCCCGGGTCAGCTCCGCGACCCGGTTGCCCATGGTGAGGATGACGCACGAGATCTTCAACGGGTCATCGTCCTGACGCGTCGAGAACACGGGCGGAGCATTCTTTCATGATCACCGAGTCTGCTGGTATGCATATTTCCTGATATTGCTGGAGCTAAGCGTATCGGAACCGTACGTGAACCCCCACCGAACGGCGGACGTCCGATCAATACGACGAGCGGGAGGCTCCGCCGGTTCCGATGTGCGTTCACGCAAGCCGCCTCGATGCCAGGATGCTGACCAGATGAAGGACGGTCTGCAGCGCGGCGGCCGCGAAGCAGGCGACCAGGAGCACACGCGTGGCCAGCAGATCTCCGGTGACGGCGTCGATGACGGCGGCCACGACCGTGAGGAGCGACAGCTCGATCGGCTGCACGATCCGGTGGAACTTCGTCGCCCCCACCACCCGCCTGGCCAGCCCCAGCAGCCCGGATCGGAACTGCCCCACGGACGCCTCGGTGGCGTTCGGCAGGCCCCCCTTGGCCCTGGCCACATCCACGAGGTCGGTCTCGGCCTTGATGAGGATCGCGCCGAGCGCGGCGGCGACGCCCAGCACGGTGTACCAGTCAGGCAGGACGGCCGATGCCCGCCAGCCCAGCCCGACGAGCACCGCGGCCTCGGTGAAGTAGGCGCCGACGCGGTCCAGGTAGACGCCGACCAGCGACGTCTGTCCGGTCCAGCGGGCCAGCTCGCCGTCGGAGCAGTCCAGCAGCAGGTAGACCTGCACGAGCAGGGCGGCGGCCACAGCGGCCCACAGCCCCGGCAGGGCCAGCACGACTCCGGCCAGGATCCCCGCCACCGTCATGACCCAGGTGAGCTGGTTGGGCGTGACGGACGTCTTGGTCATCAACCAGGTGACGTAGATGGACAGCCGGCGCATGTAGAGCACGCCCGCCCAGTGCTCGCCGTTCCGGCGCTCAAGGTGTCCGGCGGGCTGGGCGACCCGCCGGAGCTCAGCTACCGAAGGCCCGGACATAGTCCCCCACCCGATCGCGGACCTCGGACTCCGGCATGCGCAGGTGCTCCAGGATCGTGTAACGGCCGGGACGGGTGGCCGGCGCCAGCGTGACGGCCTCGGAGAACTGCTCGCTGGTCAGGCCGATGTCGGCCGGGACGACGGGCAGCTGGTGCTGTCGCAGGCAGTCGGTGACCTGCTTGAGCCGGGCGGCGTCCTCCCTGAGGAAGAAGCAGAAGGCGGCACCGATCCCGGCGAGCTCGCCGTGATTGGAGGTGCCGGGGAAGAGCTGATCCACGGCATGAAGGATCTCATGGTCTCCACCGCTCGCGGGCCGAGACGAGCCGGCAATCACCATCGACATGCCGGACATGATCAGCGATTCGGCCAGGATGGTGAGGAAGGCATCCGACTCGATGGAGTCGACGCGGCCGATCAGCGCCTCGGCCGCGATCCGGGCCATCGAGCAGGCCAGCCCGTCGATGGGCTCGCCGCGCTCCACGTTGCCGAGCTGCCAGTCCTCGATGGCCGACAGGTTGCTGACCACGTCGCCGACTCCCGACCGGACGAGCGACTCCGGTGCGCTGTGCACGAAGTCGAGGTCGACCAGGACCGCCAGCGGCATCGGCACGCCGAACGTGCCCTTGCCGCCGTCGTACACCAGCGAGGCCGTGGGCGAGCAGATGCCGTCGTGGGAGAGGTTCGTGGCCACGGCGACCATCGGGATGCCCGCCAGCGAGGCGGCGTACTTGGTCGCGTCGATGGTCCGGCCGCCGCCGACGCCGACGACCACCTCGTAGGCACCCTTACGCAGGTCGGCGCCGAGCGAGACGGCCGCGTCGACCGAGCCGTCGGACACCCTGAACACCTCGGCCTCGTCGAGCGTGGGCGCGATCAGGCCCTCGATGTGGTCGCCCTGCCCCGGGCCCACGGCCACGGCCACCCGGCCGGAGGTCGCCACCCGGGTGTCGGCCAGCAGCGCGCCGAGCTCCGCGACCGCGCCGCGCCTGACCATGATGGCCAGCGGCGCGGGCAGCATCCGCGCTAGAAGCGGCATACCCGCCTCCTCAGTAACGAACGGCTATGGTGCGAGCCTTGGCCAGGTCGTCGTGGTTGTCCACCTCGACCCAGTCGACCTCCCCGATAGGCGCGACGTGGATGCGCTCGCCGCGCGCGACCATCTCCTGGTAGCCGTCCTCGTAGTAGAGCTGCGGATCGCGCTCGAAGGTGGCCTTCAGCGCGTCGGCCAGGCGCTCGGCGGCGCCGGGGCGGATGAGCGTGGCGCCGATGTACTCGCCGTAGGCCGTGGCCGGGTCCATCAGCTTGGTGATCCGCTTCAGGTCGTCGCCGTCGAGGGTGACCTTCATCTCCTCGTCGGCCAGCCGCTTCACGTTGTCGACCGCGAGCAGGATGTCACTGGTCTCGGGGGCCGACAGCAGCGTCTTCTCGATCGAGACGGGGTGCACGGTGTCGCCGTTGACCAGCAGCGCGCCCTGCGCGAAGTAGTCGCGCGCGCACCACAGGGAGTAGGCGTTGTTCCACTCCTCGGCCTTGTCGTTGTGCACGAGAGTGAGCTTGACGCCGTGCCGCTTCTCCAGCGCGTCCTTTCGCTCATGTACGGCCTGCGCCGCGTAACCGACGACGACCACGACCTCACGCAGATCCACCTCGGCGAGGTTGCGCAGGGAGATGTCCATGATCGTGGTCTCACCGTCGACCGGCACCAGTGCCTTCGGCAGTGTGTCGGTGTACGGTCGCAGGCGTCGTCCGGCTCCAGCGGCCAGCACCATTCCCAGCAACGTCCACTCCTCAGTCGGGCATGACTACTTCGGGCATGACTACTTAGGACCCAAAGGTTAGTTGCCTTTAGGCCCTCCCCGGGTAATCGGCCGTTAGTCTCGCGTTTCCGTCTCGGCCGCGACCACCCTGGAGGGAGCCGTGGCGAGCCAGCAGGTGAGGCTCTCCCACCCGAACAGGACCCACAGATACAGGGCGAGGAGCACGAAACCGCCAGTGACGAAGCCCACGAGCGCCGCCAGCGAGACCACGACCATCCGCCCGTCCCAGCCCAGCCCGAACGTGCTCAGCCACGGCGGCGGATAGACGCGCTGGCGCAGCCGGTAGATCAGGTCGTAGTGGTGGAAGGCCAGCGCGCCGAGCAGTGCGAAGATCAGCGCCGGCGGCACGTCGTGGGCGAACCCGCAGGCCGCGATGAAGGTGTACTCGATCAACCGCAGGACCGGCGGCACCAGCCAGTCGAACCGGCCGTCATGCGGATGGGAGCTGCCCGGCCCGGCCAGCAGCAGCGTCACGACGGGCGCGAAGACCGCCAGCCCCTCGGACCCGGCCACGCCGATCAGCAGCAGCACGCCGATCACGAACGCCCCGGCGATCAGCGGGGGCAGCGGCGGGAGCTGCCCCGACACGAGCGCTCCCATGCCGCGCGACAGCGGCCCGTCGTCGCGATAGGCCACGACGGTGCTGCTCGGCACGGGTGTCATGTGGACAGAGTTCATCGGGCCGACCTCGCGATCCGGCCGGCCAGCAGGTAGAGGGCCGCCACCCCGCCCCAGCCGAGCAGCGCGATGAACGTGACCCGGGCGTTGTACACGCCGGCGGTGATCGCGATCAGCGCCATTCGCTCCCCAATCGGCAACACGATCATCTTCTTCAGCCACCACAAGATCTTTTCGCGCTCCATGCGCCGCGCCAGGCGGAGCACCCCCTGCGGGGGTACGCCGTAGCGCCCGCCGTCGGCCGACTCGTGGAGCGGAATCACCGGTTTGCCCCCCGGGACGCCGGCACGGCCCGCGTCCTTCGCCGCGGCCCCGAAGGCGTAGTTGATCGAATGCCGTACCACCTGGAGGATCATCGCGGCGACGGCGAGATACCAGATGCCGTCGGGCCCGCCCCCGCTCACGGGCAGCCCGGCGGCGTAGCCGAAGGCCAGTCCCACGTAGACGACGTACTCCTTCAGCCGGTCGGCCATGGAGTCGATCCAGGCGCCGAGCGGCGAGAACATGCGGGTGTAGCGGGCCAGCTGGCCGTCGAGGCAGTCGAGGCAGAACGACAGGTAGAGCAGCACGGCCCCGGCGAGCTGCGCCGGGCGGTTGCCCGCCGCGAACCAGATCGCCGACAGCACGGCCAGGCCGATCGAGATGCCGGTGACGGCGTTGGGCGTGAGCTTCAGCGCGGCCGCGGGCCGGATGAGATGGCGCGTCCAGGACGAGACGAAGTAGGTGCTGAAGAAGCCGTCGCTCGACTTGACCGCGGTGTCCAGGCGTACCTGGGACTCGTCGACGTCGGCGAGCCTGCCCAGCGCGTTGTCGGCCGAGACCTGGCCGGTCACCCGGTCGCAGTGGAGCGGCCCGATCGAGGCGGCGCGTACCGCCACGCCCGACCTGACCAGGCCCACCAGCAGCAGATCGACCGCCTCGACGGTGGTGACGGGGCCCAGCTTGCCCATCTCGGCGAGCTCGGCCAGCTCCTCGGCGACGTCGGCCAGCGCGGTCAGGTCGGCCTCACGCGCCTGGAGCACGCCGCGGAAGGTTGCGTTGGCCTCGGGGACGAGGTGGAAGGAGCTGCCGGCCGCGACGACCTTGCCGCTCTCGACCCGTACGGGCGGCCGCATCGGCGCGGCGGTGGCGTCGTAGGAGACCAGGGCGCTCGTGTCGCGCGCGGGATGTTCCAGGAGCAGCGCGAGCGCATCGGTGTGGGCGACGAGGTCGGCGGGCAGCACGACCACCGCGCCCGGCGCGACGCGCGCGATCTTGGCGATGCCGCGCAGATCGGCGCTGAGCCCGCCGAGCCCGTCACTCGGGGACACCACCTGGACGTCGAGGACGGCGAGCTCGGCGAGCTGGCCGTTGAGCCGGTCGAGCAGCGTGCCGTCGGCGCAGGGAAGCCTGCAGGCCGGTGTCGTGGCGAGCAGCACCACCGAGGTCGTGCTCTCGCGGGTGAGTGAAACAGGCTTCAATGAATCGGTCACAGCGCAGGACTCCTCCCGTTCGCGAGGGAGAGCGTGGACACAGCGTAGCGACAGGGCAACGCGATATCACGGAACCGGACCGTTACCCTCGCCGTATGGAATCTCGGCTGCGCACCGTAGGAGTCGTCCTGGCAGGCGGTGTGGGCCGGCGTGTCGGGCTCGACACGCCGAAGCAGCTCATCAAGATCGCCGGCAGGACGATTCTGGAGCACACGCTCGCCCTGTTCAACGGCTCACCCGAGATCGACGAGATCGTGGTGCTGATGGCCCCGGGCTTCGCCGACACGGTCAGGGAGATCGTGGAGAAGGGCGGTTTCGACAAGGTCGGCCAGATCGTCGAGGGCGGCGCGAGCCGTACGGAGAGCACGTGGCGCGCGCTCAAGGCGCTGGGTTCGCAGGAGTGCAACGTGCTTCTGCACGACGCTGTACGGCCCCTCCTGGAGCCCCGGATCATCACGGATTGTGTCAGGGCCCTGCGGACGTATTCGGCCGTGGAGGTGGCGATCCCGAGCTCTGACACCATCCTGGTGGCCGCTCCCGGATCAGGTGGCGACATCATCCATGACATTCCCGACAGATCATGGCTGCGGCGCGCCCAGACACCGCAGTGCTTCCGCCTGTCGCTGATCCGCGAGGCGTACGAGCGGGCCTTCGCCGACCCCGACTTCGATCGGCGGCCGGCCACCGACGACTGTGGCGTGCTGCTGCGTTACCTGCCCGACGTCCCGATCTACATCGTGCCGGGCAGCGAGCGGAACATGAAGATCACGCACCCGGTCGACGTGTACATCGCCGAGAAGCTCCTCCAGCTCGCCGGCGCGGGCGCGCCCCGCCCGGACGCGCGGGACCACCGCGAGGCGCTCGACGGCCGGACCATGGTGGTCTTCGACGGCGGCCACGGCCTCGGCGCCGACGTCGTCGAGCTCGCCGTCGGCCACGGCGCCCGCGTGCACTCCTTCTCGCGCGCCCAGAACGGGGTGCGGGTGGAGGACTACGACTCGGTGGCCAAGGCGCTGGCGCAGGTGGGCCGGATCGACTTCGTGGTCAACACCGCGGGCGCGCCGTACACGGGCGAGCTCGCCGAGGTCACCCACGAGACCATCGCCGAGACCGTGGGCCTCGACTACCTGGGCCCGCTCAACGTGGCCCGCGCCGCCTACCCGCACCTGCGCGAGAGCACGGGCCACCTGCTGCTCTGCACCGGGGGCCGGGCCGGCCACAGCCTCGGCTCCTCGACGAAGGCCGCCGTCGCCGACCTCACGCGGGCGCTGGCCGACGAGTGGGCCGACGACGGCATCCGGGTCAACTGCGTCAACCCCGAGCGCGCCGGCACGACCGTGCGCGGACCCGCGCTCGGCGAGGAGCCCGAGCGCGCGCCGCTCTCGCCGCGCGCGGCCGCCCAGACCGCACTCGACGTCCTCATCTCCGGCCTGACCGGGCAGGTGATGGACGTACGTGTGGACTGGACGGGCTGACCCCGTTCAGCGCGGCGGTCGAGCGAGTCTGCGCGGGCTCGTGAGGAAGCCCCAGCCCCAGGACATGTGCATGGCGGCGTACACGATCGGCAGCCTGGTCTTGGCCGATGCCGGCAGACCGCCGCCCGTCAGCGCCGACCCGGCCACGATGGCGAGGGCGTAGCCGCCGGGCACGATCAGCGTGAGCGGGAAGAACGGCGAGACGAGCAGGCCGAGCAGGATCGCCAGCACCGCGCCGGGCGGCGCCAGGTAGCGCAGGTTGATCGTGCCCTCGTGGGTGCGCGAGACCACCCGGCGCCAGCGCCCGTAGTGGAAGTACTGTCTGGCCAGCGCCTTCACGTTGGGCCGCGGGCGATAGGAGACCCGCATGCGCGGCTGGAACCAGACCAGCCCGCCGGTCTGGCGGATCCGGTGGTTCATCTCCCAGTCCTGGGCCCGCTGGAAGTGCTCGTCATAACCGCCGACCCGCTCGAGCGCCGCGCGCCTGAACACCCCCAGGTAGACGGTGTCGGCGGGACCCGCCGTGCCGCCCACGTGGAAGGCGGCCGCGCCCACGCCGATCTTGGAGGTCATCGCGCACGCGACGGCCTTCTCGAACGGCGTGATGCCCTCGGCCGCCATGACGCCGCCGACGTTGTCGGCGCCGGTCTCCCTCAGCGTCTCCACGGCGACGCGCAGGTAGTCGGAGGGCAGCATGGCGTGCCCGTCGACCCTGGCGATGATGCCGTTGCGGGAGGCGCCGATGGCGGCGTTGAGCGCGTTGGGCGTGCGGCCCGTGGGATTGGGCACCACGATCACGCGCCGATCGGCCGCCGCGATGGCGTCGGCGACCTCTTGGGTACGGTCATGTGAGGGCCCCACAGCGAGAACGACTTCGATCTCACCTGGGTAGCTCTGGGCGAGGACCATGTCTACGGCCTCGCGTAGATGCCGCTCCTCGTTGAGGACCGGCATGACGACGGAGATGGGCGGCCAGCCGTGCGTCTCCGCTGGCGCGTGCGGCGAGTCGGGGAACTGCTTCATGGCGGGGCTCACGCTACTGTACGAGCAGGGGAAGACGGCAATCCCGCGGTGGCACGAGGGGAGCAGGGCATGCGCGACCCGGGCGGGGAGGACGCTGGGGTGCACGTGGGCGGAGACGCCTACGGCGGCGTCAGGCTCGTCGGCGGGCGCACGCGCAGGCCGCTCAAGAGCGCCAAGCGCCGGCGCCGGCACCTGATCCTCTCGGGAGTGCTGTCCGTGGGCGTCCTGGCCGGCACCGGCGTGGTGTGGGCGGCGCCGAAACGGATCGGCACGATCGACGCGGGCGTCACCGAATCGGCCCCCCGCGGCGCCATGAACATCCTGCTCGTCGGCGTCGACAAGCGCGACGACCTCACCCGCAAGCAGCAGAACGAGCTCAAGCTGGGCCGCGAGGTCGGCCAGCGCACCGACACCATGATGGTGATCCACCTGTCGGAGGACCACTCCAAGGTCACGGTCGTGAGCCTGCCCCGCGACACCTGGCTGACCATCCCCGGCAAGGGCGATCACAAGATCAACTCAGCGTACCAGTTCGGCGGCCCCAAGCTCGCCCGCCAGACCGTCGAGCAGGCCACCGGGCTGCAGATCAACCGCTACATCGAGGTCAACGTCCTCGGCTTCATCAACGTCGTCGACTCCCTCGGCGGCGTCACCGTCTGCACGCCCGTGCCGATCAACGACCCCAAGTCCGGGCTCAACCTCACGGCCGGCACCCACGAGCTGCAGGGCGCCCAGGCGCTCGGCTACGCCCGCACCCGGGCCACCGCCCGCTCCGACCTCGACCGGATCGACCGGCAGCAGCAGGTCATCTCGGCGCTGCTGAACCGCGCGCTCAGCGCCGGCACGCTGGCGAACCCGACCCGGCTCGCCTCGTTCGTCAACTCCACGCTGAGCACGATCAAGGTCGATCCCGACGACGACCTGATCGGCCTGGCCACCCAGCTCAGAGACGTCTCGCTGGACAACGTGAAGTTCGCTGACGTCCCGCTGGCCAACGTCGACTTCAAGGCGCCGACCGGCGAGTCCGCGGTGCTCTGGGACAAGCAGGCGGCCCGCGACATGTTCGCCAAGATCAAGGCCGACGAGGACCTGGCCAAGCCCAGCCCCAAGCCCAGCTCGTCCACTTCGGCCTCCGCCAAGCCGACCATCCCGCCGGAGCGGATCTCGCTCAAGGTGAGCAACGGCACGCTCATCACCGGTCTCGGCGCGCGCACCAAGACGGCGCTGGTCGCCGCCGGGTTCCACGTGCCCGGCACGCCGGGCAACACCGCGAAGAAGGACTACAAGAAGACGGTCGTCCGTTACGGTCCCGGCCGCGAGGACTCGGCCCGCACGGTCGCCGCCGCCATTCCCGGGGCCGAGCTCCGCCGGACCGACGCCGACGGCATCGAGGTCATCGTCGGCAGCGACCAGCCGAAGATCAGTAAAGTGAAGACCGCGACCACGCCAAGCGCTCAGCCCACCGTGACCCCCACAACCAAAACCGCGACCCAGAACATATGTAAGAAATAGGCATATCTCTCTGCTGTTCGGGCACGTGACAGCCATGGTGGTCAGGTCGTGGCGAGAGGAACCCCTCACCGTCTTGCACGCCGTCGGAGACCTCGACGTAGCAGGTGCTCCTCGCCTCCAAGCCGCACTCGATCAGGTGCTGGCATCCTCCGTGGATCCGCCGAAACTCGTGCTGGACCTCACCGACGTGCCCTTCTGCGACTCCGTGGGGCTGGGTGTGCTGGTGGCCACCCTCAACCACGTGCAGCGCGCGCACGGCAGATTCATCCTGGTCCTCGCGCCCGGCATGATCAGGCATCTGCTGACGATCACGAACCTCGACCGGCACTTCGAGACGAGTTCGTCACTGCTGGACGCGCGGACGGCGCTCGGGGCGGCGGCCTGAGATCGAGTAATCGCCGGAGGTGTGCTAAACGATGTCCATGACATTCGTGGCACGTCTTACGGCAGTCTCGTAGGGAGAGCCCGCTCGTTCGTCCGCGGAGGCATTTCACGTTGTTCGATCAGTTCCCCGAACCTGCTCGATCCCAGCTGACCGGCGCCTTCGACGAGGGCAGGACGCGGCCGGAGTGGTGTTTCACCGAAGGCCGGGCCCGGCTCGCGTTCTGGGCGCCCTTCCGCGGCGCGGATCCGGTGATCACCTGGCAGTTCGAGCCCGGCCCCGACCCCGCTCTCGCCGCCGGCCTGCTGCGCCGCGGCCTGTCAGAGATGGGCCTGGACAAGATAATCCACGACATCTCCCTCAAACCCGGCCTCACCCCGGTCGTCGACCGAGCCGTCGAACACCAGGCCCTGCTCGGCGCCGGGTTCGCGATGGAGGTCGAGCGGCTCATGCTCGAATGGCGGGCCGGGAGCGACGTCCCGGTCGATCCGGGCCGACTGACCTACCGCCCCGCCCGCGGCCTCGACGCCGACTCCGTACTCGGGCTGCTGGTACGCATCTCGGAGGGGTCGCTCGACTACGACACGCAGGTGGAGGTGGCCACGGCCGGTGCCGAGCACGAGGCGCGGTGGATGTACGACGACCTGATCAACCGCAAGGGGAAGCCTGACTGGTTCGTCGTCGGTTACCTGGGCGATTCGCCCGTGGGGCTGGTGGTGCCGGACGATCATTCCATCGCGTACATCGGCGTGGTGCCCGAGCACCGGGGCCACGGCTACGTCAACGATCTGCTGGCCAAGGGCACCGCGACGCTGGCCGAGACGGGGCTGGAACGCATCGTGGCGGCCACGGACGTGGGCAACGCGCCCACGGCGAACGCGTTCCTGCGGGCGGGCTACTCGGAGGTCGGGCGGCTTTTCCGCTATTACTGGAGGGCCGCTTGAGGCTTTCTTGGCGCTATTGGAGGACATCATGAGGCTAGGCGTCATGTTCGACCGCGACCTGCCGCCCGAGCAGCTGGTCCCCTTCGCCAGGGAGCTGGACGGCACGGCGGTGGACGACCTGTGGGTGGTGGAGGACCTGGGCTGGACGGGCGCCATCTCCTCGGCCGCCACGGCCCTGGCGGTCACCTCCCGCCTGCGGGTGGGCCTCGGCATCACCCCCGCTCCCCTGCGCAACCCGATGCTCCTGGCCATGGAGCTGGCCAACCTGGCCCGCCTCCACCCGGGCCGCCTCGCGGCCGGCATCGGCCACGGCGTCCAGGACTGGATGCGCCAGATAGGCGCCGCGGTCCCGTCGCCGCTGACGCTCCTGGAGGAGACGATCACCTCCGTCCGCGGCCTGCTCCGCGGCGAGACGGTGACGCTGCACGGACGCTACGTACACCTGGACGGTGTCTCCCTGGTCCACCCGCCCGCCGAGCCGCCCCCCGTGCTGGCCGGCGTCCTCAACCCCCGTTCCCTCGCCCTGTCGGGCCTGGTGGCCCAGGGCACGATCCTTCCGGAAGGCTTCGGCGCCGCGCGTTTCCCCGCGCTCCTGGGCCACATCGGAGCGCCGGCCGACCATGAAGTGGTGGCGTTCATCCACCTGTACATCGGCGCCGACGCCCGCGAGGCGACCTGGGACATCGCCGTGGAACACGCCAAGTTCCTCAAGGTGCGGCCCGAGGAGGTCGTCATGGCGACGGGCTCGGCCGAGGAGGCCGCCGAGCGGGTGCGGGAGCTGTGGGCGGCGGGCGCGCGGACGGTGGCGATACGACCTGTCGGCGCGGAGCCGCTGCCCCATGTGACGAAGCTCTTGGCGGCCTTGTAAGGCTTTCGTCACGAGGCCCGGGCGCGTCGCCCTTGAAGGGGGCCGAACGGCGGATGCCCAATCAGTCGAATGGCCGATGGCGACACCCCAGCGCCGGGCCACGATCGCCACATGAGGCGAATCACGGCAACAACCACGGCACCCCTGACCGCCTTAGCGCTGGCGGGGCTGACCGGACTGATCGGGCTGACCGGATGCGCGGTGGAGCTGGACGCCAAAGAGGTCCGCACCGCCCAGTCCTTCCCCTACACCGGCCCCCAGCTCACCATCAAAACCTCTATGGGCGGCCTCCGCATCATGCCCGGCACCGGCACAACCGTGCAGGTGGAACGCTGGCTCCGCGGCAAGGCGGCCCAAGAAGGCAACGCATCCTGGTCACTGAGGGACGGCACCCTCCGCCTGAGCGCCAACTGCACCGTGGTCTTCGGCGACTGCGGCGCCCGCTACCACATCAAGGTCCCACCGGGGATCCGCCTCGCGGTAGCCGGCGAGGACGACGGCATCATCCTGCAGAACCTCACCCAGGACGTGGACGTCTCGAACGGCGGCTCCATCAAGGCGTACGACACCTCCGGCAAGCTACGCCTCCTGAGCGACGACGCCACCATCACCGGCGAACGCCTCACATCCCCCACGGTCCGCGTCCGCTCGAACACCGGAGCCATCAACCTGTCCTTCGCCGCACCCCCGTCCAGCCTGGACCTCCTGTCCAAGGACGGCGGAGTGACGGCGACCGTACCCGCCGGCGCCTACCAGGTCACAGCGCGGAGCAGGGACGGAGCCGAACGGTCGGAGATCAAGAGCACGAAGAGCGACCGAACAATCGTCGCGAAGAGCAACACAGGGGACGTACGAATCATCGCCAGGTAGGCCACTCTCCCGAACGGCGACACGGCCGGGGGGCGGCCTCTCACACTTAGGCGTAAACTGATTTACACTTTTAGCTGTAATCCCATCTACGCGAGAGCGCCACTCATGCACAAACCCGCCGCCATCGTGGGCAGGGACCGCCAATGGCGGGCCATGCAACGTTTCCTCCATGGCAGCGGTGCAGAGGAGACACAGTGCGGCTCGTTGCGACTCGGCCTCGTGTCGGGCCGCCGCCGCACAGGCAAGACGCAACTCCTGACCGCGGTCTGCGAGGCGGTAGGAGGTCTCTACATCGCCTGCGTGCAGGACGAGGGCGATCTCGCGGCGCGGCGCCGATTCGCGTCGGCCATCACCGAACACGCCGGGCTGCGCAACACGATCCGAGGAGAACCCGAGTCGTGGGAGCGGCTCCTGAGAGCCGCACTCGAAACCTCGGCACGCGTCTCACCTGCGGGCAGTCCCGCGGTGGTCGTCATCGACGAGTTCCCCTACGTGATGGCCAACGCACCTCAGCTTCCCTCGCTCATCCAGCACTTGTACGACGAATCCCAGCAAGGCCGAGGGCCGGGAGGACGACTGATCCTCTGTGGATCGGCTCTGAGCGTCATGCACACGCTTCTCTCAGGGACGCAGCCGCTACGTGGGCGCGCCATGATGGACATGCGCCTCAATGCCCTGGACTATCGCGAGGCCGCCCAGCTCTGGCACCTCCAGGACCCGGAGGTCGCATTCAGAGTCCATGCGTGCGTCGGCGGGATTCCTGGCTATCGGCCCTTGATGCCCAGTGTTCCGACGGCAGTGGATGACTTCGATGGCTGGGTCACCGACAACCTGCTATCTGTCGACATCGGCGTGTTCACCCGCACCGAGGTTGACTACCTGCTCCGCGAAGATCCGCGGATCACCGCACGTTCGGTGTATTACGACATCCTGAGCGCCGTCGCACAAGGTGCCCGGACACCGGCCAAAATCGGAGCAGCCATCGGCCGCGACAACAACGCCGTCCGCTACCCGATCGGTGTCCTGGAATCCGCCGGATACCTCACCAAAGCGCATGACCTGCATCGCCATGGAAAGCCAACGATCTCGGTATGTGATCCGATCATCCGCTTCGACCGTCTCATCACGGCCCCGCATCTCGGCCAACTCGAGCTGGGCCGTGTCGAACCAGTATGGCGAGCAGCCGCCCCCACCTTCCGGTCCAACATCCTCGGCCCCCACTTCGAGGAACTCGCCCGCGAATGGGTCCACCGCTTCGCCCCTGACGAACTGGGCCGGCCGATCGGATTCGGCCAGGTCGGCTTCGGCAGCGTTCAGGACGACAGGGGACGCGCGAAACACGACATCGACGTGATCGCCACCGAAGGCGACCGCGTCCGTCTCATCGGCGAGGCAAAGGCGACGCTCGCCCGCCGTGGGCTCCCCGACCTCGAACGCCTCGACGCCATCCGCCAATTGCTCGCGCGCGAAGGCAAGGACACGACGGAAACGGTCACCGCCCTGTTCTCGGCTACCGGATTCACTACTGACCTCGTCGAGGCGGCGGGTTCTCGCGCCGATACGGTGCTCGTCGATCTGAAGCGACTGTACGGACTCGGCTGAGGTGATTTCCCTGGTCAGAACAGAGCCTCGCGCTGTGCTCCGGGGCTTGGACAGAGGCCGCAGACGTCAGGCCGAGTACAGGCGCTCGAGCCCGACGAGCATCGTCCGGGAGTCATCATCGGCATGTGCTGTCAACTCCTCCGTGAAGCCACATCCCCCGTAACAGGCCAGAACCGTGTCACGGGTGTCATAACCCTTCTGACCCAGCAGCGTACGAGCCCTGGCCAGGCGTTCCAGGTGATGATGGCTCATCACCTCACCCCACTTGACCTCACCGAGCGACAGGATTCGCCGGGGCCGCCCAGGCTCTTGCGCGGCGAGAACCGCCACGTCGACCTCGATCTGGGTCCGCTTCGCGGGATCGCCCACCACTCCTGACCCGACCTCAGCCGGAAAACCGCCATACAGCGTTTCCCCCGCGTCCAGCGCGAAGTCCCGGCACAGGGATTCGAAGTGGGGACCCACGACCTGGGCGAGGAATGTCTGCCGCACGGATCCCCACACATTCTCCGCCCGGTGTATCTCCAGCTCCGACCAGCGCCGCCGCATGATGGCCTCATAGAACGTGATCAACGGCTCCACGATGCGATAGCGGGACCGCCCAGACCTGAACAGGTCGGGCTCGCGCGCGACCAACGCACAATCCTGCAGGACGTTCAGGGGGTGGGTGATCTGATCGGCCTTGCGTCCGACGTAATTGGCGATCCCTCCGTTGGTGGTGTTGCCGCCGGCGATGGCGGCGAGTACCGAGTGATACAGAGCAGGGTCGCGGATATCCGATTCCTCCGCGAGCAGGTATCGCGCTTCGCGAAAGAGCGGCGTCTGCGGATTGAGAACCGTCCGGAGGACCCAGTCATCGAAATCCGCCAGGTCCGCCGGTACGTCTCCCTGAGTGAACTCGTACCGGTAAGCCGGCGTCCCACCCAGAACCGCGTGTACGAGTACGGCCAACCGCGCGTCCGAGATTTCCCAGAACTCCGCGGCCTCCCGATAGCGAAAGGGGTGGACGACGAGTTCGAGCCCCGCTCTTCCGCGCAACGGCGCCTGCCCCGCCAGCAAGCCGCCCATCACGGACATCGCCGAACCGCAGAGCACCAATCGCGCTGCGCTGTCCCGCCCGCTGCCTCCCGGACCGAGCTCCCGCTGGATGATCGACGGCAGCGCCGGTGAGGTCCTGGACAGAAACGGGAACTCATCGATGATCACCGGCACCGGCCGGTCACGGAAGCTTCGGAACAGGTGAGCAATCGCGTCATTCCAATCCCGGAAGGGAGTATCGGGGATCTCGCGGGTGTGGCGCACCAACGCATCGGCGAACAGCCGGAGGGACTCGGCTTCGGTCGCCTCGGTGGCGGCGAAGTACATCCCTCCTGTTGCCTCGGCCAAGGCTTGCAGCAGGAAGCTCTTCCCCTGCCGCCGACGCCCGCTGACCACACCGAGGGCAGCACCGGCCAACAGCGTGGCCCTATCTCCGCCGGACACGAACCGGACGAGCCCTTGCCACTCTCTCTCCCGGCCGAAGACCCGCCCTGGCTTCCCGATCACCAAGTCCCCCCAATTCACAGAAGTACACTTCCCAGAAGTGTACTTCTACATCTAGCCAGAAGAGGGCAAACGCGCAGCGCGGTGTTCCGCATGTCGAACATGTTCGTCATGAACGCTATCGTAACGAACATGTTCGTGATAGCTTGACGTTCATGAGCTCGAACGATCGCGTTCAGGCTCCCTGGCCACAATCGCCGTCGAAACCCAGCGTCCCGCCATCGGCGGTCGAGGTGGCAGCCCCTTTCTCCGCACCGAGCGCACAGCGCACAGGAGCCCACCATGTCCTCACGTTCCATCGCCATCGTCGGCGCCGGCCTCAGCGGCCTGGTCCTGGCGCGCGTCCTGCAGATGCACGGCATCGAGTCCACCGTGTACGAGGGTGAGATATCCGCTGACGCCCGCAGGCAGGGCGGCGTCCTCGACATGCACGAGGAGTCCGGGCAGTACGCGCTGCGCGAGGCCGGCCTCTACGAGCAGTTCCGCCGGCTCACCCAGCCCCAGGGCGAGACCATGCGCGTCCTGGACAAGGCGGGCACGGTCTTCATTCATCACGAGCCCGAGGGCGGCTACGGAGGCCGCCCCGAAATCGACCGGACCGCACTCCGCAACCTGCTCATCAAGTCCCTCGACCCCGGCCGCATCATCTGGGACCACAAGGTCACCACGACACGCACCCTCGACGACGGCCGGCACGAGCTGACCTTCGCCGACGGCGGCAGCACCACCGTGGATCTCCTGGTCGGCGCGGACGGCACCTGGTCCAAGGTGCGTCCCCTGGTCTCGGCGGCCACCCCGCGATACGTCGGAATCTCCTACCTGGAGCTGCATCTGTCCGACGTCGAGGCACGCCACCCTGACCTGGCCGCCCTCGTGGGCCCCGGCAGCATGTTCGCCCTGTCCGACAACAAGGCCCTGATGGGCCACGGTGGCACCGACATCCACCTGGGCGCCTCGCTACGAGTGCCACAGGACTGGGCGACCACCCGCGGCGTCGACTGGACCGACACGCCCGCCGCCCGTGAGGCCCTGCTCAAGGAGTTCGCCGACTGGAGCCCCGATCTGACCGACCTCATCCGCAAATGTGATGACACGATCATCCCGCGACTCATCTACGCCCTGCCGACCGGCCACTCCTGGCCCCGCATCCCCGGCGTGACCCTGGTCGGCGACGCCGCGCACGTGATGTCACCGTTCGCCGGCGAGGGAGCCAACCTCGCCCTGCTCGACGGAGCCGAGCTGGCGCTGGCGATCGTGGCGCACGGGGACGACGTGGAGGCCGCGCTGGCCCAGTACGAGACGGCCATGTTCCCCCGCGCCGCGGCCGCGGCTGAAATGTCCGCCCAAGGGCTGGACATGTGCTTCGCCCCGGACTCACCGCGCGCCGTGGTCGACTTCTTCTCCGGCGCCGGCGTACCCGTGGAGCACTGACGGCCGCCGACCAGTGGCTTGACATGATCGCATCGCGAGCGATAGATGCGTCGCTGGTGTCGTCGAAAATCTCCGTGCCTGCCTTATGCGCTCTGGCGATCCTGATGCCGTTGGCTCCCGCCGCCATCGTGCCCAAGGCCCCGAACGTCGTCATCGGTGCGATCGTCGCCGCGCTCCTGATCGTGCCCGCCGTGCTGCTGCGTCACCGGCGGTGGGCGTCGCGGCTGGGCGCCGCCCTGCTCGCCCTGCTCGCCGTGGCCGCTGCCATACCGCCGATCACCGGGCTCGGTGAGCCGAGCGAGGAGGAGATCCAGCGTTATTTCGCGATGCGGAGCGCCAGTGGCGGACCGGCCGACATCAACGCCGGGGCGCTGCGGTTCCTGCCCTGGGACGACAACGACCTGCTGCTGCTCGCCATCGCCTGCCTTGCCGCGGCGGCGCTACTGCTGGCGCTCGACCGGACCGTCCACCGGGAGGAGCCGCGTGAGCTTCTTCCGCTGCGCTGGCGGTGGCCGCTGGTCATGTGGGGCATCGCCCTGGTGCTGGTGAGCATTCCGCAGGCGATGGTCCTGGCGTCCCTCGCCGACGGGTCAATCGAGTACTCGATCATCGTCATGGACGGCGGCTGTGTCGGCGGCCTGGAGGAGATCCTGTTCGGGCCGGCGACCGTTCTGATCCTGATCCCGCAGCCGATCGTGGTCGCAGTGGGCTTCGGGTTGTGGGCACTGCTGGCCCGCACCGGCCACCGGCCGCTGGGCCGGGTGGTGGGCTGGCTGACGGTGGTTCCATTGGTGGTCAGGGACATGATGATGAACTGGATGCCCGCGCTCGGGTGCGCGCAGTCCTCGGAAGAAGCGGCCGATCCGGTCACCCTCATGTGGGCGCTGTACACGCTCGTTCCCGTCGTCCTGATCGTGCTGGCGGTACGGGTGCGCCGAGCCCTCGCCCAGATCGCGGAACAGCACTCTCCATAGGCCTCGGGCAACGCGCGGCACCCGGCGGCCGACACACCGTCATTCACCGGGTCTCCGCACGTCAACCGGCTACTTGAGGAGCTGCCTGGCCATGACCACGCGCTGGATCTGGTTGGTGCCCTCGTAGATCTGGGTGATCTTGGCGTCGCGCATCATCCGCTCCACCGGGAAGTCCCGTGTGTACCCGTACCCGCCCAGCAACTGCACCGCATCCGTGGTGATCTCCATCGCCGCGTCCGACGCGGCGCACTTCGCGGCGCTGGACAGGAACGTGAGGTCCTTCTGCGGCTGCCCGTGCATGGCGAGTTCCGACTTGGCCGCCGCGTGGTACGTGAGCTGCCGAGCCGCCTCCAGCTTCATCGCCATGTCCGCGACCATGAACTGCAGCCCCTGGAAGTCCGCGATCGGCCGCCCGAACTGCTTCCGCTCCTTGACGTACCCGATGGCGTAGTCCAGCGCTCCCTGGGCGATGCCGAGGGCCTGGGCGGCGATGGTGATGCGGGTGTGGTCGAGCGTCGCCAGGGCGGTCTTGAAGCCGGTGCCCGGGTCGCCGATCATGCGGGAGGCGGGGATGCGGACGTTCTCCAGGATCACCTGGCGGGTGGGCGAGCCCTTGATCCCGAGCTTCCTCTCCTTCGGCCCGAAAGAGACGCCTTCGTCGGATTTTTCCACGACAAAAGCGGAGATGCCGCGGGCGCCGGCCGAGGGGTCCGTTACCGCCATCAGCGTGTAGTACTCCGACACACCCGCGTTGGTGATCCACATTTTCGTGCCGTTGACCACATAATCGTCGCCGTCCAGCACGGCCCGGGTCCGCATGGCCGCGGCGTCCGAGCCGGCCTCACCCTCCGAGAGCGCGTACGAGAACATCGCGTCCCCACGGGCCACCGGCGCCAGATAGCGAGCCTTGAGGTCGGCCGAGGCCGACAGCAGCAGGGGCACCGTGCCGAGCTTGTTCACCGCCGGGATGAGCGAGGACGACGCGCAGGCGCGGGCCACCTCCTCGATCACGATCACGGTGGCCAGCGCGTCGGCCCCGGCACCCCCGTACTCCTCCGGCACATGAACGGCGTGCAGGTCAGCCGCCACGAGCGCCTTGTAGACGTCCCAGGGGAACTCCTCGGTCTCGTCCGTCTCCGCGGCGCGCGGGGCGATCTTCTCGTCGGCGAGGGCTCGAATCGTCTCCCGGAGCATGTCGTGCTCTTCGGCGGGCGCGTAGAGAGGAAAGTCCATGGGCGAATACTAGGACGTCCGACCATCTTGTTACCAGTCGGTACAGTTTGCGGAAATGCCCAGGTGGCACAGAACGGGGTAGCGAGGGCCGGTAGCATGCCTGGCACTCGAAAGGAGCTCTCTCGTGCCATATCGCCTCACGGTGATCGGGACCGGATACCTGGGCATCACGCATGCGTCCTGCATGGCGGATCTCGGATTCGACGTCCTGGGCCTCGATATAGACGCCGACAAGGTTCGCCGGCTCAACAACGGTGAGCTCCCGATCCACGAACCGGGGCTCGAACCCGTGCTCCGCCGCGGACTCGACTCGGGCCGCCTTCGCTTCACCACGTCGTACGAGGAGGCGGCGGCCTTCGGCGACGTGCACTTCGTCTGCGTGGGCACGCCGCAGAAGCGCGGCGAGTACGCCGCCGACGTCTCCTACATGGACCGCGCCATCGAGTCGCTGGCCCCGCACCTCGACCGCGAGTGCCTGGTGGTCGGCAAGTCGACGGTGCCGGTAGGCACCGCGGAGCGGCTCGCCGACCTGCTGGCCCGGCTCGCCCCGGCCGGCGTCGAGGTCGAGCTCGCCTGGAACCCCGAGTTCCTGCGCGAAGGCTTCGCCGTAGAGGACACGCTCAAGCCGGACCGCATCGTGATCGGCGTGCGTTCGGAGCGGGCGGAGAAGGTGCTGCGCGAGGTGTACCAACCGCTTGGGGAGATCCCGATGGTGGTCACCGACTTCGCGACGTCCGAGCTGGTCAAGACGGCCGCCAACGCGTTCCTCGCCACCAAGATCTCCTTCATCAACGCGATGGCCGAGGTCTGCGAGGCCGCCCACGCCGACGTCACGCAACTGTCGAAGGCGCTGTCGTACGACGACCGCATCGGCGGCCGGTTCCTCAACGCCGGGCTCGGGTTCGGCGGCGGCTGCCTGCCCAAGGACATCCGCGCGTTCATGGCGCGCGCGGGCGAACTGGGGGCCGACCAGGCGCTGACGTTCCTGCGCGAGGTCGACGCGATCAACATGCGCCGCCGCGCCCGCATGGTCGACCTGGCACGCGAGCTGGCGGGCGGTTCGTTCCACGGCTGTACGGTCGGCGTGCTCGGCGCCGCCTTCAAGCCGAACTCCGACGACATCCGCGACTCCCCCGCACTCGACGTGGCGGCCACCATCGGCGCCCAGGGCGGCCAGGTGACCGTGTACGACCCGATCGCCCTGGGCAACGCCCGGAAGGCACACCCCGAGCTGCACTACGGCGAGTCGGCGCTTGAGGCCGTCCAGGGGGCACATGTGGTGCTGCTGCTGACGGAATGGCCGGAGTTCGTCGACCTGGACCCGGAGGAGCTCGGCAAGGTGGTCGCGGCCCGCCGCATCGTCGACGGCCGCAACGCCCTGAACACCGAAACCTGGCGCTCCGCAGGCTGGCACTACCGCGCGCTGGGCCGCCCCTGAAACCCGTTTCGGGTAACCGCCAAGGTCGAGGACATTCCAGGTCTCACCAGTCCTGATCTGGTGGGACCTGAAAGTGGTGCTCGCCGTCAGTCGTCGAGGGCGGTCAGGTCCAGTTGGTGCAGGCGTTCGGGGTCGGACAGTACCTCGATGGAGGCGATCTTTCCGCCGGTGACGGTGAAGGCCATGACGGAGAGCGGCCGCCCGTGTACCGCGACGACGACCCCCGCGGCCCCGTTGATCAGCACCGGGCGGGCGAACGGGGAGAGGCGGCTGAACGTGAGTGCCTGTCCGGCCACGGACTGCGCGCCGGTGATCACGACCGACTGGCGGGCACGCGTCACACCGCCGTCGGACCGAAGGACGACCTCGGGGTCGAGTACGGCGACCAGCGCCTGGAAGTCGCCGTCGCGCGCGGCGGCGAAGAAGGCGTTGACGACGTCACGCTGGCGGGTGAGGTCGGGGTCGGGAGCCGGGGCCTGACCCTGGACCCGGCGGCGGGCGCGGCTCGCGAGTTGCCGCGCCGCAGCCGGGGACCGCTCGATCATCGGCGCGATCTCCTCGAACGGCACGGCGAACATGTCGTGCAGGACGAACGCGAGCCGCTCGGCCGGCGACAGCGTCTCGAGCACCACCAGCAGCGCCAGCCCGACCGAGTCGGCGAGCACCGCCTG
Organism: Nonomuraea sp. NPDC026600; assembly: GCF_040638335.1. Lineage (NCBI taxonomy): Bacteria > Bacillati > Actinomycetota > Actinomycetes > Streptosporangiales > Streptosporangiaceae > Nonomuraea > Nonomuraea sp. NPDC026600. Next base: position 116,741 of record NZ_JBEZYD010000015.1, read on the forward strand.
GTGCTCGGGGTCGGCCCCGGACTCGGGGCTGATGATCGGGTCGGGCACATGTACGTCAAGAGGGTCCTCGCGCCGTCGCTCGCGCGAGCGCAGCGTGTTCAGGCACACGCGCGCCACGACCGTGGTCAGCCACGCACCCATGTTCGCCACGTCGCCGGTGTCGGCGCGGCTGAGTCGCAGCCAGGCGTCCTGTACGGCGTCCTCGGCCTCACTCACCGAGCCGAGCATCCGGTAGGCCACCGACCGCAGGCGACTCCGGTGCTCCTCGAACTGCTCTGTCAGCCACTCGCGCTCGTCCACCGGGTCACGTTCCTTCCTCGCGGCGTGTCACAGAAGTAGACCCACGAGATGCAGCTGATGTGACCGGGTGCTCGGGAGGAGCCGCTAGCGGCGCAGGTTGGCCGCTTCGGCGCGCAGTCGTTCGCCCTTCGCGTACGCCTGTTCCTTCAGCTCGCCCTGGAACTCCTCCATGCGCCCCCGCAGCTCCGGGTCGGAAACGCCCAGAATGCGGACCGCCAGCAACCCGGCGTTGCGCGCCCCGCCGACGGCCACAGTGGCCACGGGCACCCCGGCCGGCATCTGGACGATCGACAGCAGCGAGTCCATGCCGTCCAGGTATTTCAGGGGCACCGGCACCCCGATCACCGGCAGGGGTGTCACCGAGGCCAGCATTCCCGGCAGGTGGGCCGCGCCGCCGGCTCCGGCGATGATGACCTTGACGCCGCGGGACGCGGCATTCCGGCCGTACTCGATCATCTCGGTCGGCATCCGGTGCGCGGAGACCACATCGGCCTCGAACGGGACGCCGAACTCCGCCACCGCCTCCGCCGCGGCCTTCATCACCGGCCAGTCGGAGTCGCTGCCCATCACGATGCCGACCGTCACGCCGGCTCCCCAGCCCGCGGCACGGAAATCAGGACCTTCACGTGTACTCCCCAGTGGTCAGGTAGACGGCGGCGTGCCGGGCGCGGGCGCGTACGGTGTCGAGGTCGTCGCCGACGGCGGTCACGTGGCCGATCTTGCGGCCGGGCCGGACCTCTTTGCCGTAGAAGTGCAGCTTGATGCCGGGATCGTGGGCCATGACGTGCTCGTACCGCTTGAACAGGTCAGGGTCGTCGCCGCCGAGCAGGTTGGCCATGACGACGACGGGCGCGCTCATCGACGGCGAGCCGAGCGGCAGGTCGAGCACGGCCCGCAGGTGCTGCTCGAACTGCGACGTACGTGAGCCGTCGATCGTCCAGTGGCCGCTGTTGTGCGGCCGCATGGCCAGCTCGTTGACCACCAGCCCGCCGCTCGTCTGGAACATCTCCACGGCGAGCAGCCCGGTCACGCCGAGCTCGTGCGCGATCTGCAGCGCGACACGCTGGGCCTCGGCGGCCTCCTCCGGGTCGAGGCCGGGGGCGGGCGCGAGCACCTCGACACAGATCCCGTCCTGCTGCACGGTCTCCACGACCGGGTAGCTGACGCCCTGGCCGTGGGGCGAGCGCGCGACGAGTACGGCCAGCTCCCGCTCGAAAGGCACGAACGCCTCGACCATCAGCGGCACGCCGCTCTTGAGCGCCTCCTCGGCCTCCGCAGGGGTCCGGCAGACCCACACCCCGCGCCCGTCGTACCCACCCCTGATCGCCTTCAGCACGACCGGCCAGCCGTGCTCGGCGGCGAACGCCGACACCTCCTCGATGCCGGAGGCGCGGGCCCACGCGGGGCACGGCGCGCCGAACGAGGTCAGCCGCTCGCGCATGACGGCCTTGTCCTGGGCGTGCACCAGCGCGTCGGCCCCCGGACGCACCGCGAACCCGTCAGCGGCCAGCGCCCTGATGTGCTCGGTCGGCACGTGCTCGTGGTCGAACGTGATCGCGTCACAGCCTCTGGCGAACTCGCGCAGGTCGGCCAGCTCGCGGTAGTCGCCGAGCCGCGTGTCGACGATGACCCTGGCGGCGCTCTCGTCAGGTGTGTTGGCCAGCACCCGCAGCTCGACGCCGAGCGCGATGGCGGACTGCTGCGTCATCCTGGACAGCTGGCCCGCGCCGACCATGCCGACGACCGGCCCGATGGGACTGTTTGCACTCACGGCAGGTGAGCTTACCCAACGCGCTCAGGCGGGTTCGCGCCGCACGCCGACCGTGGTCAGGCCCTTCGCCGCACTGATCACGGTGGCCAGCACGACGATCTCGGCGTCCTTCTTCAGCGGATGCGCCAGAGATGCCTTGCCCGCCTTCGGGCGTTGCCGGTAGACGATGCGCAGCGCGTCGAAGGCGAGCATGGTGTCGGCCGACAGGGCGAGCGCCATCATGGGCTGTTCGGGCAGCTCTACGTCGACGTCGAGCCGGTCCGGCCGTACCTGCTCGGGCAGCCCGGTGAGCTCGTCCCGCAGGCCGCGTACCGGGTCCCCTGGCGGGAAGCGCACGCCCGCCACCCCGGCGGGGTCGGTGAGGTAGGTGAGGTGACGCTGAGCGACCACCCGGGCCTGGCCGGCCAGCCCGGCGTCGGGGGTGATGGTGGTCGGCGTCTCCCGCGCCGCCCCGCGTGCGGGGATGGGTCCCGCGCCGAGCCGCCAGCGCCCGCCCTCGCGCAGGAACACGAAGTACGCGGGCGACGGCTTGCTGGCCAGGGCGGCGAACCAGTCGCCCTCGCCGGGAAGGAAGAAGGTGGGGTCGCTGTAGAGGGCCGGGCGGCCGTTCCGGGTCGCCTCACAGGCACGACCGCCCAGCGTCTTCTCCACCCACGTGGTCAGGTCGGCGACGGCGGCGCAGTCCCGCCGCTTCCATGCCTGGTCAAGCCCGCCGAGCAGCTTGAACACCTGATCGGCCGTCGCCGTGTCGACGCTGTGGGCGGACGCCGGAGCGGAGGTCGGATCCTCGGGTGGCGCCACCGTGGCGACGCCCGCGGTGCCGCAACCGGCCGCCACGACGGACAGGCCGGCGAGGAGTACGAGCAGTCGAAGCGGCACAGGAGAACCCCGAAGGTCGTGGCCGTCTGCTGACGGCGGTCCGTCTGAGCCCATCGCCGGCAGGCACCGGCGATCTGCCACCGCAGCGTAACGCTACAGATTAGGAATTGTCGGCCTTAAGACGATATTTGTAGGGTTGTTGATAGGGGTGGAGTGTCACGGGCTGTGGCCCACTACCAGCCTGACGGCCGGTACGCTGAAGTGGTCATGACCTGATTTGCGCCGCGACTGGAAGGGCCGAGTAGCAGACGTGGACTTCGCCAAGGGGCTCTACCAGCGATTCTCGGCTCTCGTGCACGAGATGGCCAAGTTCGGCATCATCGGCCTCATCGCCTTTGTGATCGATTTCGGCATGCTCAACCTCTTCTTGGGTGTCTTCGGCATGGGCCCGCTGACATCCAAGGTGCTGGCCACGGTCATCTCTGCGACCTTCGCCTACCTGGGCAACCGCTTCTGGACCTTCCGGCACCGCGAGCAGAGCGGCCTGGGCCGCGAATATTTCCTGTTCTTCCTGCTCAACGGCATCGCCCTGTTGTTCGGGCTCCTGACCATCGGCTTCACCAAATACACGCTGCACCTGCACGACCTGCTCAGCATCAACATCGCGAACATCGTGGGCGTCGGCCTCGGCACGCTGTTCCGCTACTGGTCGTACAAGAAGTGGGTGTTCCTGGAGGCCACCGAGCCCATCCCCACGGAGTTGCCCGGGGTCAAGCAGGACCGCTGACCACGCGGGTCCGGTCGTTGTCCTCGGCGTGCCGCAGGAAGATGGCGAACGTCGCCGGACGCCGCCGCACCAGCTCCAGCCGGCCCCCGTCGGCGGCGGCCAGCGCGCGGGCCAGGGTCAGCCCCAGGCCGGTGCCGCCGGCTCCGCTGACGTTGCGTTCGAAGACCTTGGGTGCGATGTCGTCGGCGATGCCGGGACCCTCGTCGGACACCTCGGTCACCACGTAGTTGTCGCCACTGGTCGTGGTGACGGTGACGGTGCCGCCGCCGTGCCTCAGGGAGTTCTCCAGCAGCGAGGCGATGACCTGGCCGAAGCCACCGGTGGTGGCCAGCGCCCTGAGCCCGCGCGAGCCTTCGAGCAGCAGCGAGCGGCCCTCGCCGCGGAAGACCGGCTCCCACTCCGTGACCTGCTGGACCAGGACCTCGTCGATCCCGACCGGCTTGGCCTGGGCGTGGCGCTGGCGGCGGGCCGCGGCCAGCAGCTCGTCGATCACGGCGGTGAGCCGCTCGGCCTGCACGATGGCCGCCTCGCCCTCCTCGCGGACGACCTCCGGGTGCTCGCTGGCCGCGACGATCTCCTCCAGGCGCATGGTGAGGCCGGTCAGCGGGGTGCGTAGCTGGTGGGAGGCGTCGGTGGCGAACTCGCGTTCGCGGGTGAGCAGGTCGGAGATGCGGGTGGCGCTGCGGTCGAGCACCTGAGCCACCCGGTCGAGCTCCGGAATGCCGTAACGATGCTTGCTGGGCCGGGCGTCGCCGGAGCCGAGCCGGTCGGCGATCTTCGCCAGGTCCTGCAGGGGCAGCGTCAGACGGCGCGACTGCACGATGGCAAGGCCGACCGCCACCGCCAGAGCCGCGACGGCCAGGGCCACGATCAGCAGCAGGCGTGCTCGCACGTCCTGCTCGACCTGGTCCCTGTCGCGGCTCACCCGGACGTAGATACCGTTCTCGGACTGGGCGTCCTCGGTCATCTGGTGACCGGACGGCGGCGGAACGCCGACGATGGTCGCCTTGGGCTGGGTGGCACGCTCGTAGATCTGGATGTAGCGGTCGGGGTACTTCTGCTTGAGTTGCTGAGGATCGAGAGGCGTGTCCTGGATACGGGCATACTCGACTTCCCCCACCAGACGCGTCGCCTCCGCCCTGAGCTCCTGGGCCGCCTCGTCGACGATCAGGCGGCTGACCACGATGCCCAGGGGGACCCCCAGCAGCAGCACCGCGATGACCGCGACGACCAGGGTGGATGTGAGCAGGCGGCGGCGCATCCCTACTCGCGTTCGAAGCGGAAGCCGACTCCTCGGACGGTGGTGATGTAGCGAGGCTTTGCCGCGTCGTCGCCCAGCTTGCGGCGCAGCCAGGAAATGTGCATGTCGAGTGTCTTGGTGGAACCCCACCAGTTGGTGTCCCACACCTCGCGCATGATCTGCTCGCGGGTGACGACCTTGCCCGCGTCGCGGACCAGCACGCGGAGCAGGTCGAACTCCTTGGTCGTAAGGTGCAGCTCTTTCTCTCCCATCCAGGCACGGCGGGAGTCGGCGTCGATGCGGACGCCTTGCACCACCGGTGTCTCTGAGGTGCCCCGGCGCAGTAGCGCCCGCACCCTGGCGAGCAGCTCGGCCAGCCGGAACGGCTTGGTGACGTAGTCGTCGGCGCCGGCGTCGAGGCCGACGACCGTGTCGACTTCGTCGACCCGAGCGGTAAGTATCAGGACCGGAGTGCCGTGCCCTTCGGCGCGGATCCGGCGCGCAACCTCCAGCCCGTCCATTTCTGGCAGGCCGAGGTCAAGAACGATGAGGTCGATGCCACCCGACAGAGCCCTTTCCAGGGCCTGCGGGCCGTCGGGGCTCACCTCAACCTGATAGCCCTCGCGGCGCAACGCACGCGCGAGTGGCTCGGAAATCGAGGTGTCATCCTCGGCGAGAAGTACGCAGGTCATGAAGCGATCGTAGGACCTTAGGCGATCGTTTCCCGGTCACAGCGCGCGGTTTGACTCGTCGTTGACCTATCCATTGACCTGGGCAAACTCAGATAAATGTCGGTTGATCCCGCTTAAATTACCGCATTCGCATGGGACAAAATGCGATCGCCGATCTTGCGGAATCGCAAAACCTTCTGTGCCGTCCGGCGTGTCGCGGAAAGGCGCGCGCCCGCCGGGAGTACCGGCGGGCGCGTCGAATCCGGGGCTCAGCCCTCGGAGGGCGGCTCGGCGTAGCGGGCGAGATAGAGCTGCTCGCCCAGGCTCCGCATGAGCGCCAGCTCGGTCTCCAGGTAGTCGATGTGGTGCTCCTCGTCCTCGAGGATTTCCTCGAAGATCCGTGCGGAGGTCACGTCGCCCTTCTCCCGCATGAGCTTGATGCCCGGCCGCAGCCGGGCCACGACGGACACCTCCACCTCCAGGTCGGCCCGCAACTGCTCCTCGACCGTCTGCCCGATGTGCAGCGTGCCGAGGCGCTGGTAGTTGGGCAGCCCCTCAAGGAAGAGAATGCGATCGGTGAGACGCTCGGCGTGGCGCATCTCGTCGATCGATTCGGCGCGGGTGTGCTCGGCGAGTTTGGTGTAACCCCAGTTCTGCTGCATCTTGGCATGCAGAAAATATTGGTTGATCGCGGTCAGCTCCGCGGTGAGCTGTTCGTTGAGCAGCTCGATGATCTGGATGTCGCCCTGCATGAACGGGCCCCTCGTGCTATGCGGTCGTGAGTTCCTCAGACCTCTTCAGGATCGCACATATCTTTCTGACACAAGTCGCGCAGTCTCCCCCGGCACCCGTGGTGTCGCGGATCTGCTTCGCGCTCCTGGCACCCGCGGCGATGCAGTCGTGGACCTCGTTCTCGGTCACGGCACGACACACACATACGTACATGCGGGGACAAGCCTTTCACGACGAAGGGACCAAAGGTTAGGCACACCTAAGGTAACCCACTTCGGTAAGGCTTGCCTATGTTAGGTCGGACACAGATCACTGTCCCCGGGCGATCCACTCCTCCAGGTGCGGCGCCTCGGCCCCGATCGACGTCGAGTCGCCGTGGCCGGTGTGCACGACCGTCTCACCGGGCAGGGTCAGCAGCCGCCGGGTGATCGAGTCGATGATCGTGTCGAACGACGAGAAGGACCGCCCGGTCGCGCCGGGACCGCCCTTGAACAGCGTGTCGCCGCTGAACAGCACGCCGCGGTCGGGCGCGTGCAGGCAGACCGCGCCCGGCGCGTGGCCCGGGGTGTGGAGCACCTCCAGCGCGATCCCGCCGACCTCGATCTTCTCGCCGTCGGCCAGCGGATGGTATGGCACCGCCTGGCCGTACACCTGGTCCCAGAGGACCTGGTCGGCGGGGTGCAGCCGGATCGGCGCCCCGGTCAGCTCGGCGAGCTCCCCGGCGGCGTTGATGTGGTCGTTGTGCGCGTGCGTGCAGATGATGGCCTTGACCGTGCGCTCACCGACGCGGTCGGTGATGGCGCGCGCGTCGTGCGCCGCGTCGATGACGACCACCTCGCGGGCGTCGCCGACCAGCCAGACGTTGTTGTCGACGTCCCAGGTGCCGCCGTCGAGCGAGAACGTCCCCGAGGTGATGACCCTGTCGATCATCTAGAGGATCACCACCGAGCGCAGCACCTCGCCGCGGTGCATCTTGGCGAACGCCTCCTCGACCCCGTCGAGCCCGATGGTCTCCGACACGAACTTGTCGAGCGGGAGCCGCCCCTGCCGGAACAGGTCGATCAGCATGGGGAAGTCGCGCGACGGCAGGCAGTCGCCGTACCAGGAGGACTTGAGCGACCCGCCGCGCCCGAACACGTCGAGCAGCGGCAGCTCCAGCTGCATCTCGGGCGTCGGCACGCCGACGAGCACGACGGTGCCGGCCAGGTCACGGGCGTAGAAGGCCTGCTTGTACGTCTCCGGCCGGCCGACGGCGTCGATGACCACGTCGGCGCCGAAGCCGCCGGTGAGGTCGCGGATCGCCTCGACGGGGTCGTTCGCCCGCGAGTTGACCGTGTCGGTGGCGCCGAAACCGCGGGCCCATTCGAGTTTGCGGTCGTCCACGTCGACCGCGATGATCTTCGTGGCGCCGGCGATCGACGCGCCGAGGATCGCGGCGTCACCGACGCCGCCGCAGCCGATGACGGCGACCGAGTCGCCCCTGGAGACGTTGCCGGTGTTGAGCGCGGCCCCGAGCCCGGCCATGACGCCACAGCCGAGCAGTCCGGCCACCTCGGCGGGCGCGTCGGCGGCGACCTTGGTGCACTGCCCGGCGGCGACCAGCGTCTTGCCCAGGAACGCGCCGATGCCCAGCGCGGGCGACAGCTCGGTGCCGTCGGCCAGCGTCATCTTCTGCGCGGCGTTGTGGGTGTTGAAGCAGTACCACGGGCGCCCGCGCAGGCAGGCGCGGCACTGGCCGCACACGGCCCGCCAGTTGAGGATCACGTAGTCGCCGGGCTCGACCTCGGTGACGCCCTCGCCCACCGCCTCGACCACGCCTGCGGCCTCGTGCCCGAGCAAGAACGGGAAGTCGTCGTTGATGCCGCCCTCCCGGTAGTGCAGGTCGGTATGGCAGACCCCGCAGGCCCTGACCGCCACCACCGCCTCACCCGGTCCCGGGTCGGGGACGATCACCGTCTCGACCGATACTTCCTGGCCCTTACCTCGGGCGATGACACCCTGCACTTCGTACGGCATGGCAGCCATCTTGGGTCAGGAGGATGATCGCCGCAAGGCGTAGGGCTGCACCATCCCGAGTCCCCGGGCCGGTCGGCGCCGGATCCGGCGTACCTCGAACCCCAGCCCGCCGTCGAGTCCCTCGGCCAATTCGGCGTCGACGAGGATCGTGCCGGGCCGGGCGATGGCGGTGAGCCGGGCGGCCAGGTTGACGGTGGTGCCGTAGACGTCGCCCATGATGGGCAGCACCGGCCCGTAGGCCAGGCCGATGCGCAGGTCGGCCGCCTCCACCAGGTCGAGCGCGATCGCCGCCGCGTCCGCCGGGGTGTGGGCGGTGAACAGCACCTCGTCGCCGAGCGTCTTGACCAGTCGGCCGCCGTGCGCGGCCACCACGTCGGAGGCCCGCGCCTCGAACCCCTCGACCAGCGCGGCCAGCTCCCGCTCGTCGAGCTCGCGGGCCCGCCGGGTGAACGAGACGAGGTCCGCGAAACCCACCGCGATCGACACGCGGGCGGGGATGTTCTCCTCGTCGAGGTCGGCGACGGACAGCAGCCGGGTGCCCGCGGCGGCGAGCTGGGCCCGCCAGACGTGGATCAGCACCTGCTCGAAGTCGGGCAGCAGCCGCCGGGCCGTGTCGAGCACCTGGGTCAGGTCGTCGTCGGAAGGCCGCTCGCCCGGCGGCAGCATCGCGCCGATCATGATCTCGGCCTGCCACTGGGCCAGTTTGGCCGTGGTCTGGCCGAGCGCGCGGGCCATCCGGATGACGGTCTGCTCGTCGAGCAGGCCGCTGTCGAGCATCCTGCTCACCCGCCGCAGCGCGTCGACGTCACCGTCGGAGAACGCGACCGCGTCGTCGGCGAGCGAGGCGAAGCCCAGCGCCCGCCAGATGCGCTCGGCCAGCTCCGGCGAGACGCCCGCCGCCGCCGACACCCCCGCCTTGGTGTGGCGGGCGGGCATGCCGACGAGCAGCCGGTCGATCTCCTCAGCGGTGGGTCTGTTCAATGGCCGTCGATATCTCCGTCGGAGGCGTCCTCCAGCAGGCGGAACAGGTCGGTCCTGACGTCCTGGATGTGGGGGATGTCACGCAGGGCGATCTGCCCCCGGTCGCCCGCCGACTCCACGGTGAGCGTGCCGCAGCCGAGGATGCGCTCGAAGAAGGTCTGGTCGGAGCTGACCGTGTTGACCTTGGCCATCGGGATCTCGTCCGTCGACTTGTTGAGCACACCCGTGCTGATCGTGAAGCGGTGGGTGGTGAGCACGTAGCCGGTGTTCTTCCACTGCAGGTAGGGCACGAACGACCAGATCGTCAGCAGGAGCACGGCGACGACACCGACGGCGATCCTGGCGTAGTTGGCGTACTCGAACGTGCTGGGGATGAAGAAGAGCGCCACGCCCGAGGCGGCGACGATCAGCACGAGCGCGATGAAGGGCACCACGAGCCGCTTCCAGTGCGGGTGGAACGACCTGATGCGCCGTTCACCCTGCGTCAAGTGGTGGTCAGGGAGGGTCATGGGCAAATGGTGCCACCTCCGCGCCCGCGGGGCTACGAGGACGCGCGAACGTGGACGACGTCACCCGCGCTCAACGTGTGGAGCCTGCCGTCCGAGGTCACCTGGAGGTGTCCGTCCTGGTCGATGCCGGTCGCCTGGCCGGTCAGCACCCGATCGCCGGGCAGCTCGACCCGGACCTGCCGCCCGATCGTGGCGCTGGAGGCCTGGTAGGCGGCGCGCAGCCCGCACGCGTCGCCGTCGCCGCCCGCCGCCGACCAGTCGCGGTAGTGCCGCTCGACCTCCCTGAGCACGGCCCTGAGCAGCGGGTCCCGGTCCACGCAGGCCGCCTGCTCGATGGCCAGCGAGGTCGCCGTCTCCACGGGCAGCTCATCCGGCTTGAGCGACACGTTCAGGCCCATCCCGATGACGACGGCGTCCTCTGCCCGCTCGGCCAGGATCCCGGCCAGTTTGCGCTCGCCGATCAGCAGGTCGTTCGGCCATTTGAGCCGTACGTCCACCTCGGCCAGCCTGCGGACGGCCGAGGCCGCCGCCACGCCGAACAGCAGCGCCAGCCACCCCTGCTTGGCCATGGGCACCTCCGGCCTGAGCAGGACGGAGACGGTCAGGCCCGAGCGCGGCGGCGCGGCCCAGGTGCGGCCCAGCCTGCCCCGGCCGGCGACCTGCGACTCGGCCACCAGGACCCGGCCTTCCTCCGCGCCCTCTTTCGCGGCTTGGGCGAGGTCGGCGTTGGTCGAGCCGGTGCTCTCGACGACGTGTACGCCGGTCCACAGGCTGCCGGGCCGTATGAGGGCGCGGTTGAGCGCCACCTCGGACAGGGGCGGGCGGTCGAGATCGGAGTAGCGCGAGTCGGGCATCCCTCCATCTTCGCCGAACCTCCGGTGTCCTCTGACGCCGCACGCGGGGAAGATGGGGAGATGAGCAGACGTCTGGACCCGCGCAACTGGGCCTCGTGGCGGCCGTTCGGCATCGGCCTGCGCAAGCCGAACAACTACTTGGAGCTGCTGAAGGCGTTTCGATCGGTCAAGGGCAACAGGCGTTACGCCTGGCGGATTCTCCAGCAGGGCACGTGCGACGGGTGCGCGCTGGGCACGCGGGGCATGCGCGACTGGACGATGGACGAGGTCCACCTGTGCAACATCCGGCTGCGGCTGCTGCCGCTGAACACGATGCCGGCACTCGACGTCTCGCTGCTGGGCGACGTCTCCGAGCTGGCCGGCCGGAAGAGCGCCGAGCTGCGGGAGCTGGGGCGGCTGCCGTACCCGATGCTGCGGCGCGCGGGCGAGCCGGGCTTCAGCCGGATCTCGTGGGACGAGGCGCTGAAGGTGGCCGCCGACGGGCTGCGTGAGGCGCGCTTCGGCGCCTACCTGACCAGCCGCGGCATGCCGAACGAGAACTACTACGCGGCGCAGAAGGCGGTACGCGCGCTGGGCACGAACAGCGTGGACAACGCGGCGCGCATCTGCCACTCACCCTCGACCGTCGCCCTCAAGCAGACGATCGGCGCGGCGGCCACCACCTGCTCCTACACCGACTGGATCGGCTCTGACCTGATCGTCTTCATCGGGTCGAACCCGTCCAACAACCAGCCTGTGGCGATGAAGTACCTCTACCACGCCAAGAAGGCCGGCACCCGCGTGGCCATGATCAACGCCTACCGCGAGCCCGGCATGGACCGCTACTGGGTGCCGTCGAACGCCGAGTCGGCGGTGTTCGGGACGAAGATCACCGACGAGTTCTTCGGAGTGAACGTGGGCGGCGACATCGGCTTCCTCAACGGCGTGCTCAAGCACCTGATCGAGAACGACTGGGTGGACAAGGCGTTCGTCGACCAGCGGACCTCCGGCTTCGAGGAGGTCCGGCGGGCGCTGGCGGACCAGACGTGGGAGGAGCTGGAGGCGCTGGCGGGGGCGACCCGCGACGAGATGCTCCGGCTGGCCCGGCTGCTCGGCGAGGCGAAGTCGGCGGTGCTGGTCTGGTCGATGGGGATCACGCAGCACGCCTTCGGCGAGGACAACGTCCGGTCGATCGTGAACCTGGCCCTGGCGCGCGGCTTCCTGGGCCGCGACAACTGCGGGCTGATGCCGATCCGCGGGCACAGCGGGGTGCAGGGCGGGGCCGAGATGGGCGCGTACGCGACCGGCCTGCCCGGCGGTCTGCCGATCACGCCAGAAAATGCCGCGAAATTTACTGATATTTGGGGATTTGAGGTGCCGACGGCGCCCGGCCTGACCGCGACCGACATGATCGACGCGGCCCACTCGGGCGACCTCGACGCACTCATCTCCTCGGGCGGCAACTTCCTGGAGGTGCTGCCCGACCCCGGCTACTGCCGGGAGGCGCTGGCCCGGCTCAAGCTCCGCGTGCACATCGACATCGTGCTGTCCTCGCAGATGCTGGTGCCCTCCGAGGGCGACGTACTGCTGCTGCCCGCGCAGACCCGCTACGAGATGACCGGCGGGGTGACCGAGACGTCCACCGAGCGCCGGATCATCTTCTCGCCCGAGATCGAGGGGCCGCGAATCGGCGAGGCGTGGCCGGAGTGGAAGATCTTCGGCGAGCTGGCCGCCCAAACAAACCCCGAAATTTCGGCAAAAGTTCGCTTCACCGGGACCCCGCGGATCCGCGCGGAGATCGAGCAGGCGGTGCCGTTCTACCAGGGCATATCCGCTCTCAAGGGGTTCGGGGACAACGTCCAGTACGGCGGACGCCACCTGTTCGCCGACGGCCGCTTCAACACCCCCGACGGGCGCGGCGTGTTCTCCGCCGTCGAGCCGCCCGCGCTGGAGCGCCCCGACGGTACGTTCATGGTCGCCACCCGGCGCGGCAAACAGTTCAACAGCATGGTCCACGAGCGGCGCGACGGCTTCAACGGCGCGATGCGCGAGGCCGTGCTGATGAGCCCCTACGACGCCGACCGCCTCGGCCTGCCCGACGGCACTCCGGTCGAGCTGAGTTCGGGCGAGCGGTCGTACCTGGGCAAGGTCCTGCGGGCGCCGCTGATGCCGGGCAACCTGCAGATCCACTGGCCGGAGGGGAACGTCCTGCTCGACGAGGCCCGGCGCTCACCCCAGGCCCGGATCCCCGACTACAACGCGCTCGTCACGGTGCGGCGGCTATGAGCGACCGGCTGACCCGCGTGGGTCCCACCACCCGCATCCGCGTCCGCGAGCTGTCCGGCTCCACGGTCCGTGACCGGCGCGACGACCTCGCCACCGAGGAACCACTGGAGATCCGCCTCACCGCGCTGGACGGCACCCGCAAGACCGTCGCCATCACCATGCGCACCCCCGGCCACGACTTCGAGCTGGCGGCCGGGTTCCTGCACGGCGAGGGACTGGTCCGGCCCGGCGGCATCGCGGCCATCGCCTACTGCACCGACGAGGACCTCCCGCCCGAGGCCCGCTACAACACGGTCACCGTACGCCTGCACGGCCCGATCCCCGACCTGCCCACGCTGGACCGCCACTTCCTCACCTCCAGCGCCTGCGGCGTCTGCGGCTCGGCCAGCCTCGACGACCTGCACGACCGCTGCGCGCCGCTCCCCCGCGGCACGCTCGAACTCACCCCCGAGATCCTGTACGGCCTGCCGGACGCGCTGCGGGCAGGCCAGGGCGTGTTCGGCAAGACCGGCGGCCTGCACGCGGCCGGGCTGTTCCGCCCCGACGGCACGCTGGTGGCGCTCAGGGAGGACGTGGGCCGGCACAACGCGGTGGACAAGCTGGTCGGCTGGGCGTCACTCGGCGAGCGGCTCCCGCTGACCGAGCACGTGCTGATGGTCAGCGGCCGGGCCAGCTACGAGATCATGCAGAAGGCGCTGGTCGCGGGCCTGCCGGCGGTGTGCGCGGTCTCCGCCCCCTCGTCGCTGGCCGTGGACCTGGCCAGGGAGTTCGGCATGACGCTCGTCGGGTTCCTGCGGGGGCAGCGGTGCAACGTGTATTCGGGACAGGAGCGGATTCTAGTGGAATGAAGCATTCCGTTCTGCTATAGTTGGAACAGAACAACCCGTTCCGACGAGGAGCCCGCGATGAGCGTTCACCCCTTCCGCATCGAGATCCCCCAGGCCGACCTCGACGACCTGCGGACCCGCCTCGCCATGACCCGCTTCACCGACGAGATCGCGGACGCCGACCAAGGCGTGCGCGTCGAGCGAGTTCTGCGGCTGGTCAGCCACTGGCTCGACGGCTTCGACTGGCGGGCGCAGGAGGCCAGGCTCAACGCCTACCCGCAGTTCACCACCGAGATCGACGGGCAGAACATCCACTTCATCCACGTCCGCTCGGAGAACCCCGACGCCCTGCCCCTGATCCTCACGCACGGCTGGCCCGGCTCGATCGTCGAGTACCTGGACGCCATCGAGCCGCTTTCGCGACACTTCCACCTCGTCGTGCCGTCGCTGCCCGGCTACGGCTTCTCCGGGCCGACCACCGAGCTGGGCTGGGACAACCAGCGCATCGCCAAGGCGTGGATCGAGCTGATGGCCAGCCTCGGCTACGAGCGTTACGGCGCGGTGGGCAACGACGCCGGCTCGATGATCTCGCCGGAGATCGGGCGGCTCGCCCCCGGCCGCGTCGTCGGCGTCCATGTGACGCAGTTGTTCTCCTTCCCCTCCGGTGACCCGGCCGAGTTCGCGAACCTGAGCGAGGAGGACCAGGCCGGGCTGGCCGTACTCGACTGGTTCTGGAAGGAGAAGGGCGCCTTCAACGTCCTGCAGTCCCAGCAGCCCCAGACGCTCGCCCACGCGATCACCGACTCACCCGCCGGGCTGGTCGGCTGGCTCGCCCAGCTCTTCGACGAGGACCTCGACGACGACTTCGTGCTGACCAACGCGGCGATCCACTGGTTCACCGGCACGGCCGGCTCGGCCCTCCGCCTGTACTGGGAGAACGCCCGCGCCGAGCACCCCAAGGAGCCGACCACCGTACCGACCGCGCTGGCCATGTCGGAGGGCGACTTCAGGTCCATCCGCACCTTCGCCGAGCGCGACCACACCGGCATCGTCTCCTGGCGGACCCTCCCCGCCCCGGCCCACGGCCACTACACGGCCCACACCGCCACCGAGACCCTCACCGCCGACATCCACGCCTTCTTCGAGAGCCTCGGCTGACCTCAGCCGGTGTTCTGCAGGCCGGCCGCCACTCCGTTGACCGAGAGCAGGAGCAGGGTCGACAGGCGCTCGCGCTCGCGGTCGGACGGGGTGCCGGTGCGCATGGCCGTCAGGGCGCGGAGTTGCAGGTGGGACAGGGCGTCCACGTACGGGTCTCTGAGCTGGACGGCGCGGGACAGGACCTTGCGGTTCTCCAGCAACCGGGTGTGGCCCGTGACCTGGAGCACCAGGGTGCGGGTCCGGTCGTACTCCTCCATGACCTGGCGGGCGAAGTCGTCCCGGCCGCCGAGTGCCAGGTAGCGTTCGGCGATCGATCTGTCGGTCTTGGCCAGCGACATCTCCGCGTTGTCGAGCAGGGCGTTGAACAGCGGCCATTCGGCGTAGGCGGCCTTCAGCTCGTCGAGTGAGGCCACCGAGGCCAGGCCGCTGCCCAGGCCGTACCAGCCGGGCAGGTTGACCCGGGTCTGGGCCCAGGCGAAGACCCAGGGGATGGCGCGCAGGTCGTCGAGCGAGCGCGGGGCGCCGAGGCCGCGGCGGGCGGGGCGGGAGCCGAGGCGCAGGGAGCCGATCTCCTCCAGCGGGCTGACCAGGGCGAACCATTCGGGGAAGCCGGGGTCCTCGGTGAGCGAGCGGTACGCCTGCTCCGAGGCCGCGGCCACCTTCTCGGCGAGCGGGCGGAAGCGGTCGGCCGCGGCGGCGGTGCGGGAGCCGATCGAGGGCGAGGAGGCCATCAGCACCGCGTTCGTGACCTGCTCCAGGTGGCGGCGGGCGATGGCGATGTGGCCGTAGCGGGCGAAGATGACCTCGCCCTGCTCGGTGACCTTGAAGCGGCCGGCCACCGAGCCGGGCGCCTGGGCGAGCACCGCGCGGTTGGCGGGGCCGCCGCCACGGCCGAGCGCGCCGCCGCGGCCGTGGAACATGCGCAGCTTGACGTCGTGCTCCAGCGCCCAGGCGGTGAGTTGCTCCTGCGCCTCGTACAGGCGGAGCGTCGCGGCGGCCGGGCCGAGCTCCTTGGCCGAGTCGGAGTAGCCGAGCATGATCTCCATGCGCCTGCCGGTGGCGGCCAGCCGCTCGCGCATCTGCGGCAGCTCCAGCATGCCGGACAGCACGGCCGGGGAGTTG
Source organism: Nonomuraea sp. NPDC026600 (assembly GCF_040638335.1). Taxonomy (NCBI): domain Bacteria; kingdom Bacillati; phylum Actinomycetota; class Actinomycetes; order Streptosporangiales; family Streptosporangiaceae; genus Nonomuraea; species Nonomuraea sp. NPDC026600. The sequence continues at coordinate 132,793 of NZ_JBEZYD010000015.1, forward strand.
GCCAGGTCCTGGCCCGACTCGAACAGCGGCACCACGTCGAGCACGGGCGCGCGCCGGCCGAGCGCGTGCTCGGCCAGCTCGTAGACCGCGGCGATGTCGTCGTCGGAGCGGGTGAAGGAGACGACGTAGCGGGAGCAGGCCGTGACGCCGAACCGCTCCTGGATCCAGGCGATCACCCGGATCGTGGCCAGCACCTCCTCGGTGCGCTCCGACAGCTCGCCGCCCGCCCTGATCTCCGCCAGCGCCGCCGCGTGCACCTCGGAGTGCTGGCGTACCTCCAGCTCGGCCAGGTGGAAGCCGAACGTCTCGACCTGCCAGATGAGGTGCTGCAACTCGCCGTACGCCTGCCGTGCGGCGTGGTCCGCGAGGGACTCCTGGGCCAGGCGCAGGTCGGCGAGCAGCTCGGCCGGTGCGCGGTAGGCGAGGTCGAGGTCGCGGCGGCGGGTGGCGGCGATGCGCGCGGTCACGAACAGCAGCCACTGCCGGTGCGGCTCGCGCGGCGAGCGGGTGGCCATCACCGAGACCACCTCGGGATGGGCGTCGACGGCCGCGGCCAGCGCCGCCTTGAGCTCCGGCGAAGGCGGCGCGAACTGTTCGGCCGCGGTGAGCGTGCGGGCGATGCGCGTGCAGGCCGTCTCCAGCGCGGTCAGCACGTGGTCGGACTGGATCTGGACGGTCTCGCGGGTGACCTTGGCGGTCACGTTGGGGTTGCCGTCGCGGTCGCCGCCGATCCAGCTGCCGTAGCGGATGAAGGGCCTGGCCAGCGGCGGCCGGGTGCCGGTGCCGTCGCCGAGGGCCGCGTCGAGCGAGCGGTAGACCTGCGGCACCATGCGGAACAGCGTCTCGTCGAAGGCGGCCATGGCCGTGCGTACCTCGTCGAGCGGGTCGAGCTTGGTGGAGCGCAGCTGGGCCGTACGCCACAGCAGGTCGATCTCCTCCAGCAGCCGCCGTCGGCTCTCGGCGCGCTCGGAGGCGCCGCGACCGGCCGCGTTGTACTCGGTGAGCTGGCCGCTGACCCGCTGGATCGCGGTGACGACCGCGCGCCTGCGCGCCTCCGTCGGGTGCGCGGTCAGGACCGGGTGCAGCTCCAGCCCCTTGACCAGCTCGGTGACGCGCTCGTCGCCCAGCTCTTGTACGGCCTGCGCCAGCGACTCCCGCTCGACCCGGCCCTCGGCGTCACGTTCGCGCAGGATGCGGATGCGGTAGTGCTCCTCGGCCAGGTTGGCCAGATGGAAGTAACAGGTGAACGCGCGGGCGATCTGCACGGCCCGGTCGATCTCCCACGCGGCGACCATGGCCGTGATCTCGTCGCCGGTGACCTCGCCCCTGCGTGCGGCGATCACGGCCTTACGCAGGCGTTCGACATCAGCCAGCAGATCCTCGCCGCCCTGCTCGGCGATCACCTGCCCGAGCAGCTTGCCGAGCAATCGCACGTCCTGGCGCAGCTCGTCGGGCATTTCGGTGACCGCGGCACTGCGACGCTCAATCCCCTGGTCAATCATGCTTCAAAGGTATCCACAAGCCCGGAAAGACCGTAAGGCGGTCTCACGTATTGGACTAGACCATTGATCAGGTGGCCTGGGACACCGCCGCGAGCAGCTCAGGAAGGCGGGCGAAACCGATCTTCGCGCCGAGCCGCCGCCCCAGGAACTCGGCCAGCAGCCCGTAGAACGGCGCGAGCACGGACACCCAGAAGAGCCCGAACAGCAGCGGCACCACGAACGGCAGCGACAGGGCGCTGACACCCAGCAGCGCGCCCACGCCGGAGACGAACGCCTGCCCGCCCTGCCCCGGCGCGGCCCCGCTGAAGGCGTTCATCCGCTCGGGCACGGTGTAGGGGATGGCGACGCTGGTCACGGAGCCGACGCCGAACCCTATGCCGAGCGCCCCCAGGCCGGTGAGCACCGCCGGTGCGATCCCCTCCGGGTGCCCGGCGAGCAGTCCGGCGATGGTGGCGATCACGATGAGCAGCGGTGTCGCGATCACCGCGCCGGCCAGGTGGCGCCCGGCCAGATCGGTGCTGAGGCCGCGCTCCGAGCCGGTGGCGACGGCGTTCATCCAGAGCGAGCGGCCGTCGATGCCGAACGAGTTGGCCGACTGCAGGGCGATCATCATCCCGGCCGACGCGGTGAGCAGGATCGGGATCCACGCCCCGGTCTCTCCGGAACGGGTGACCGAGAACCCCAGCACGACGGCCACCACGACGGAGGAGAACCAGCCGACCCGGGAGCGGGGTTCGCGCCTGATGTACTTGAGCTCCTTGGTGACCACGGCGGCCAGCGGCCCGTCCGGCAGGAACCGGTCGACCAGCCCGCTCTCCCTGCGTACGGAGGCGGCGCGGGTGGAGGCGTCGGGCGTGACCAGGGCCCTGCTCAGCGCCTTGATCCACAGCCAGCCGACCACGACCACCACGAGTGCCACGGCGACGAGCTCGGCCAGACCGGTCAGGCCGCCGTCGGCCATCGCGTGCGCGGCCATGCCCGAGGGCGTCCATCTGAGGACCGCCGCCGCCCCGCGCAGCATCGCCGCCGGGTCGCCGATGTTGCCGTTGAGCAGGAGGTTCGGCAACTGCGCGAGCAGGACGACGAAGATCGCGGCCACGGCCAGCACGTCCCGGCCGCGCCGGGTGCGCAGCGCGCTGGACAGTGCGGTGGTGACCAGCCTGGAGGCGACCAGGCAGAGCGCGAACTGCAGGAGCACGGCGACGATCCCGAGCAGCACGCCGCCGACGCCGGTGGCGAGCCCCACGAGGGCGCCCGTCGTGACGATCAGCGTGGCCAGCGGCCAGACGCCGGTGGCGGAGGCGGTGAACATGCCGACCGCGAGCCGGTGGGTGGGCAGCGGGAACAGCGACAGCCGGGCCGGGTCGAGCGTGTCGTCCAGGCCGAACGCCAGCAGCGGCACGATCATCCAGCCGATGAGCATGACCGAGAACACCACGACGACGATCGACGCGGCCACGTCGTGCGGGGCCAGCCGGAGCAGGCTCATGAGCAGGAAGCCGATGACGCTCACGAACACCGACAGGATGAGCGTGAGGGTGAAGCCGAGCTTGCGCTGCAGGTCGCCGCGGAGGTTGCCGGCCAGCAACCGGAGCTTGAGCCGGGCGAAGAGCGCGACCGTGCTCACGCCGGGTCCTTGCCCCGGCCGAGCCAGGTCAGGCCCGAGTCGCCGTTGTCACGCGGGCCGCCGACCAGCTCCAGGAAGGCCTGGTTGAGGGTACGTCCTTCACGCACCAGCTCCAGCGGGCCCTGGGCCACGATGTGCCCGGCGCTCATCACCGACACCCAGTCGCAGAGCCGTTCGACGAGATCCATCACGTGGCTGGAGAAGATGACGGTCGAGCCCGACGCGGTGAAGCGCCGGAGCACCTCGGTGAGCGTGTTGGCGCTGACGGGATCGACACCCTCGAACGGCTCGTCGAGGAAGAGCACGGACGGGTTGTGCAGCAGCGCCGCCGCCAGGCCGATCTTCTTGCGCATGCCGGTGGAGTAGTCGATGACGAGCTTGTCGGCGGCCTCGGCCAGGTCCATCACCTGCAGCAGCTCTTCGGCGCGCTGCTCGACGTCGGCCTTGGAGATGCCGCGCAGCCTGCCGTTGTACAGGAGCAGCTCGCGGCCCGACAACCGCTCGAACAGCCGCAGCCCCTCGGGCAGCACGCCGATGCGGGCCTTGACCGCGACGGGATCGCGCCACACGTCGAAGCCGTCGATCTCGGCCTGGCCGCCATCGGGGCGGAGCAGACCGGTGATCATGCTGAGGGAAGTCGTCTTGCCGGCGCCGTTGGGGCCGACGAGCCCGGCGAAGCTGCCTGCCGGGACCACCAGGTCGATGCCGGCCACCGCGATCTGTGGGCCGTATCTCTTGAAAAGGCCGTGCGTGTGAACCGCCTCCGTCATGGATCCACTCTAGGAGGCGGGTTAATCTTGCGCGCATGAGCGCTGCCGAGGCCCTACCGGACCCGCCGGACATCCACACCACCGCGGGCAAGATCGCCGACCTGGAACGCCGGCTTGACGAGGCCGTCCACGCCGGCTCCGCGGCGTCCGTGGCCAAACAGCACGACAAAGGCAAGCTGACGGCGCGGGAGCGGGTGCTGGCGCTGCTCGACGAGGACTCGTTCGTGGAGTTCGACGAGTTCGCCAGGCACCGGTCCACGATGTTCGGGCTGGAGAGCAGGCGGCCGTACGGCGACGGCGTGATCACCGGCCACGGCACGATCGACGGGCGCCAGGTGTGCGTGTTCTCGCAGGACGCGACCGTGTTCGGCGGCTCGCTCGGCGAGGTCTACGGCGAGAAGATCGTCAAGGTGCTCGACCTGGCGCTGCGGACCGGCTGCCCGATCATCGGCATCAACGAGGGCGGCGGCGCGCGCATCCAGGAGGGCGTGGTCGCGCTCGGGCTCTACGCGGAGATCTTCAAGCGGAACGTGCACGCCTCGGGCGTGATCCCGCAGATCTCGCTCATCATGGGAGCGGCGGCCGGCGGCCACGTCTACTCCCCCGCGCTGACCGACTTCGTGGTGATGGTCGACCAGACGTCGCAGATGTTCATCACCGGCCCGGACGTGATCAAGACCGTGACCGGCGAGGAGGTCACCTTCGAGGAGCTCGGCGGCGCGCACACGCACAACACCAAGTCGGGCGTGGCCCACTATCAGGCCACGGACGAGAGCGACGCGCTCGACTACGTCAAGGCGCTGCTGTCCTACCTGCCGTCCAACAACCTGGACGAGGCGCCGGTCTTCGAGGACGCCGGCGACCTGGAGCCGGATCCCGAGCTCGACGAGCTGATCCCGGACTCGGCGAACCAGCCCTACGACATGCACCGGGTCATCGAGCGCGTGCTCGACGACGGTGAGTTCCTGGAGGTCCACCCGCTGTTCGCGCCGAACGTGGTGGTCGGCTACGGCCGGGTGGACGGGCGGTCGGTGGGCGTGGTGGCCAACCAGCCGATGCATTTCGCCGGGTGCCTGGATATCAACGCCTCCGAGAAGGCGGCCAGATTTATTCGAACATGTGATGCTTTTAATATTCCTATCCTGACTTTTGTTGATGTACCGGGATTCCTCCCGGGGACCGATCAGGAATGGAACGGAATCATCCGTCGCGGCGCCAAGCTCCTCTACGCCTACGCCGAGGCCACCGTGCCGCTCGTCACGGTGATCACCCGCAAGGCGTACGGCGGGGCGTACGACGTCATGGGCTCCAAACACCTGGGCGCGGACGTCAACCTGGCCTGGCCCACGGCGCAGATCGCGGTCATGGGCGCGCAGGGCGCCGTCAACATCCTCTACCGGCGCGAGCTGGCCGCGGCGGGCGATGACGCCGACGCCGAGCGGGCCAGGCTGGTCACCGAGTATGAGGACACGCTGGCCAACCCGTACATCGCGGCCGAACGCGGCTATGTCGACGCGGTGATCAGACCTGCCGAGACACGCGCCCAGGTCGTCAAGGCGCTGCGCGCGCTGCGGAACAAGCGAGCCTCGCTGCCGCCGAAGAAGCATGGGAACATCCCGCTATGAGCGCCCAGCTGAGGATCGTTCGCGGTGACGCCACGCCGGAGGAGATCGCCGCCCTCGTGGCCGTCCTCGCCACCCGGCGGTCCGCGCCGGAGCCGCCGACCGAACCGCGAACTCAAACATGGCGAAACGTGGCGAGAACGATGCGTAAGCCAGTCGTACCGGGGAAGTCGGCTTGGCGGATGAGCGCCCTACCCTAGATAGATCCCGGGAATCGGGTGTCAAGTTCTCGAGGAGTTGGGACTATCTAGAGAAAGTAGGCGTATATAGTCAGCCGATCAACTAACCGCGGCCTGGAGGACACATGGCCATCCCAGACCTCATGCCGCATGCTGTGGCAGCGAAGTACGCCGTCCTGGTGGACGTCGGATATCTCTATGCTGCCGCAGGCGAAGTGCTGCTGGGCGCCAAGGAGCGCAAAGAATATCGAGTTGCCGCCGATGAGCTGATCCAGAGTCTACAGAAACATGCGCTGGAACGTATATCTGGCGAACTTCTGCGGATCTATTGGTATGACGCCGCTCGTGACCGTGTGCCGACCGTCGATCAGCGGGTCATCGCCCAGTTGCCCTGGGTCAAGGTACGGCTTGGCAACCTGAACGCCCGTGGCCAGCAGAAAGGCGTGGACGCGCAGATCAGGAGTGACCTGGAGGCGCTGGCCAGGCACCATGCGGTAACTGACACGATCTTGCTCGCCGGAGACGAGGACATGGTGCCCGCCGTGGAGGCGGCGCAGGCGTACGGGGTGCGCATCCACTTGTGGGGCGTCGAGCCGCCGTACGGCACCAACCAGGCCGAGCGCCTGGTGTGGGAGTCCGACACCGTGGAAGTGATCACTGCTGATTTCCTGAGGCCCTTTTTCAGCCGTGCTCCGCAGCCTGTTCCGGTCGCCCCGCCGGTGACCGCTCCGTCGCCCGCGCAGGTGTTCGCCGGACGCGCGCCCGTCAAACCGCACGTCAAGCCCGGCCAGGTGGCCAAGCTCGGGCCCAACAGACCGCGCGTCGAGGACGTGGGCGAGCACGTGGCACAGAAGTGGATACTCACGCGTGGCCGCGACAACATCCGCGACCTGCTGCCAGGGCCGATCCTGCCGACGGTCATCGACACGGAGCTGCTCATCGAGGCCGAGAAGGAGCTCGGCCACTCGTTGCGGCCCTTCCCCGAGGCGCGGGTGTGGCTGCGTGACGGGTTCTGGGCGCGCGTGTACCGCGAGTTCGACCTGGGTGTGGGCGTTTCGTCGAAGTGAGGTCTGATTTCCGCTGGTTGGCAGCTTTGACCTGCTGACCAGCGTTTTTACGGTCAGGTCTGATTTCCGCCAGTCGGGGGGCTGGGCGAACGCCTACGCTCGGTGTCATGTCGCCACTTGAGCTCGATTTCGACTCCTGCTACCGGGCGGTCTCAGCCCGGGACGCCCGATTCGACGGGCGCTTCTACACGGCGGTGACGTCGACGCGGATCTACTGCCGGCCGATCTGCCCGGCCCGCACGCCGGCCTCGCGCAACGTGCGGTTCTACCGGCACGCGGCGTCGGCGGAGGCGGCGGGCTTCCGCCCGTGCAAGCGCTGCCGCCCGGAGCTCTCCCCCGGCGATCCGGGGTGGGACCTGCGCGGCGACCTCATCGGGCGGGCGCTGCGGCTGATCGACGACGGGGCCGCCGACGAGCAGGGCGTGGCGGGGCTGGCCAGGCGGCTGCACATCACCGAGCGGCACCTGCACCGGCTGTTCGTGGCCGAACTCGGCGTGGGGCCGCTGGCGGTGGCCCGGACCAGGCGGCTGCTGCTCGCCAAGCAGTTGCTGACGGAGACGCGGCTCCCGGTCACCGAGGTGGCGTTCGCGGCCGGGTTCGGGAGCGTGCGGCAGTTCAACGCGACGATGCGGGAGACGTACGGGTTCACGCCCAGCGAGCTCCGCGCGACGGCGGGCGGCCTGTCCGCCTCGGCGCCACCGGCGGTCGAGGTCGTGACGGGGCCCGCGACGCTCCGGTTGCGCCTGCACCGGCGGGAGCCGTACGACATCGAGGGCGTGTTCTCGTTCCTGGCCTCGCGCGCGATCCCCGGCCTTGAGGTGGCGAGCCTGATGTCCTACAGCCGGGCGGTCCCCGGCGGGACGATCACGCTCACCCCCGAGTCTGGCCACATCGCGCTCGACGTCGCCGTGGACGACACCCGGCAACTGGCTCGCATCGTGGCCCGCTGCCGCCGCCTGCTCGATCTCGACGCCGACCCCGACGCCATCGCGACCGCGCTGGCCGAGACCTCGCTGGGCCGGCTCGTCGAGTCCCGGCCCGGGTTGCGGGTGCCGGGCGCGTTCGACGGGTTCGAGCTGGCCGTACGCGCGGTCGTGGGCCAGCAGATCTCCGTCGCGGGCGCCCGCACCATGCTCGGCCGGATCGTCGAGCGGGCCGGTCGGCCCGTCGAGGGCCCGGTACCGGGGCTGACCCACCTGTTCCCCAGCGCCACGGAGCTGCTCGCGGCGGACCTCTCGGAGCTGGGGCTCACCAACCGCCGCGTCTCGACGGTCAAGGAGCTGGCCATCGCCGTCTCCGAGGGCCGGATCGACCTCGACGGCGGCCAGGATCCGGCCGAGGCCGTGGCGGAGCTGCTCGACGTCCCCGGCATCGGCCCCTGGACCGCCAGCTATGTCGCGCTGCGCGCGCTGCGCGACCCCGACGCCTGGCCCATCGGCGACCTGGTGCTCAACAAGCGCATGGCCTGCCTGGGCATTCCCGAAGACCACATCGAGCGGTGGCGGCCCTGGCGGGCCTACGCCGCCCTGCATCTCTGGAGTTCCTCATGATCGACGCCCAAGTCCTGCCGACGCCCATCGGCCCGCTGTCCCTGCTGTGCCGCGACGGCGTGCTGGTCGCGGCCGGCTTCACCGCCGACCCCTCGGACATGTTCGTCCGGCTGTCACCCGCGTTGCAGGCCGAGGGCCTGGACGTGGTCGACGACCTCGGCCCCGCCGCTCAGGCCGTACGCGACTATCTGGACGGCGACCTCCTGGCGCTGGACGCCGTTCCGGTCGAGCAGCCGGGCACGGCCACCCGCAAGCGCCTCCATGAGGCGTTGCGCGAGGTCAAGCCGGGCACCACGGTCTCGTACGCCGAGCTCGCCGAACGCGCCGGCCTGCCCAGGACGGCGGCCCGCGCGGCCGGGTCGGCCTGCTCCCAGAACCTGATCGCCCCCTTCGTCCCCTGCCACCGCGTGCTGCCCGGCTCGGGCGGCTACGGCGGCTACTACTACGGCGTGCCGGTCAAGGAGTGGCTGCTCGCCCACGAGTCCGGCCGGCTCTAGCAACTCCCCGTCATGTTCCGGCCGCGCTCTGTAGGATTTGGCCGGTGGCCGGAGCACATGAATACAGAGGCGGGCCGGACAGGACGCCGGCCCAGCTGATCCTGGGATTCCTCGACGCACGCCGCATCTCGGTCCCTGAGGAGGCTCGGGTCCGCATCCAGGCGTGCACGGACCAGAGCCTGCTCGACCGCTGGACCGTCAGGGCGGTGACCGCGCAGAACATGGACGAGTTGTTCGGCTGAGCCGGGGGCCGGCGCGATGCGTACCGGCCCCCGACCGGTCGGCCCGCCCGCGGGGTCGTCAGGCGGCCGGGACGAGGTGGCGACGGGCCTGCGGGGTCGTCAAGCGGCCGGGACGAGGTGGCGACGGGCCTGCGCGCCGGCGAGGCCCGCCACCGCGAGCCCGGTCAGGCCGAGCAGCGCGGCGGTCCAGGCCGGAGCCGTGTAGCCGAAGCCCGCGTCGATCGTCAGCCCCGCCACGAACGACCCGATCGCGTTGCCCAGGTTGAAAGCGCCGATGTTGGCCGCGGAGGCCAGCGTCGGAGCACCCGCGGCGGCGTCCAGGACCCGGGTCTGCAGCGGCGGCACGGTCGCGAAGGCGGCCACCCCGAACAACGTGATCGTGACGATGAACGCGACCTGGTTCCGCGCCACCAGCGCGAGGACCACGCCCAGCAGCGTGAGCAGGGCCACCGAGCCGTAGATGCTCGGCATGACGGCCCGGTCGGCGAGCCGGCCGCCGATCAGGTTGCCGACCACGAGTCCCACCCCGAACAGCGCCATGACGACCGGCACCGCGCCGGAGGAGAATCCGCCGACACTCGTCATGATCGGCGAGATGAAGGTGATCACCGCGAACACCGGCGCGAACCCGAACACGGTCATGGCCAGCGCCAGCCAGACGCCACCCTTGCGGAAGGTCACCAGCTCGCGCAGCAGGCCACCGCCCTCGGGACGCGGCTGGGCGGGCACCAGGGCGAGCACGCCGATGAGGCCGGCGACGCCGATGACCACCACGACCCAGAACGTCGCCCGCCAGCCGAACGCCTGCCCGATCCAGGTGCCGAGCGGCACCCCGAGGACGTTCGCCAGGGTCAGCCCGGTGAACATGAGCGCGATGGCGCTGGCCCGCTTCTGCGGGGCGACGAGGTCGGCGGCCACGACGGATCCGACGCCGAAGTAGGCGCCGTGCGCGAACGCGGACAGGAAGCGGCCGACCATGAGCACGCCGTACGAGGGCGCGAGCGCGGACAGCAGGTTGCCCACGATGAACAGCACCATCAGCGACAGCAGCATGGTCTTGCGGGACAACCGGCCGCCGAGCATGGTCAGCGGCGGCCCGCCGATGGCCACGCCCAGGGCGTAGCCGGACACGAGCAGACCGGCGGCCGGGATCGTGACGGCGAAGTCCGCGGCCAGCTCCGGCAGCAGCCCGTTGATGATGAACTCGGTGGTGCCGATGCCGAAGGCGCTGATCGCCAGGGCGAACAGGGCGAGTGGCATAGAATACTCCTCAGACGACGTTAGTAAGCGTAGACAATATTTGCGCACGCCGACTAACTCACCATACAAGCTTGTCCGGGAAGGTGTCACATGCCGCTCGCCGATGACGCCGTCGAAGCGCGCGCCCAGGGCTGGCGCACGCTCGCCGCGCTGCACGCCAGGATCGAGGACCGGCTGGAGAGGGCTCTGCAGAAGGAGCACGACCTGAGCGTGAGCGAGTACACCGTGCTCGACGTGCTGGGTCGCCAGGACGGCTGGCACATGCGCATGCAGCAGCTCGCCCGCGCGGTCGTGCTGAGCCAGAGCGCCACCACCCGGCTGGTGACGCGGCTGGAGAACCGCGGGCTGCTGTCCCGCTACCTGTGCGAGGACGACCGCAGGGGCATCTACACCGAGGTCACCCCGGCGGGCCGTGAGCTGCTCGCCCAGGCGAGCCCCACGCACGACACCGTGCTCAAGGAGGTGCTGGCGGAAGCGGCGGAGCTGCCGGAGCTCGCTCCGCTCGCCGCCGTCATCGCCTGAGGCGTCACTTATGGGCGGACGTTGCTCTGCACCTCACCCACCGGCACGTCGCGGGTCACCCCCACCTCGACCGGCGCGAACTGGACCGGTACCCCGCCCGCCACCGTCACCGGCCACACGGTCGTCACGGTCAGCTGGTACACCTGCCGTGGCTGGTCGATCGACGAGCGCAGGTACTGCACGCCACAGGTGAACTGGGCCCCCTTGGCGTACGGCTTGCCGGTGGCGCCGCACTGTTCGCGCACGTCGGCCCGGTCCTTGCCGGTGCCCGCGTCGATCTTGATGTTCTGGAGCGTGGCGACCACGGTGGCGCTCATGACGCCGGGCAGCGTCGCCGTCGCCGTACGCCGCGGCTGGCCGATGCCTTCGAGCCACACGAACGTCGGCAGGTTGACGAAGCTCTTGGCGTCCGGGCTCAGCTTGACCGTCGGCTGGGGCACGGTGATCGCCGCCCGCGCGATCTCGGCCAGCTGCTCGAACGTGATGCCGGAGGGCGGCGTGTCGTTCGGCGGCACGAAGATGAACAGTTCGAGCCCGGCCCAGCAGGTGGCACCGTTGGGGTCGGACGCGTCGTAGGCGGGCGTCCACCAGCGCCCTGGCTGCCCTTTCTTGTCCTTGAACTGCTTGACGAACTTCGTGAAACTCTCCTCGTCCGCCTTCACCCTGGCGAACTGGGTCTTCGAGTTCGTCTGGAACTTGAGCATCTCGTCGGCGGAGAGCCCCGGCTCGTACCAGCAGGGGCGCTTGATCCGGTAGCCGTCGCTCTTGCCGCCCTTGCCCACGTCGCCGGTGACCTGGATGCCGGAGTGTTCGAGGGTTAGGGTCCTCGTTCTGCCTTGTTCGGTCGCCCTGGCCCCCGTGGTGGGTTGGGGGGTGGGCGCGGACAGCAGCAGCCCCGTGACGAGCGCCGGGATCAGGGGATTCATCAAGTGCACCCTTCTTTGTCCTGGCGGAATTCCCTGATCCGCCACACACCGTCGTCGCCGCGATGCGCGAGCACGGCTTGGAGGTAAGGAGCGCGCACCCAGTCGGGCTGGGGCGCGACCGCCTTACCGGTGGGCGTGGAGAGGAGACGCACGCCTCGCTCGTCCACGCACGTGTCGACCTGGGCTCCCTTGCCCATGACCGACGTGATCCGCAGCCGGTAGAGCCGCGCGACACCGCGCGCCGACTCCTTCCGGTCGGCGAACCCGCGCACCCACTCGCCCGCCTGCGGTATCAGCGGTGGTTCGAGGTGCCGCTGGTACTGGTTGTCGCCGGTCTCGACCGCCTTCCATCGCTCGACGTAGTAGTCGGCGAAGAGCCGTTGCAGCGCGTTGCTCGTCGTCCCCTTCTCCACCTTCACCTTCAGGCCGTCGCCGACCTCGACCGTCTTGCCCTGGGAGGACGTGGGGGCGGGGCGCGCGGCGCTCTGGCCGGTGGGGGATGCCGGCGCGTCTCCGGGGACGTACGGCCGGTCGGGCGGGCCGCAGCCCGCCGCGAGCAGGAGCGCCAGCATTACCGTCATCCGCCTCATGCCGACGACTCCCTCACTATGTGGATGCGCCACGACGGCAGCAGTTCGTCGATCAGGGCCTCGGTCTCAGGTGCCATCCCGCCGCCGTAGGGGTGGGAGGACGCGCGCCGGGTCAGCCCCTCGACGACCGTGCGGAGCCGTACCACGTCCTCGGTGGCGTGCGTGGCGCGCAGCAGGTCGCGCCAGAGCCCCTCGTCGTCGGTGGCGAGCAGCAGGGCCGCGCGTACGGCCGCGACCGCCGCGTCCGGCTCGCCGTGCGCCAGCCGGATCTCGCACAGCCGGTGGGCGGCGTCGGCGACTTCGGCCGCGACGTCGTACTCGAGCTCGTCGCCCGCCAGCCAGGCGTATCTCCCGGGCGGCCGCCCGGTCAGCAGCGGGCCTCTGACCAGGCCGAGCGCCTTGTCCAGGAGTACGGTCCGCGCCGTCGGATCGCCGTGCGACCGGCGGACCAGCTCGCGGAAGAGCGCCCAGTCGGTGCGCACGGCGGGCCCCAGCCGCAGCCGGCCCGCCTCGTCGGCCCGCAGGTGTTCGTGGCCCATCCAGTCGACGACCCTGGCGATCGTGGCGTCCCTGACCGTGGGCTGCACGCCGCGCGGCCACAGGACACCGCCGAGGACGACGGGGTGCACGCCGCCGGGATGCGTGGCCAGGTAGACCAGCAGCTCGGTGGCCAGCGCCATCCGGCCCTCTTCGAGGGGGTCGCGGCCGAGGATCTCGATGGGGCCGAGCATCCGGACCTCCACCGCGGGTGGCGCCAGCTCTTCCAGCGGCTCCGCCTCGGGCAGCGCCTCGCCGTCGAGCTGCTCGGCCGTACGGAAGAGATCGATCAGCGCCTGGTAGTGGCGGCGCGGCAGCAACTGGGCGGTCACCTCGAAGCCCAGCTCCGCGATCTTCGCCTTGCCGTCCTCGGTGATCTCCAGGGTCCAGGTGGCGTGCGGCACGTCGCCCGTCACTACATATCCGGCGGTGTCCTTGCGGGCGAGCAGCGCCAGGCGGCGCGCCTCCTCATGGGTGGGGGCCACGGCGGACAGCAGGTAGTGGGCGTCGCGCGGGCGGCCGGTGATGCGCCCGGTGAGCACCTCCTGGCGGGGGGCGGCGGTGGCCTCCAGCTCGGGCAGCACCTCGGCCAGGCTGCCCACGGCCCTGATCCGGTCGGGCGCGATCGCGGTCAGCTCGTCGCCGAAGCCGACGAGCGTGATGCGCATCCGGTCGGACCAGCGGTTGGTGGCCAGCTCCACGGCCAGCGCCGCGAGCGCCGCGGTGGTCTGCGGGCCGCGGATGTTGATCAGGCCCTGCGCCGCCTCCAGGTCGATCAGCACCCGGCCACTCTCGTCGGCGCCGATCGAGACCAGCCCCGGGTACGGTGCGCCGCCGGGCTGCTCCTCCAGCAGGCGGCCCTCGTGCGCGGCCAGCCGCCACACCTGGCCGCCGTCCTGGGCCAGCCACGGCTCGGGCGCGTCGCCGTCCGGCGGGTGGATCCACAGGTCGAGGTTGCGCGGCGACAGATGGGCGGCGTAGACGGTCGGCGGGGTGCGGCCCTGCGTGGCCAGCTCGGCGCCGAGCAGCCTGAGCCCGATGTCGAGGATGCGGGTGCCCGGCGCGTCGGCGCCCAGCCTGAGCGCGACCTCGGCCTTGGCGGCGTCGTCGCGCGGCCGGACGATGCGGCGGCCGAACACCCGCCGCCAGAGCTGCTCACGGCGCCGCCTGGCCAGCACGATCAGCAGACCCGCCGCGGCCAGCGACGCGACGCCCAGGTAATCGACCAGGTCGACGGCGGAACTCTCCGCCGCCGCCTCGGCTCTGGTGCCCTGGGTGTCCTGTCGTGCGTGCGCCGGTCCCTGTTTCACGCTGGAGATCTGGCGTACCTCGTCGGCGACCTGCCGATGTCCACCGTGCGATCCCGCCGGGTGCTGCTTCAGCGTCTGGGCCCGCGCCTGGTTCACCGGCACGACATGGGCGTGGCGCGCGTCCTCGGGCATGTCGAGCACCCAGCCCGGCCTGATCAGGTCGGCCATGCGCAGCCGGGTGCCGTCGGGCTGCTCTTTGTGCTGGTTGAGCTGGTAGATCTCGGGATATCGGCGCCCGTCACCCAGGCACTTCTCGGCGATCTCCCACAGGCTCTCGTGGTGCCGGCCATGGGGCGGCTGAACCACGTACACCTTCTTGGTCCGCTGTTCGTGCTGCTGCGTGTCCACTGGCTGCTCCACGATCGGCGCGGAGTACGCGACCGTCGTCATGGCCGGCGCGGTGGGCGGCGGCGTCGCCAGCTTCGCGATGGGCACGATCATGGCGCCGGCGGTGAACAGCACCAGCACGGCCGAGACGAGCTTGTTCGCCAGCGCCTGGGACCCGCCGGAGAGCGGCACCCTGGCGGGCATGCCCACCTTGCGCACTCCCGCGTACACCTCGACGACCACGCACGAGAAGAACTGCAGCCAGGCCAGCCAGACGAACAGCACCAGCACGGCCATGATCGTGCTCGGCCCCACGCGGCTGGTGAGCAGGTCGAGATCGAGCAGTTCGGGAGACAGCGGCGGCCCGGCGAACGTGAGCAGCGCGTACGGCACGCCGCCGACGATCGCCACGAGCACCGTGAGCGCGCCGAGGCCGCCCAGCACGTCGCCCACACTCCGCCTGGCCGGGATGCGCGCGGGCGCCTGCCCGGGCCCGTGCGGCCGGCCCGCGGGACGCGCGGGTTCTCGCGTCGGCATCGCCTCTCCCTTCTCCGTGTTCAGGGTCCTGCGTGGTCGTGCTCTGATCCATCGAGTGAGCGGAATGGGTCTGGCTCACCTGGCCTGTGGCCCGGCCGTGGCCTCGCCCTCCATCTCGGTGCCGGGGAAGCCGATGGCCTGCAGGAAGAAGGCCGTCCAGCGCACCTTCACCGAGACGGTCACGCCGTCCTGGCCCGGCGCAACGGTGCACGTGCCCCTCGCCACGTCGGCGCTCGCCACCGCCGTGACCACCTCGTCGGCCCGGTCGCACACCTGGCCGTCACCGAGCAGCCGGATCTCACCCGTCTCGTGCAGGTGATCGACGTCGACCTGGTCGGCGCCCGCCCGCGCGGCCTGCTCGGCGACGTCGGCGGCCCGCAGCCGGGCGTTGATCGCCGAGCCGCCGTCCACGAGCAGCCCCGCCAGCAGGAACACCGCCACGGAGAAGAGCACGGTGAAGACCGACATCGTCCCGCGGTCGCGGCGGCTCATTCGGTCCTCCTCAACTGCTCCAGGGGGACCACCGAGGTGCCGGTCATCCGCTTGGTGCCGGGGAACCCCAGGAAGCCCAGGTCCAGCTCGCAGGTGACCTCGGCCTGTACCTGGCCGCCCTCCTCCCACTTGGAGCCGTCGAGGGACACGGCCGGGCTCTGGCACCGCCCGTCGAGCGCGGCCTTGACGCTCCGGTCCGCCGCGTCGCCGGCGGCGTCGAACGAGCGCCGCACCGACGCGGCCCGAGCCGCGTCCCGCGCCGCGCCGTTGACCTCGCCCTGCGCCTCGACCAGCCGGCCGGCTCCGGCCAGGAACATCAGGAACAGCAGGAAGACGGGCGCCAGCATGACCGTCTCCACGGCCATCGAGCCGCGCTCACGCCGCCGGTTCTGGCTCATTCGCAGTCGTCACTCCCGTCGTCCGGGCGGAAGCACTCGACGGGACCGCCCGAGGTGGCCGTGATCGTGAACGTGAGCTCCGGCAGGAGCGGGATGACCTGTACGGCGCTGCCGGTCACAGTGACGAAGCGCTCGTCGGGGTCCTTCTCCGCGGTCGTGGCCGTCGCGTTGGAGAGCAGGCGGGGACCGATGGCGCGGACGATGTCGGTGGCCTTGGTGGTGGCCGCGCCCTCCCAGTCGCCCGAGTCGAAGGGGGCCGACCTGGCCACCCTGGCGCCTTCCCGGGCGGCCGCCTCGGCCACCTGGCGGCCGTGGAACCAGAGCGCCACCTGCACGATGAGCAGCACGACCGCCAGGATGACCGGCATCAGCAGGGCGAGCTCGATCACCGAGGCGCCGCGGTCGCGCCGGTGCGGGCGCTTCCGTGACTGCTTCCGCTCCTGCTTCTGCGGCTGCTTCCGCTGCTGCTTCAGCCCGCGCGACGGTCGGCGGGCAGGTGTCACGTGCCGCCGCCGGTGCCGAAGCTGGTCTGGATCTCGCTCTGCTTCTGCTCGACCAGCGTCTTGATGAGGGTGGCCAGCCCGAGGGCGACTCCGGCGATGATCGCCGTGATGATCACCCACTCGACCGCCGAGGCGCCCCGGCTGGAGGCGGTGCGGGCGCGGTGGATACGTACGCCGAGATATGCCTGCAGGTAGATGACCCAGGGATGGTTCATTAGGACCCCAACATCTTCATAGCGGCGGGAAAACTAAGAAAGATCACGAAGCCCGCGCACAGCAGGAGCTGGGCGACGAGCATCGACTGGGAACGCTCACCGGCTCGGCCCTCGATCTCGGCCAGCTCGCGGCGACGCAGCGTGGCGGCCCGCGCGGTGAGGGAGGCGCGCACCTTGGCGCCGTCGTCGGCGACCAGGCCGAGCGCGGCGGACAGGTCGCGCAGCTCGTCGACGTTGATCTCCTCGCCGAGCTGGCCGAGCGCCTGCCACGGGGTGATGCCGACGATCCTGGCGCCGCTCAGCGCCTCGCGGATGCGCGACATCGCCCAGTTGGGCTGGTCGCCGCTGACCGAGACCGCCATCATCAGCGCCTCGGGCACGCCGCGCCCGCCCGCCAGGTTCATCGAGACCAGGTCGAGGAAGGCGCCGACGACGTGCCTGAAGTCGCGTCTCCTCGCCGACGCGTCGCGCCGGATCTGAAGGTCGGGCAGGAAGAAGAAGACCAGCGACATGAGGAGGGCGGACCAGAACGGAATGGTCAGGGACGTACCCCAGCCCATCAGCGCCAGCCAGCCGAGCAGCACCGGGAAGGCCAGCAGCCCGGCCGACGCGAGCAGCGCCTTGGTGGCCAGGTAGCCCTCGAACGACCGCCCGACCAGCGCCAGGTCGGCCTTGACCGACCGGACCTCCCAGCCGCGCGCATGGTAGAGGCGGGCCAGCCGTACCCCCAGGCCGCGGCGGAAGGCGGAGACCTCCTCGTCGGGCAGGACGAGCTGGATGCGCGGCGCGTCGGCGTCCTCGCGGACGGCCTCGATCGCCAGCAGCCGCGCCACCAGGCCGGGGCGGGCCGGGAACAGCGCCCGGAGCAGCAGGAACAGACCGAGGCCCAGTACGGAGCCCGCCAGCACGCCCTCAACCATGACCGCCCCCTTCATCCATGGCCGCCTCCTACGAGCAGGCGGGTGGGCTTGTCGAACCGGGCCAGGCGCCGCATCCAGGCGAACCCGGCGCCGAACAGCGCCGCCACGACGACCAGCACGGCCTGACCGAGCACGCCGCGGTATTCGCTGACGTAGGAGGGGTTGAAGACGACGAGCAGCCCGGCGAAGACCAGCGCGGTGACCACCACGATCTGGACGCTGCGCCTGGTCGAGCGGCGTTCGGCCTCGACGCGGCGGCGCATGTCGAGCTCTTCGCGCGCGGACACGGCCAGCGCCCCGAGCACGTCGCGCAGCCCGGGGCCGCGCAGCTTGGAGTTGAGTATCAGCGCGGCCACCACCAGGTCGGCCGAGGGGTCGTCGAGCTCGTCGGCGAAGAGCGCGAGCGCCTCCGGCAGCGCCATGCGGGTGTGGAGGCGGTCGACCAGCGCGCGCAGGTGGGGCTTGAGCGTGGGCGCGGCGGCCCTGATCGACGACGGGATGGCCTGCTCCAGCCCGGCCGCGCCGGCGATCGTGTCACGCAGCGACTCCGTCCAGGCGGCCAGCCCTTCGAGGCGGCGCATCGCGGCTCGTTCCTCGGCGGCGCCGCCGGACAGGCCGCGCCACGCGAACACCAGCAGCACCGTGCCCACGGCCATGACCGGCCAGCCGGTCACGACCAGCACCAGGGTCGCGGACACCGCGGCGATCGCGGTGCGGGTGGTGAGCGTCTTGACGAGTTCGCGCTTGGGCCGGGCGGGCCGGACGCGCATGCCGTACAGGGAGAGGAAGAACAGGAACAGGCCGCCGCCGACGAGGGCGCCGGCGAGCAGAGCGAGCGGATCGAGGTCGATCACAGCCAGCCTCCGGGGTTGTATCCGTGGGCGGCGAGTTCTTCCATGCAGGAGATGGGGGCGTGCGGGGTGGCGGTGCCGTCGGCGCCCGGGATGAACACCTCGCTCGACAGGACACGGCCGTCGCAGCCGTTGACCTCGCGGATGCTGGAGACGTAGCGGCGCAGGGTGCCGCCGCGGTTGTAGTCGTTGCGCTTCTCCACGAAGACCACGAAGTCGATCGCACCCGCGATGAGCATGTGGGTGGCGTCGATCGGCAGCCGCTCGCCGGCCTGCAGGGCGTAGGTGGAGATGCGGTTGAACACCTCCATGCTGGAGTTCGCGTGGATGGTGGACAGAGAGCCGTCGTTGCCCTGGGTCATCGCGTTGAGCATCGTGACGATCTCGTCGCCGAGCACCTCGCCGACGATCACCCGGCTGGGGTTCATCCGGAGCGACCTCCTGACCAGCTCGGCCATGGTGATCTCGCCCTGGCCCTCGGAGTTGGGCAGGCGCTGCTCGAAGGCGACGACGTTGGGGTGCAGCTCGGGGAACTGGTCGAGGCCGAGCTCCAGCGCGCGTTCGACCGTGATCAGTCGCTCGTACGGCGGGATCTCGTTGGCCAGAGCCCTGAGCAGGGTGGTCTTACCGGCGTTCGTGGATCCGGCGATCATGATGTTCTTGCGGGCGCCGACCACCGCGCTGAGGAACCTGCCCACCTCCGGGCTCAACGTGCCGTTGCCCACGAGGTCCGACATGAACACCTTGCCGAGCCGGGCGCGGCGGATCGAGACGGCCGGCCTGAGCGTGACGTCCATGACCGCGCTCAGCCGCGATCCATCGGGCAGGCGCAGGTCGAGCTGGGGGTTGGCGGTGTCGAACGGCCTGCTCGACAGGCCCGAGTAGGCGGCCAGTATCTGGATCAGCTCGATGAGCTCGTCGTCGGACTCGGCGACCGGCTCCCGCATGAGCTCCTGGCCGTCGGCGTAGCTGACGAAGACGCGGTCGCAGCCGTTGATGTCGATGTTCTCGACCTCGGGGTCGTCGAGCAGCGGCTGGAGGCGGCCCACGCCGAACAGCGCGGCGTGGATCCCGGCCGCGAGCGCCTCCTCCTCCTCGACGGTGGGAGGGGTGCGGCCCAGGCCGATCTCGCTGCGCGCGTGCTCTTCGAGAACCTGGGAGATCAGCGCCCTGGCGAACTGGCGCTCGTCCTCGCCGGTCATCGAGGCCAGACCGTTGACCTGGTCGAGTCGGCGCTGGTGGGCCAGGCGGTCGCCGACCTCCTGGCGGAAGCGCTTGACTAGGGAGTGGTCGATCACTGGCTGCTCACTCTCGCGAGGAGGCGTCTCCGGGTTGTACGTGCCGGTCCCCTCGCGAGGTTGAATGCCATACCGAAATTCATGGGTGTCAAATTCGTGGTTGTCACAGGTGTCACGGGTGTCACAGGTGGCTCACTGACCGGCCCGTTCATAGGTGACTCACCGACCGGCCCGCTCATAGGTGACTCACCAGCCGCCCCGTTCATAGGTGACTCACCAGCCGCCCCGTTCATAGGTGACTCACCAGCCGGCCGGCGAGGTCTCGCGCCGTGCGGATGAGCAGGCAGCGGTCGAGGCGCCCGCCCCACTGGCCGCGCAGCAGCTCGGCGCCCTTGGGATCGTGCGCGAGGCCGTGGACGAAGTTGACGCTCGGGCCGACGATCCTGCGTACGTCGTCGATCGAGGAGCGGTAGTTGCGCGGGTCGGCGATCACGGCGACGCCGTGGGCCTTGGTGATGGACAGGCGTTCGCGCAGGTGGGCGACGTGGTCGAGGGTGGCTCTGGTGAGCAGCACCACCTGCTCGGCCTGCGCCGTCAGGTCCCCGATCTGCGGGTGGGCGCCCAGGCGGCCGCAGTCGGCGATCACGTCGGCGTTCGGGATCGCGGCGAGCGCCCTGCCCAGCGGCCCCCACAGCCAGGTGAGGCCGGCCGCCTGCTCGCCGTGGGTGAGGCCGACCAGCACGTCGAGGCCGCCGACGATCTTCTGGGTGTGCTGGTGGATCTGCGCGGGCTCCAGGCCACGCCGGGCGGTCGCGGCCAGCGTGAGCAGGCCCTTGCCCGGGTTGAGCACGCCGCCGTCGGCCGCGGGCAGCCGGTAGGCGACGTCACCGCCCGCGGGGTCGCACTCGGCGAGGAGTACGGGGCGCGGCCAGACTGCCGCGAGTGCCGTCGCGGCAGTGGTCACGCCCGGCGCGCCCTTGTCGGCGGCCAGTACGATCAGCGCCACGTCAATTTACTCCGGGCAGGTCGGCCACGGCGATCTCACCGCTGGAGGCGTATTGGACTATGGTCTTCGCCGCCGCCGCGTCGACGATCACGGTGATCAGGATTGATCCGCCGGTTCTGCCGCTGTCGCTGACGCTCTGGACGAGTGCGCTCTGTGCGAGCACCCGGCTTTCCGCCTGTTCGGTACGGGCTGGGACGTACACCACCTGGACCCGATGGCTTGCGACGATGCCGGATGGGAACTGTCCAGGTTTCAGGGCGAGACCCACCTTGGCCTTGCCGGGCACCAGCTCGCTGCTGGCCTTGACGCCCATGTTGTGGGTCAGCAGGGTGCCGGGCACGATCGTCACGGCCGCGAAGCTCTTCGTCACCTCGCCCCTCTGTGACCAGGAGACGAAGTCGAGACCGGTATTGGCGATCTGCACCTCTTCGAGCGCCTCGATGGTGAACTGCTGCCCGGCGCCGATCTGCTGGGTGACCCGGATCGCGGAGATCCGGTCGCCGCTGCGCAGCACGAGCAGCGTCGTGGCGAGCGCTCCGCCGAGGATCAGGAGTACGGCGAGAGCGGCCAGGGCGGGCTTGCGTTCGCGGGGCGGCACGGGGAGCTTGCGCGAGGCAGGGCCGGACAACCCCGCCGTGTTGACGGCAGGCTTTTCACTGGTCCTCATGGGTGGGGGGCTCCCATTGTGAATTGTCGAATTCACGCCATTATGTGCACCCGCTTGTGGGAGCGGGGCTGGAATGCGAGGAACCATGCTCGTTTCGCAGGTGGCGCGGTGTCAACAAGAAATAATCGATGCCTATTGTTTCTACCAAGTTGACGGGGGTGGTTTTTTCGGGATAAGCGCGGCGATGGCGGGGCGGAGTGGGGCGATTCTCGAACCCACTCAGGCTCCGGCCTTCCATCGGCCCTGCTGGGGTGGGGGGTAGCCACCTGCGCCCCTTTTTTCACACCATCCCCTCCATTAACATGCGTTACCCGCCGCCTCCAAAGCGGGCAACCAAATCGTCGACTTTCCACAGGCCATAATTGCCGCCGCCGGTTATCCACAACCCGGCCCTTCTATGCCATTGCCGTCAACCGCCGGACCTACCCTTTCTTCGGGCGCTACCTTTGCGCCGAGGCCCGATCGAGGAGACGGCACATGCGGATCATGCTCACCGTGCTCGGCGAGCAAGGCGATCGTGACGTTGTGATCGAGGGTGACAACGGCGCCACGGTGGCGAGGGTGAGCGAGGCACTCAGCGGTCAGGCACCGCTGGCCGAAGTCGTCCGCCTGCCCAGAGCCCGAGCCCCCTACGGCATGTCGGTGACCGACCCCGGCGGCCGCCCATCAAGGCGGCACACCCGCGCCGGCGGATCGCCGGACACCTTCACCCCTGACCCGCGGGACATCCCTGGTGGCCCGCGCAACCCTCTCAGTGACCCGCGTAACCCTCTCGGGGCGCCCATCCGGGACCGGACCGAGGGGTCCGGCCGGAGCTTGGCTGTGATCTGGCGTAACGGCCGGCCGCTCGATCCGCGTGCCCTGGCCGGGGCGGTGCTGCGCGACGGCGACAAGGTCACTCTCGACGCCCACCTCGCGCGCGCCACGATCATCGAGGAGCCCGGCGGCGTGGCCGAGGTGCGGGTCGTCGGCGGCCCGGCCGCGGGCGCCGTTCACCGTCTGGGCCTGGGCGTGCACGTCATCGGGTCCGACCCGATGTGCGCGCTGACCGTCGCCGACCCGTCCCTCGCCCCCGAGGCCGCCACCCTGCGCGTGACCCCGGACGCGATCACGGTCGAGCCGGTCCGCCACCGGGTGCCCCAGCAGGCGCAGCGCCTCAAGCTCAAGGGCCGGTGGGCCGACGAGGTCGCCGAGCTCACCGCCCGGGTCGCCGAACGCGAGGCGGCGGAGCTGATGCCCGTCCACTACGAGCCGCCCTCGCTGGCCGCCCAGCCACTCACCGAACCCGTCGACTGGCCCGAGCACACGCTGCTGACCTGCGGCTCCTCGGTGTTCACCCTGACCGCGATCGAGCCGCAGGACGCGCACCTGGCGCCCCTCCCGGAGGGCGGCGTCGCCTACAACCGCCCGCCACGGCTACGCAGGCCGGAGCCCGAGCGCACCTTCGAACGCCCCCAGGAGCCCAGCCGCACCGAGGGGATGCGCCTGCAGTTGCTGGCCGCGCTCCTGCCCGCAGTGATGGGCGTCACGCTGGCCTTCGTCCTACGACAGCCGTACTACCTGCTCATCGCCCTGATGAGCCCCCTCATCATGATCGGCCAGTGGTGGAGCGACCGCCGCCACGGCAAGAAGCAGCACAGAAAGGCCGCCAAGCAGCACAAGGAGCGCCTGGAGGCGTACGAGCTGGCGGTCGAGCAGGCCAGGGCCGAGGACGAGCTGATCCGCCGAGCCGACGCGCCCGACCCGGCGCAGGTGCTGCTCACCGCCACCGGTCCACGCAGGCGGCTGTGGGAGCGGCGCATCCACGATCCCGACGCGCTGCGGCTCAGGGTCGGGCTGGCCGACCTCCCCGCCAACCTGGAGCTCTCCGAGGAGAAGGGCGGGGCGATCTCCCCGCCGATCTGCCGGTCCGTACCGGTGGCCCTGGCCATGCGCAGGCTGGGCGTGGCGGGAGTCACCGGCCCACGCGACACCGCGACCGGCCTGACCGGCTGGCTGATCGGCCAGGCGGCGACGCTGCACAGCCCGCGCGACCTGGCCATCGTGGTCCTGTCCGCGCACGCCGACGGCGAACGCCGCTGGGGCTGGGTCCGCTGGCTGCCGCACTGCGCCCCGCGCGGCGGCGAGGACTGCGTGACCCTGGTCGGCACCGACCCGGAATCCGCCGCCCACCGCGTCGCCGAACTGGCCGCCCTCATCGACGAACGCCAGAACACCGCCATCCCCGAGCTCGGCAAGATCCCCACCGGCTGGGACGACCTGGGCGGCCCGGAGACGCCGGCTCTGACCTCCTACGACGTACGCCCCTATGACGTCCTCGTCGTGCTCGACGGCGCCCAGGTCCTGCGCGGCCTCCCCGGCATGCCGCAGATCCTGCGCCAGGGCCCCCGTTCGGGTGTCTTCACCCTCGCGCTCGACGACGACCAGAGCCTGCTCCCCGAGGAGTGCGCCACCGTCGCCGCGTGCGCCACGGACGGTCAGGTACGCCTGCTCGGCGGCGGCCTGGAGATCATCGGCCCGGTCCTGGCCGACCTGGTGTCACCGTCGTGGT
Organism: Nonomuraea sp. NPDC026600; assembly: GCF_040638335.1. NCBI lineage: Bacteria > Bacillati > Actinomycetota > Actinomycetes > Streptosporangiales > Streptosporangiaceae > Nonomuraea > Nonomuraea sp. NPDC026600. The sequence goes on from NZ_JBEZYD010000015.1 coordinate 156,699, forward strand.
GCGATCGCGTGGCCAGGGCGCTCGCCCCGATCCGCGACGTGAGCAGAGACGACCCCGCCGGTCACCTCCCCGAGGCGATCCGCCTGCTCGACCTGCTGGGCACGCCCGCCCCATCCGGCCACGACCTCGCCACCCGCTGGCACGGCCACGGCTCCACGAACGCGGTCATCGGCATCGGCCCCGACGGCCCGTTCTCCGTCGACCTGAGAGTGGACGGCCCGCACGGCCTGATCGCCGGCACCACGGGCGCGGGCAAGTCGGAGCTGCTGCAGACGCTCATCTGCTCGCTCGCGGTGGCCAACCGGCCGGACCAGCTCACGTTCGTGCTGGTCGACTACAAGGGCGGTGCCGCGTTCAAGGAGTGCGTACGCCTGCCGCACACGGTCGGCATGGTCAGCGACCTGGACGGCCACCTGACGCAGCGGGCCCTCGACTCCCTGGCCGCCGAGATCCGGCGACGCGAACGCCTGCTGCTGGCGGCCGGCGCCAAGGACATCGACGACTACACCGGCGAGCCGCTGCCCAGACTCGTGCTGATCATCGACGAGTTCGCCGCCTTGGTGGCCGAGCTGCCCGACTTCGTCAACGGCCTGGTCGACATCGCCCGCCGGGGCCGTTCGCTCGGCATCCACCTGATCCTGGCCACCCAGCGTCCGGCGGGCGTGGTCACGGCCGACATCCAGGCCAACACGTCACTGCGGATCGCACTCCGGGTCACCGAGCCCGCCGAGTCCTCCGACGTCATCGACCTGCCGGACGCGGCGCACATCTCCAAGTCGACGCCTGGCCGGTGTTACGTGAAGTCCGGTGTGGGGGCGGCTGTGGCCGTACAGACCGCACGAGTGGGCGGCCGGAGCCCGGTGGCAAGCGCATCCCTCAGAGCCGACCAACCGGGCACGAACGGGCCGGTGGGGGCGGGCGGCCCGGGCGGGATAGCGAGCGGATTGGCAGGCGCGGGAGGACTGGCGGGCGCGGGCGGTCAGCTGCGAGTGATCGACGTGGGCTGGCGTTCCCTGGGCCGGGCACTCCCCCCGCTCCCGGAGCCGCCCGAGGGGTCGACGATCACCGACCTCACCATCCTCGCGGACGCGCTCATCGAGGCCGCCCGCCTCACCGGCGTACCAGAGCAACCGAGCCCATGGCTGGAGCCGCTGCCCTCGACCGTGACCCTCGACGAGATCATCCCTTCCTTGACGGCCGGGGCGCTTTCCCTGGCGGCCGGAACGCTTTCCGGCTCCGGAACATCCTCCAGATCGACAACATCCACCGCATCGCGGACATCCACCCGATCGGGGGCCATCGCCGACTCGGGATCCGCCACCGGACCAGGGCCGTTCACCGAATCAGAGCCGTTTGCCGGCTCAGGGCCAGTCACCGACTCGGGGACGTTCGCCGAAGTGGGCCCGCTGGCTTTCGGGATAATCGATCGGCCCTGGGCGCAGGACCGACGCCCGCTCGCGCTGGACCTGGCCCAGGGCGGCCACCTGCTCATCGCGGGAGCGGCCCGCAGCGGCAGATCCACCGCACTACGGACGATCGCCGGCGCCATCGCCGCGCAAGCGTCCCCGGCCGACGTCCACCTGCACGCCATCGACTGCGGATCAGGCGCACTGCTCCCGTTGATGACCATGCCGCACTGTGGCGCGGTCGTGACCCGCGACCAGATCGACCGCGTCGAACGCCTGCTGGCCCGCCTCCGCGCCGAGGTGGGCCGCCGCCAGCAACTACTCGCCGAAGCCGGACACGCCTCACTGGCCGAATACCGCCAGGCAGGCCACCGCCTCCCCTGGCTGGTCCTCATGGTCGACCGCTGGGAGGGATACGTGGCGGCCTTCGAGGGCTACGACTACGGCCGCCTCACGGAGTCCCTCCTGCAGTTGCTCAGAGAGGGTCCGGCGGTGGGGCTGCGGGCGGTGGTGACCGGTGACCGTTCGTGCCTGCTCGGCCAGATCTCCACGGTCTTCGACGACCGCCTCCTCCTCCGCCTCGCGGACCCGGCCGACTACGGCCTGGCAGGCATGCCGATGAAGGGACTCCCCGCATCGATGCCCTCCGGCCGAGCTCTCTCGATGGGCGAACACGGCATCGTCGAAAGCCAGATCGCCCTCCTCACCCGAGACCCCTCGGGCCCCGCCCAGGTAGCGGCCCTCCAGTCCCTCGCCCGCGCGGCAGCCCCTCTCCGCAGCATCCCGACGTACGTCTCTACAGCGTCCTCGAAAGACCTCACCCATCTCAGCACGACCGCCCCCACAGAGCCTGAAACGAACCTCCGGGAGGCCATGGCGGACGTACCAGACAGCACGTCAAGCGGCATTTCGGGCGTCGCGTCACGTGGCGACGTCCCAGCTGGCACGTCAATCGGCGGTGGGGCGTCAGGGAGTACAGGCGCGTCAGGCGGCGGTGTTCCGGGCGACACGGGTACGTCGGTCAGCGGAGGCGCGTCAGGCGGCGTATCCGGGAGCACCGCAGGTGGTATATCAAGCGGCACTTCAGGCGGCGACGTCTCGGACGGCACGGCGGACAGCGCGGGCGCGTCGGGAGGCCTTGCCCGATCGGGTCGGTCGACTCGCCTGGGACGTGGCGCGTGGCTTTGGGAGGGAGAGCCCCCGCTTCGCGTCGACGCGCTTCCCATGCGCATCACCGCCAGCCAGGCCATGGACCTGGAACCGGGCTTCGCCTGGCCTTCGCCCCTGTGGGCACTGGTCGGCGCAGGCGGTGACGCTCTTGTCCCGATGGGTCTGGACCTGCTCGCGTACGGCCCCGGCGCCGTCGTCGCCGGGCCGGCCCGCTCGGGTCGCTCCTCGGTGCTGGTGACGGCCGCCAGGTCGCTCATCGCGTACGGCACGCCGGTCATCGCCATCGCTCCCCGGCGTAGTCCGTTGCGTACGCTGGACGGCGTTCTCGCCATACTCGATGGTGACGGAGCGGGGCTGCAGGAGCTGCTCGCGGACCGCGACCGCTACGTGGTGATCGTGGACGACGCCGAGCTGATCAACCCGGACTCCCCTCTCGGTACGGCCCTGGAAGAGGTCCTTCGATCAGGCCGGGACGGAGACCACGGCCTCATCATCGCGGGCGCGACGGGCGACCTGGCGACGGCATACCGCGGCTTCGTGGCGGAAACCCGCAAGTCGCGCACCGGCGTACTCCTGTCGGTACAGAGTCCGGCCGACGGCGATCTGTTCACGGTCCGTCTGCCGCGCGGCGCCGTCGGAGGCCCACCGGGACGCGGCCTGCTGGTCACCATGGGCAACACGACACCCGTCCAAGCCGCTATCTCAGATAGCGGACCGTCGTAGGACCAGGCGAACCACACACCCGCCTGCGGTGAGCTGGGCCTTCTGGGTGAGGTCAAGGACTCACGATGCGTTCTGGCGCGCTCGGGGATCCGCGATGCGTTCCGGATGGGGGCTTTGGGCCCGCTGTGCGTACTCGGTTGGCTCGGGGGTCCGTGATGCGTTCGGGATAAGGGCTTGGGGACTCGCGGTGCGTTCTCGGGGATCTGCGATGCGTTCCGGATAGGGGCTTGGGGATCCGCGGTGGGGTGGTCTGGGTTGTGACGAAGGGCGTATTGCACTGATCAGTCCAAAACGTGTTACGGTGCTGGGCATGGCGCGACCGAGGGAGTTCGACGAGGGGCGGGCCGTTGAGGCGGCTATGCGGGCGTTCTGGAGTGCGGGCTATGAGGGGACCTCGACGAAGGATCTATGTGATGCCACTGGACTGGGGCGGAGCAGTATCTACAACACGTTCAAGAGCAAGCACGATCTGTTCGAGAAGGCCCTGCGGCGTTACATGGACAGCAAGACCGCGTGGCTGACTGAGTTGCTGGACGGGGATCTCCCGGTCCGGGAGAAAGTGCGGGTCCTGTTGTGGCAGGCCGTTGACGTCGAGGTGGGGGACCCGGTCGGGTGTCTGGTGGTCAACTCGCTGGTGGAGTTGGCGCCGCGGGATCCGGAGGTGGCCTTGCAGCTTCGGCGGGACGGTGATCGGCGGCTGGCGGCGCTGCGGGCGGCGTTCGAGGTTGGGCATAGCCGGGGCGAGGTCGAGGCGGCCAAGGATCCGGTCGCGTTGGCGCAGTTCGTTGTCGCGGCGATCAGTGGCATGCGGGTGATGGCGCGCGGAGGTGCGGATCGGGCGGCGTTGGAGGCGGTTGCGAAGATCACGCTTGACGCGATCTAACGCCATCTAACGCCATCCGACACTGACCGACACTGGCCGACGCGATCTGACGCCATCTGACGCGCTCAGACGAGCCCGGGAGCCTGCGAGCCCGGGAGCCTGCGAGACAGCGAGGCGGCCAGGCGGCGAGACAGCCAGGCGGCGAGTAAGTCGGTCTGGCGGTGGCTCACCGCGTAGGCCAGCGGGCGCTTGCGGGCATGTGGTGTGGCTTGATTTTGAACTGATCGATCTAAAATGAAGGAGGAGTATCTATGCCGTTGGCCGTGTACATCCTGGGGCTGTCGATATTCGCCCAAGGCACCTCCGAGCTCATGCTCGCGGGGCTGCTACCCGAAATGGCGTCCGACCTGGGCGTGTCCATTCCCCATGCGGGGTTGCTGATCTCCGGGTTCGCGCTCGGCATGCTGGTGGGGTCGCCGGTGCTGGCCGTGGTGACTCTGCGGTGGCCGCGTCGTACGGCGTTGCTGACTTTTCTGGCGATCTTTGCCCTTACGCATGTCGTGGGGGCGGTGACGCCGAGCTATGGCGTGCTGTTCGGGACCCGGGTGGTGGGGGCGTTCGTGTACGCGGGGTTCTGGGCGGTGGCGGCGGTCACTGCCATGGGGCTTGTTCCGGAAGGTGCGCGGGGGAAGGCCATGAGCATCGTGGCGGGGGGACTTACCGTGGCCACCATCGTGGGGCTTCCCGCGGGGACGGTCATCGGGCAGCAGTTCGGGTGGCGGGCGGCGTTCTGGGCGGTCACGGTGCTGTCGGGGCTCGCGGCGATCGGGGTGGTGGCCACCATTCCCGGTGGGCGGCCTGAGGCGGGGAGTGTGCCGCGGCTGGGGCAGGAGCTGCGGAGCATGGTCAACGCGCGGCTCTGGCTTTCGTACGGGACGACGGCGCTGGCGACCGGCGCGGTGCTGGTCACGTTCAGCTATCTCGGCGCGATGCTCATCGACACCACCGGGCTGGCGGCGGCGTGGGTTCCCGTGGTGTTGGGCTTGTACGGGGTTGGGTCGCTGATCGGCATCAGCTTGGGTGGGCGTCAGGCTGACGCGCGGCCTTTTGGGACGTTGTACGTAGGGGTGGCAGGCGTTGTGGTTGCCTCGGTGGGGCTGGGGGTGTTCGCCGGGGTGCCGGGGGTGGCCGTCGGGCTGATCTTCCTGCTGGGAGCGTTCGGGTTCGCCACGAATCCGGCCCTGAACACGCGGGTGTTCACCGTGGGCAAGGACGCTCCGACGCTGGCCGCCGCCACGAACTTCTCGGCGTTCAACGTCGGGATCACCGTGGGGCCATGGGTGGGCGGGCTGGCGATCGGAGCCGGGTTCGGGTATCCGGTGGTGGCCTGGATCGGGGCCGCGCTGGGCGTCGCCGCGCTCGGGACCGTGGGGCTGGCCGCCCTACTGGACGAGCGCGTACGTACGAGTGATCCGGCCACGCAGGCACACGTGTGAACGGTCAGCCGATTCGGTCGTTGACGACGCCCTCGGTTTCGCCGCCCCACACGTCGTCGTCCTCGGTCAGCCAGGTGCCGCCCTCATTGGTTCGCTCCTCGGCGCCCGCGCCGCCGCCGCCCATGGGCATGAACGGCATGCCTGACCCCATCCCGCTGCCTGCCTTGGCCGAGCCCAGGCCGTTCGACAGGCCCGAGGCCATGCCGCCGCCTCCGGCGCTCGTCAGGGGTCCGGTGGCGGGTGTGGAGGAGTTCGGGGAGCTCGGGGAAGTGAGGTTGGGGTTGGTGTTCGTGGAGGTGGGGGTGGAGTTGGGGGTGTTGCCAGGGTTCCAGTCGGCGGGGGGCTGGAAGTCCTCCAGTTTGGTGGAGGTGGGGCTGGCCAGGCTCCCCTTGGTGGGGTCGTTGATGCCCGACGTGGGGTCCGTCATGCCCTTCGTCGGGTCTGTCAGGCCGCCCTTGGTGGGATCCGTGACGCCGTTCGTGGGGTCCGTCACGCCCTTGGTCGGGTCCGTCGCGCCGTTCGTGGGGTCTTTCGCGCCGTTGGTCGGATCCGTCGCACCTGTGGTGGGATCCGTCGCGCCCTTGGTCGGGTCTGTCAGGCCCTTGGTGGGATCCGTGACGCCGCCCGTGGGGTCTGTCACGCCCCCGCTCTTGTCCGAGCCGTCGGAGGAGCCGTCGTTGTAGCCCGCGCCGTTGTAGCCGCCGTTCCCCAGTCCGTTCGTGCCGCCGGGGTTGGAGAAGTCGGTGTTCAAGGGCGTGACGGGAGGGGGTAGGCCGTCGGGGTCCTTGATGTCCGGGATCTCTTTGTGGAAGGAGTCCGGCAGGTTCTGGTAGGTCTGCGTGAGGTCGTCGTTCAGCAGGCGCAGGTGCTTGCCGGCGAGTTCGTCCTGGGAGCCCCATTCCATGCCTTTGTCCATGGTGCGAAACCAGCCGACGCTGGAGTCGTCGAAGGTAAAGGTGTTGTCGGCCCAGGACATGCCTCCCTTGTCCATGAACTCCTGATGCTCCTGGATCCTGTCACCGAGTGACTGCAGAGGGCGGCCCATCCAGTTGAGCTTGCCCGACAGCTCGCGCACCGTCGCGTGCAACACCCTGAGGGCTTCCTGCGCCTCGACCGACGCCTTGCCGTCCCAGCACTTCGCCATCTCGACGTTGATGTCCTCGATGACGCGCTGGGCACCGGCCAGCGTCGAGCAGGCGTCGAGGTAGGCGTTGCCCGCCTGCTTGACGGCCGTCGCGTCCAGCGACTGGACGAAGGTCTTGACCTCGGCGACGCTCCTGCCGTCGTCGTCCACCCCAAAGGTCGGGCAGTACGTCTTGATCATGTGCGTCTGCTGCTTGACCTTGATCTTCTTGTCTTCGGCCACGGGAGCTCCTACGCCTCCTTATTACCGAGGTTGGCGAGATCGACGCGCTCGTAGTTGCCCGCGCCCGCGTTGATCAGTTCGATGGCGATCCGCGTCTTCTCGACGACCTCGCGGTAGACCTCGGTGAACTCCTTGTGCCCGCGCTGGACCGTTTCGACGAAGGCCTGCCCGCCGTCCCATCGCTTGACCTGCTCGACGGTCGCCTTCAGGCCGATGAGGTTGGCCTTCATGTCCAGGTCGTTGACGGACCCGGGCTTCTCCCCTGCGAAGTTGGCGAATTCGTCCGTGAGCTGCTCGGCGAGCTTCTTGAGCTTGCTGGCGCTGTACGTGACGCCGTCGCGCTCGGCATCGAGTCCTGCCCAGTCCGATTCCAGATGCCACTCCTGGGCCGGCGGACTCAACTTATCGGGCTCTGCCACAGCAACCTCCCCGAACACCACTGACCACAAACTTTACTCATATATCACGATCTAGTGCCCCCATTTGCGACATAACCCCCACTTCCCTCATAGGTAACACTTCTATGCTGTCCTCAGGCTGGACCGGAACGGAGTGGCATGCAGACCCGCAAGGATCTCTACCAGGCACATCGGCTCATGACCCAGCGCCTGGGTATGGCCCTGTTGCAGGGCGAACCCGACCTACCCGAGTCGCCGATGCGGCGGCACAACGTGGCGACGTTCGCCGGCATCATGGTCGGCGTCCTCATCATCGCCGGATTCGGCATCTGGGGCCTGCTCAAGCCGGGCGGTGCGACCAATCTGCGGGACGCCGGTCAGCTCATCGTGGAGGAGGAGACCGGCGCCTCCTACGTCTACAGCCAGCAGACCGGCCAGTTGCTGCCCGTGGCCAACTACGTCTCCGCCCGGCTCCTCCTGGACAGCGACAGCATCAAGGTCAAGACGGTGTCCACGGAGTCGCTGGCCGGCTTCGCCCGCGGCGGGCAGGTGGGCATCGCGGGCGCTCCCGACTCGCTGCCCAAGGCCGAGCGGCTCGTCAAGTCGCCCTGGTCCGCCTGCGTGGTGGACGCGACCGACGCCGCAGGGGGGCGCAAGTCGTACGTGACGCTCGTGGGCGGGACCGACGTCGGTGGCACGCCGGCCGGAAGCGACGCGCTGATCGTCAGCGATGGGCGGCAGAACTGGGCGCTCTGGGGCAACCAGCGCATGGCCGTGAAGAACGTGGACCGGCTCACCGACCAGACCCCCCGGCGGGTGCCGGACTCATGGATCAACGCCATCGCCGAGGGTTCGGACTTCGCCGCGCCGCCGATCCCCCAGCGCGGCCGCAACATCGCCGGGCCCGGCCGCTCCGCGTTCAAGGTCGGGCAGGTCTTCAAGGTCGCGGCGGTCGCGGGCGCCCCCGCGCGCTGGTACGTCATGCTCGCGGACGGCCTCGCGCCGATCACCCAGACGCAGGCGACGCTGCTGATCCAGGATCCGGCCAGCCAGGCGGCGTACGGACGCCAGCACGTGCGGGAGATCCCCATCGACGCGGCGAACGCCAACGCGGCGAAGGTGTCGGCCCAGCGGATCACGGGCGGCGGCATGCCGGCCACCATGCCGCGCTTCCAGGTGCCCGCCGCCTCGGCAGCGCTGTGCATGGTCTACGCCAACACCCTGAAGGGGTCGGTGAAGGGCACGCTGACCGTGGGGAGCCGGATGGGCATCCCGACGCCGGCGTCGAGTGGCAACCCGGAGAGGTTCGACCAGGTGCTGCTGCCGCCGGGCACGGCGGCGGTGGCGGGGCTGCTGCCCGGCGAGAACCAGCTCTCCTCGGTACAGCAGTTCTACCTGGTCACCGACCAGGGGAAGAAGTACCGGCTGGCCTCGCCCGACGTCCTGACCAAGCTGGGCTACGACGCCGCGAACGTGGCCCCGCTGCCCGCCCACCTCCTGCGCCTGATCCCCGAGGGGCCGACGCTGGACCCGGCGGCGGCCAGGACACCGGTCTCCGACACTCCGGCCATGCGCTCAAGTGGCTCGTAACCAGCACGTTTCCTGGACGACAAATACTGGTGAACATTAGTATGAAAGGGACATAGATGGCTTTGTGATACGTGGGGGGCCGATGGGGGACCAGATCGAGGGGTACGAGGTCATACCACCGGATCTTCGTAAGGCGCTGGAGGTCTGTGCGGATCAGGCGCCGATCCTGCGTGGTTACGCGGCCGAGTTCGCCCCCGCACGCCTGCGCGAGGACGACTTCGGCCTCGCGCCGGGAGCCGACGAGCTCGGCTTGGCGTACGTCGACGGCACCCAGGAGTACGGTCACCGCGACAAGCGGTACGAATCCGCCTACAACTACGTCATGGACCTGTGCGAGTCCCTGGAGTACCTCTCCAAGGCGCTGGAGGTCTCCGAACAGAACTACCGGGCCGCCAGCCGGGCCAGTGCCAGCAAGGACGGCGGCAGATGACCGAGGGCAGCCTCAACCCCATCGAGTGGAACTGGACGCACTGGCCGTTCGCCCTCAACTGGGGCTCGATGTTCGACATCACCCCGCTGGTGAACACCGCCAAGGCGATGTTCCACGCCATTCCCTCCCTCGTGGGCGACGACGAGAGCGAAGGCAGGCTCCGAGCCGCCGCCGCGGCGCACGAGAGCCTGGCCCAGAACCTCGACAAGGTCTTCGACGTGCTCGACGGGCATGCCAGGGGCCAGGGCTCCGGCTATCTCGACAGGGTGGTCAAGGAGTGGAAGGGGACGGCGGCCGACGAGTTCAGGAAGGTCTGGGGCGAGGTCGTCAAGCAGGACAACCGCGCCGCGCTCAAGAAGAGCTCCACGGACATCGCCCAGATCCTCAGGATGGTGGCCGACTCGGCGGCCCTGACCAAGAAGGCCGTTCTCGAGCTCCTCAGGACCGCGCTGCTCTGGGGCGCCCTTTTCATGGCGTTCAAGTACCTGGCCGCGAGGTTCGCCGCCTCCATGGCCGGCGGGCTGATGGCGCAGATGATCGCCTACATCCGCACCAGGCAGCTCGTCCTCTTCGCGGTCCAGGTCATGATCAGGTTCGGGACCCTGCTCAGGACCCTCGCGGCCGCGCTCAAGAACCTCCCGGTGGTCGGCCGGCTGCTGGTCCGGCTCCGCTCGATGCGAGCTGTCGGCGCCATGGAGAAGGCCGTGCTGCAGGCGGTGAAGAACCGCAACCTCACGGGATACGCCGAGAAGTTCGCGCAGGCCAGCTTCAAGAACTACGCCAAGACCTCCGGCAGCGTGTACGGCGGGATCATCGGCACGCAGATGGCGGCCCAGGGCATGAGCGGCCACAGCATCTTCAACCTGAGCCCCATCAGCTTCACCCAGGCGGCCCGCATCACCACGGGCGCGATGCTCGTCGCCACCTTCGCGCCCGCCTCCGGTTTCTTCGGCAAGGGGCTCCTTCAGGGCGGCACCGCGGCGAGCTGGGCGGCGACCCTGACCAAGACGGGCGCCGCCGTCGGCGAGTCCGGCATGGCCTTCGGCAGTTTCGTCGGGCTCCGCAACTGGACGTACGAACAGCTCAAGCACAAGCTGCCCGGGAAGCAGGGCAACCTCCACAAGCAGTTCTGGGGAGGCATCCCGACGTCCTTCTTCCGGGTGTGGCGGCCCCTGCAGACCAACCCCGACTTCGGCCGGCTGCCCGACACGAACCTGCCCACCGCCAACGGGCAAGCGGTCGCACCGCGGCCCGATCGGACGGAAAAGGTCGGCTACTGGCCGGTTGACAACGGGTCTCTGTACGACATCGCCGAGAAGGTGTACGGCGACCCCGACCGGTGGCGCGAGATCTACGCCGCCAACAGGGAGGTCATCGGAGACGACCCGCGCAAGCTGGTGCCCGGACAGCTGCTGCGGATCCCGCTGGACGAGTGAGGGTCAGACCGAGGCGGTGCCGCCGGGCACCTTGCCCAGCGACTCGTCCATCTTCACGCTGAGGCCGCCCATCTTCTCGTCGTACTGCATGCCCGCGTCGGAGAACGGTGGCATGCCGCCCGACTTCATCGCGGTCATCTCGGTGGGGATGGAGGCCTCCAGGCCGGGGAAGAGCTTTCCGGTCATCTCGGTCTGCTTGATGGCCATGTAGAGGACCCCGGTGACAACTGCGACGGCGAGGGCGTGCTTCTTGAGTATCGCCTTGACCGCTTGCAGAGTGACGGCGCCCCTGGCGGCTGTGAGTACCTCGGCGAAGTTCCCCAACCCCGGGGTGAATCTCGCGGCCATCTTTGATAGACCCATCCAAAGCATGACACTGCCCACCGCCATGGCCGAGAGGGCGCCGTAGTGGTAGATCTTGGCCGCCGCATCGACGGCGTCCCCGGTGTCGTTGCGGGTGTCCTTGAGGGACTTGACCCCGTTCTTGAAGGCCGTGTGGATGCCCTCGAAGGTGTCGAAGGACGCGCCCTCCCATTTGGCCGAGGACTTCAGGTCCGTCTTGAGTTTGTCCAGCCCACCGGCCAGCTCGTCCAGCTCCGACATCAGACCGTCGTGGTCGAGACTCCGCCAGGCCTTGGCGGTCTTCGCCATCGCCCCGGGGTCCGAGACCATCACGCCGATGGCGGCGGCGGCGTAGAAAGCCCAGGGCTGCATGATCATGGCGGCGCCGGCGACCGCGGTGCTCGCCGCCAGCTTGTAGAGCGACGCGTCGGACTCGTAGCTCACCTGGAATCCCGTCCGATCACTTCGGGCGCGGTCTCATCGTCGCCGCCCCAAACGCCCTCATCCTCGCCGAGCAGGGCGTTCTCGCGCTCTTTTTCCTTGTCGCCGCCGGCCCCGCCGCCGCCCATCGGCATCATGGGCATCATCGGCATCCCGCTCGAACCGTTGACACCCTTCAGACCGGCCGGAACGGCGCTCGCCCCCGCGCCCACACCGTTGCCGGTGCCGAGCGCGGTGCCTATGCCCGTACCGGAGCCGCTTCCTGTACCGGTGCCGACGCCTGTACCCGTGCCCGTCCTGGTGCCGGTCGCGTCTGGAGACAGGCCGCTGAGGTCCGGGTTCTTGAGCTGCGGGGTGTTCACCGAGTTGGGGTCGAACTGGGACAGCGACGTCGTGTCGGGGACCTTGCCGTCGACACCCGGCAGCTTCTGATCGGGCATCTGCGGCTGGCCGTTGAGCGCCGAGTCGATGTCCGGCACCTTCATGTCGGGCTGGTTGAGCCGGCTCCCGTCGGGAACCGACGGCAGGTCCGTCTTGGGGAGGTCCGTCGAAGGCAGGTCGGTCTTCGGCAGATCCGTCGAGGGAAGATCCGTCGAGGGAAGGCCTGTCTTGGGCAGGCCGCCGGTGGGCAGGTTCGGGTCGACCCCCGACGGCGCGCCCAGACCGGACAGGTCCGGCATGCCGCCGGTGTTCGGCAGGCCGGAGCCGCCAGGATTGCCGAGGCCGCCGAGGCCGCCGAGGTTCGGTCCGCCGCCGAGGCTGTTCGGGTCGAAGTTCATGTTCTGGAGCTGGTCGCCGTTGGCGTCCTCGGCCGCCCGGTAGTTGCTGGAGGCCTGCCTGAGCGCGCTCTTCCAGCTCTGCAGCGCCTTGCGTCCCTTGGCGAGCGCGTCCTTCTGCTGGTCGACCGCCTTGTCGTGGACGTTGTTGACGCCGATGCCGATCACGCCGAAATGCGGCCACTGTACGGGGAGGGTGCTCGTCTTGGCCTCCAGCGAGGAGATGACCACGGTGTGGTCGTCTATCTTCTCGCTGTTGGTCTCGAGCGCGCTGGTCTTGAAGGAGACGCCCGACGCCATCGTCGGCAGCTGTCCACTCTGCAGCTGCGCGAGCTTGGCCGCCTGGCTGGAATTCTGCGTTGAGTCGCCCATACCGCTCCCCGTAGCGCGTTCAGCAAATGACCGGGTCGGTCACGTCGTGCGCGGAGTTCCAATCGTCCTTGTCCGCGGGGAGATACGTCATTCTCTCGAAGTCCCCCTGGTCCGTGCCCGCGCCGCCACCACCCATCGGCATGAACGGCATGCCGCCGGACATCCCGTTCCCCGACGTCCGCATCGCCGTCGCGAGCCCTTGGCCCCCCGCGCCCATGCCACCGTTCGGCGAGCCGAGCACCGAGGGGACGCTGGGCGCGCCCGTGGGCGAGAGGACGCCCACCGTGTTGGGGGAGATGGTGCTCACCGGATTGCCGGTCGGGTTGAAGTTGGCCGTGATCGGTGTGGTCGGCGTGGTCGGCGTGTAAGAGGACACCTCGGTCCCGTTCGGGTCCGTGCCGCCCTTGACGTTGTCGCTGCTGGTCTTGTCGTCCTGGCCGAGCACAGGCGGGACCGTCTGGTCCTGTGTGTCGGAATTGCCGGTCTTCGAGGGGTCCTGGCTGCCGGTGCCGTCGCTCGACGAATCGCCCTGACCGCCGGAGTCGGAGCCGTTCTGGTCGCCGTTGCCGGAGTCCGAGCCCGGCTTGTCGCCGGTGTCGGAGCCGTTCTGGCCGCCGGAGTCCGAGCCCGGCTTGTCGCCCGAGCCGGAGCCGGAGCCGGAGCCGGAGCCGTCTCCAGTACCGCCGCCGCGCGAGCCGTCGGAGCCCGTGCCGCCCGTAGAGCCGGTGGAACCTGTGCCGCCGGAACCGGAACCGCCGTCCGACCCGCCGGAGCCACCCGATGACCCACTCCCGCCGGAGCCGTCGCTGATCCCCACGCCGCTCGGGTATCCGGGGTCGCGGTACGTGCCCGTACCGCCCGGGATCGAGACACCGGGCAGCTCGTAGGAGACGTCGTGCGGGACCTGAACGTTGTAGAGATCGACGATCTTCTTGTTCAGCTCCTGCATGGCCTTCTGGGCCTCGCGGTCCTCGGCGGCCTTCTTCGTGGCGACGGCCTGCGCCTTACTGGTCTCGGGGTCGCCGTACGTGCCACCGCCGTCGCCTTCGGAGCTCGCCACCGAGATGCCCTGGACCTTCGAGATCGTCTCGGGAAGGTAGCCCGCGTACTGGCGCAGGGCGGAGCCCATCATCTCCAGCTTGGTGGCCAGCTCGCCGCCGGAGGCGTGCAGCATCTGCAGCGCATGGCGTGCCTTGCTGGCGTCCGGCCCCGTCCACACTTTGATGATCTTGCCGGCGTGCTCTTCCAGCGCGTTGGTCGCCAACTCGATCGTGCTGGCCGCACTGTTGTAGGCGAACCCGGCGTTCTCGATCAGGGTGGGCTCGGTGTTCTGCAGCATCGTCAGGATCTCGTCCTTGGACGCGTTTACCGCACCGCCCTGTGGCATCTTGTCGAACGACAGGATGACGACGACATGCCTGCCGCCCTTGCCCTCGGCCATCAGCCCTTGCCTTCGTTGGCCTGGTCACCGGCGCCGTGGTTGGCCGCGCTCGCCTCGACTGCGGCGATCACGTCCTTGTAGGCGTTGATGAACTCCGTGTACACCTGCGCGAACTTCTTGCCGCCGCTGTTGGAGCCGACCGTGCTGCTGAAGGCGCTGGCATCGTGCCAGGTGCCGATCTGCGCCTCGGAGAGCTGGCAGTGGTCCAGGATGCCGTTGACGGAACCACTGGTGTAGCCCTCCGCCGAGCCGGGCCCCTGCATACCGCCGAGGTACGACTTGAGCTCCTCGGCGATCGCTCGCATCTGGGTGGGGGAATGTTCCCGCCCCGGCCCCGAGTCGAACAGCTCAGGATCGACGTACAGAGGGTCCTGGCCGCCCTCCATTGCATCCTTCTGAGTCATCCCCAACCCCCATAGACAAAGGAACCCGGCCGGCGCTTCACGGCACCGGCCGAGGGAGGCACGATCGCCGCGACCGGCTGCTTAGTCGGTCCAGATGTTGATGTTGCGCCGCTCAGCGGTCTGGTAGTTACCCTTGGCGATCTCGACGGCCTTGGCCGCTTCGAACAGCTGCTTGCCCATCTCAACCTCGAGGTTGTCCCACTGGGTCTTCTTGCCGTCGAAGAACGTCTTCGCCTCACCCTCCCAGTCGGTGCCGAGGGTGGTCCTGACGTCGTTGTAGAGATCGTCCGTCACCCGGTCCAGCTCGGTGACGATCGACTTCAGCTGCTCGTACGCCGCTTCCATGTTGGGGAAGTGGGCGTAGGTGTAGTCCTCTGCGGTGCCGTCGGCCATGTGTGTCTCCGTCCTAGCTGCTGGGGGGGGTTACGACGCGTTGATGAGCGAGTCGATACGGCCGGCGCTGCCGGCGCTGTTGAGCCCGCTGGAGATGTCCATGTTCTGCTGCGCGGCGTCGGCGTACACGCCGGCGTTGACGTTCAGCTTGTCGTAGATGTCCTCGAGGATCTTGATCACCTGGCGGAAGTCGAGGTCCCAGGCGTCAAGGGCCTTGCCGAACTGCCCGGCGGCGCCACCCTTCCATCCGGCGGACATCAGGTCACCCTTGATGGTCTGCACCCTCTGGCGCATGCCCTCGATGTACTGGGCGGTGGTTTCGCACTGGCCGGCAGCCTTGATGAGCTTTGTGGGCGCCGTACCCATAAGTGTGGACATTGGACCTCCGGGTCAACAAGGTCTGGTTCTGTACGGCGGTGCCGTAGGTCCGGTCAACCCGGGTACCCCCGCAAACAACATCAAATGGCATGCTAGCCCCCATCCGCCCCAGATATAACAGATACTTAACATAACGGCTAGATCACCGTTGGGTGACTTTTTGGCAAACGCGCAGGTAGGCGGGTCGCTGATTTCTGACTGGGGCTGCTGATGGGCGGTCGCGACTTGTCGTAAAGCCCACAACCTGTACGGCTCAGCGGCCTCACAGATACGCTTTGGCCTCTTCTGTGTTGATTGCTGGGAGGGCGACAGGTGGCCGAATTCGGGACCGTGGGGCGGTCGAGCATCGACAGCCTGCTCAACTGGAGCTCTCCTCCGCCGCAGGACGGACCGGGCCAAGTCGAGGTGGGCACCGCGCTCCCAGGCTCGGCCGACGGTGGGACGACCCTCCTCGTCGCGGGCGGCACGAGCGGGGACTCTTCACCGGCGAGCCCCCAGGACGGCGCGACGAACGACACGTCGGGAAACCCCGGGAGCCTCGGCGACCAGACGCCCCAGGCGGGACCCGTCGACGATCAGTCGATCCCGCTGGACCAGGCGGGACCCGCCGTCGACCAGATCCCGCCGGACCAGGCGGGCCCGGCCGACGGCCAGGGGGACCCCACGGTGGCCGAGGTCCAGTCCGACCAACTGAGCTTCGGGCCCGAGACGGTGGACGACGCGATCGACGGCGAGGCCGGCTCGGTCGATCCGGAGGCCGCCGAGGATGATCCCGCGTGGGAGCCCTCAGACGCCGACGAGAGCGCGGGCCCGGACGGCACCGACACGTCGGGCGACGCGACCGAGGACCCGAACGCCCCGCAGGACCAGAACGACACCGGCGACCAGTCGGGCACGGACACCGGCGACCAGTCGGGCACAGGCGACCAGGGCGACACGTCGGACCCCGGTAGCGCCGATGGCCAGGGAGACCAGGGCGGCTCCCAGACCGACCCCGCGGACTCCCAGACGGACCCGGGCAGCCAGACCGACCCCAGCGTGCCCGACGGCCAGGACGGCACGACCGTTCCCGAGACTCCCTCGACGGACCCGTCGGGCGGTGGCGGCGGCACCGAAGACCCCGGCTCGGGCACCCCGGAGACGCCGACCACGGAAACCCCCACCCCGGACCTGCCGACCACGGAAACCCCCACCCCAGACCTGCCAACCGCGGAAACGCCCAGCGCGGAGACTCCCGCCGCGGACACACCCAGCGCGGAGACTCCTTCTGCGGACCTGCCCAGCGCGGACATGCCCAGCGCGGGCACCCCGTCCGCCGGGACCCCTGACTCCACCGGAGGCGGCGGGGGCGGGGGTGGGGGCGACGACCAGGGCAAGGGCGGCGACCAAACCGGCGGCACGGACACCACCGGCCTGTCGAAGGACGCCAAGTTCGCGGAAGGCAGCGTGGGCGGCGGCTGGCGCAAGGCCCGCCCCGAGGTCATGGAGAAGCTCGGCAAGACGATCGGCCCCACCGAAGGCGGCGGGGGCGACACCCCGGGCGACCACCTGGGCGCCGCCGAGAGCTCGGCCCGGAACATCGACATCGGCTTCCCGGGGTTCGGCCTGGTGGGCTCGATGACGTTCGGCTCCGCGTACAGCTCGGCCCGCTCTTCGGCCGCCGACTACCTCAAGAGCGCCAAGAACCAACTGGGTGTCTGGGACGCGCAGCTCCGAGAGGGAGCCAGCGTGGTCCGGGAGGCCAACGACAAGAGCACCGCGAAGAACTGACCCCGGGGACGACATGGACTCTTACTCATATGGCGTAGACCTCTACACCACGGCGATAGGCGAATGCTTCATCGCCGCGGGCCTGCCATCGAACCCCGCGATCCGAACGATCTGCAGGTTCTCCGGGACGCTCATCGGCACGATTCTCTCCAGCCCCAGCGACATCCGTAACGCGGCCAGGAACACCCGCGAGATGACCACGACGGTCAACAACTCGGCGACGTCCATCGACACCGCTCTGGACACCATCGACCACGACGACTGGGAGAAGATGTCGCGTTCGGAAGTCGACGCCGCGGTGAAGAAGTTCACCACGCAGGCCAAGAACAGCTCGCAGGTCTACGAGGGGCTCGCGGGAGCGCTCGACCAGCTCGCCAAGCATTCCTTCCAATTGGCCGTGACCAGTATCTCCGTGGCCACGGTCCTGGCCACCCTCTCCGCCCTCAGCGCCGCGGGCAAGCTCTTCCCTCCCACGACGGTGGCGACGGACCTCACCGCCACCACTTCGTGCGCCGCGGCACTCGCCGTACTGAAGGCGATCGTGGGCAACAGCAAAGGCGTCTACTTGGCGGCCGCCGGCATCGCCGGGTCGGCGGGCATGTTCATGGGCGGCGCCGCGACGAACATGACCAACGCCGTCACCCCCTCGGACCCCAAGAAGATGCCGGCGTTCGAGCAGGTCTACATCCCCAACCTGCCCACGTTCGACAAGGACGGCCAGCCCCTCGGCACGAAGAAGGACGTCTAGGCGACGGTCAGAGGTCCAGGCGGCGGCGGATGCGGTCGAGTTCGCCCATGACGTCCTCGAACGTCCGGTTGTAGGCGGACTCGGCCTCCTTGATCTTGTGCAGGGCGGCCTCGGGGTCATCGACGTACTTCATCGGGTTGTCCTCGTCGCCGAACGCCTCGCCCATCGCCTCGGTGACCTGCCTCTGCAGGTCCGCGGTCGCGGCCTGGAGCTGCTGCTTGATGAGCTCGGAGAGCTCGCCCGAGCTCAGCCGCATCGCCTTGGGATGCAGCAGGAGGTCGCGCAGCCCCTCGCTGCCGTAGGCGATCGTGACCAGGCCGTCGTCGTCCTGGGCCCGCCCGACGATGTCGGTCATGTTCTTCTGGAGCTCTTCGATGCGGGCGAACTGTTCGTCCGCGCCCTTGAGAAGCTTCTCGATGTCGATGTTCGCGAAGTCCCCAAACTCCTGCATCTTCACTCCACTCTCACAACATTGTTAAATCGCGCAGCAACCTATCAGCCCGACAAACCGCGCACCCAGGAATAGACCTCCAGAACGCCCAGCGCGAGCGGGAAGAGCTCGACGATCAGGATGACGTCCACGATGTCCGCCGCACGGCCCCAGAACGGCGACGGCCGGCCCGTAGGCAGCCAGAGGCCGATGCCGACGGCGGTCAGCGCCAGCCACAGCATGATGATCGCCACGGCCACGGCCCCGATGACGCCGGACTTCGGGCCGAGGGTCAGCGCCAGCATGCCGAACGCGGCGAGACCGACGGTGATCAGCCACAGCCGCTGACGGACACCGCGGAAGACCCGGGCCCGCATCATCAGCGTCAGTCCGAGCGTTCCGGTCATGAGGGAGGCGACCCAGCCGCCGTACGTCGCCAGCAGCGCCTCGGAGACCACTGCCACCAGCCCGATCGCGATGATCATGCCGGTGGCGTAGCGCTGGGCGATGATGGTCCGCTCCTGGATGGCCACGCTGTCCAGGCGCTGGTTGTCGGCCCGCAGCTCCTCCGCGGTGGTGGGCATGGCCGGGAGCGGCACCTTGGCCAGGCGGAACGACAGCGTGGGCACCAGCGGGCTCAACCCCAGCAGGATCGACACCGTCACCGCGGCCACTCCCGCGGGCGTCGATCCCCACACCATGACCACGGCCGCGCCTATCGCCCCGCAGGTCGCGGCGATGGCCGTACCGAGGAATCCCGGTACGCCGTCGGAGATCAGCGCGCCCGCGATGGTCGCCACCAGCGCGGTGCAGGCGAGCGCGGCCAGCAGGTGGGGAGCGCCGACGTTCAGGACGCCGCCGCTGGCCGGTGCGAACAGGCCCGCCATGAAGCCGTACGGCAGCGCCGCGTGCCCGATCAGGGCGCCCGCCAGGGAGTCGCCCACCGCCCTCGACAGGGCCGCGCCCGTGGCCACGACCACGAGCGCCATCAGGCCCGCCACCACCGTGACGACCAGCGGGGGCGCTCCGGAGAGCGCCAGGGCGAGCGCGCCGACGACCAGCAGCCCGAGCGCGCCGCTCGCGCCCATCAGCCGGGTGTTCCTGGCCTCCCAGATGCCCGAGGAGTTCTTCACTCCGGTCGCGACCACGTCGGCCACGTCGTCGTACAGGGCGGGCGGCAGGATCGCCTCGCGCGGCCTGAGGTAGAGCACCTCGCCGTCGAGTATGCCCAGCGCCCCGAGGCTCTGGCCCAGGTCGAGCGGGGAGCCGCCGAGCCGCTGCAGCGTCCATCCGGGCGCGGCCGCGGAGTCGCCGCCCAGCTCGTCCAGGGCGCGCAGCAGGCCGGGCAGGACGTGCGGCAGCGGGATGTCGGCGGGCAGGGCCAGGTCGGCCTTGCGCCGCGGTCCCACGATCGTCACGTGGCACAGCGGGGGCAGCGGCACGTGCACCTGGGCGAGCGAGCTGACCTGCATGGGTCCCGGCGGATGCGGGGGGCCCTGCAGCTGCGGCGGACCTGGCAGGCGCGGTGGACCCTGCGGAAACGGTCCCTGAACGGCCGGTCCGTGGACCATCGATCCCATCGCTGGACTCCGTCCCACGAGCATCATGGACAAGAGAGAACATATCGGGTCGCTTCTGGTAAGAAGGTCAGCAACCGATACGGAGGACCATTCCACGGTGAGCATCGTCGTTGTCCGGCGACCCGAACGTCGTCCCAGCCCCAAGCCTCCGCGCGGGGAGATCCTGCTCGAATCGCCGCCTGAGATCCCCGAGGTCCAGGGCCAGGGCATCATGATGGTGCTCACGTACCTGCCCATGGTGGCGGGCGCCGCCGCGATGGCCCTGATGTTCACCGCGGGCGGCAACTCCAATCCGATCATGTACGTGGCCAGCGGCATGTTCGCGGTCTCCATGGTCGGCATGAGCCTGGGGCAGATGGGCCGCCAGTCGGGCGAGCGCAAGCACAAGCTCAACGGGGCCCGCCGCGACTACTTCCGCTACCTGTCGCAGGTGCGCAAGAAGGTCAGGCGGGCGGCCAAGCAGCAGCGCGAGGCACTGGAGTGGAGCGGCCCCGAGCCCGACGCGCTCTGGTGGATCGCGATGGGCCCCCGTCTGTGGGAGCGCCGGCCGCGTGACGACGACTTCAGCACGGTACGGCTCGGCACCGGCGTGCAGAAGCTGGCCATCCAGCTCATCCCGCCGGACTCCAAGCCGGTGGAGGACCTCGACGCGCTGTCGGCCGGCGCGCTGCGCAGGTTCGTCAGGGCGCACGCGACGGTGTCGGAGCTGCCGGTGGCCGTGGCGCTGGGCTCGTTCGCGCGCATCAAGCTCAGCGGCGACCCGATGGCCATGCGCGAGCTGGTGCGGGCCATGATCGGCCAGATGGCGGTGTTCCACTCGCCGGACGACCTGCGGATCATGGTGTGCGCCGGCCAGGAGTGGATGGGCCACTGGGACTGGGTCAAGTGGCTGCCCCACGCGCTGCACCCCGACGAGGTCGACGCCGCCGGGCCCGTGCGCCTGATGGCCGAGAACATGAGCGAGCTGGACCGCCTGGTGGGCGGCGAGCTCAAGGAGCGGGCCAGGTTCCGGCCCGGCTCGCCCGCGGACGCCCTGCCGTACCACGTGCTCATCGTCGACGGCGGGCACGTGCCGCACGACTCGCAGCTCGGCACCGACGCCATCCAGGGCGTCACGGTGATCGACCTGTCCGGGACCACCGGGCCGGTGGAGGAGAAGGCCATGCTCCGGCTGGAGATCCAGCCCGACGGCTTCCACATGATCAAGCTGGACCACGCCGGCAAGGAGAACAAGACCCGGCTCGGCAACCCCGACAAGCTCGACTACCTGCGGGTGGAGGGGCTGGCCAGGCAGCTCGCGCCGCTGCGCGCCTCCGCCACCAGCGGCGGCGAGGTCGAGGACGTGCTGGCGGCCAACACCACGCTGACCGACCTGCTCGGCATCGGCGACCCCCTGCGGCTGGACCCGACCCTGACCTGGCGGCCGCGGGCGGGCCGCAACCGGCTGCGGGTGCCGATCGGCCTCGGCGCCGACGGCCGGATGGTCGAGCTGGACATCAAGGAGTCGGCGCAGGGCGGCATGGGCCCGCACGGCCTGGTCATCGGCGCCACCGGCTCCGGCAAGAGCGAGCTGCTGCGCACGCTGGTGCTCGGTCTGGCCGTCACCCATTCGTCGGAGATCCTGAACTTCGTCCTGGTCGACTTCAAGGGCGGCGCCACCTTCCTCGGGCTCGACACGCTCACCCACGTCTCCGCGGTCATCACCAACCTGGAGGACGAGCTCCCGCTGGTCGACCGCATGTACGACGCGCTGCACGGCGAGATGGTGCGCCGCCAGGAGCTGCTGCGCTCGGCCGGCAACTACGCCTCGCTGCGCGACTACGAGCGGGCCCGCGAGCAGGGCGCCCAACTGGCGCCGATGCCGACGCTCTTCGTGGTGCTGGACGAGTTCAGCGAACTGCTGTCGGCCAAGCCGGAGTTCATCGAGCTGTTCGTGATGATCGGGCGGCTCGGCCGCTCGCTCGGCGTGCACCTGCTGCTGGCCTCCCAGCGGCTGGAGGAGGGCCGGCTGCGCGGCCTGGACACGCACCTGTCGTACCGGATCGGCCTGCGGACGTTCTCGGCCATGGAGAGCCGGGTCGTGCTCGGCGTGGCCGACGCCTACGAGCTGCCGTCCGCACCGGGCAACGGCTTCCTCAAGTTCGACACCACCGGCATGACCCGGTTCAAGGCCGCGTACGTGTCCGGCCCCCACCAGGCCGACCCCCGCCTGGCGGCCCCCGAGGGCGGCGACACGACGATCCGCCAGGTCGTCGAGTACGGCCCGGCCTACGCGCCGCTCCCGGTCGTGGAGGAGCCGTCGAAGGAGGTCGCCAGGACGGACGAGGAGAGAGGGCCGCGAACCAGCCTGCTCGACATCGTCGTGGAGCGGCTGTCCGGGCACGGCCCCGCCGCGCACCGGATCTGGCTGCCGCCGCTCGGCGAGCCGCCGACCCTCGCGCACCTGCTGCCTCCGCTGACCGTCACCCCCGAGCTCGGCCTGTCCACGCCCGGCTGGGACGGCCGGGGCCGCCTCGCCGGGGTCGTGGGCATCATCGACAAGCCGTTCGAGCAGCGTCGCGACCCGTACTGGCTGGACCTGTCGGGAGCGGCCGGCCACGTCGGCGTCGCGGGCGGCACGCAGAGCGGCAAGAGCAACGTGCTGCGCACACTCGTGACCAGCATGGCGCTCACGCACACGCCGCGCGAGGTGCAGTTCTACTGCCTGGACTTCGGCGGTGGCGCGCTGGCCGCGCTGGACGGCCTGCCGCACGTCGGCGGCGTGGCCACCCGCATGGACGCCGACCGGGTACGCCGGACCATCGCGGAGATCGCCACGATCCTCCAGCAGCGCGAGCGCGACTTCGCCGCGCGCGGCATCGACTCGATCAGCACCTACCGCCGTCTCGTGGCCTCGGGAGAGTACGAGGGCGACGGCTGGGGCGACATCTTCCTGCTGATCGACGGCTGGCTGACCATCCGCCAGGAGTTCGAGGCGCTGGAGGGGGTCATCACCGACATGGCCGCCAGAGGGCTCGGGTACGGCATCCACATCATCGCCTCCACCAACAAGTGGTCGGAGTTCCGGGCGGGGATCAGGGACCTGTTCGGCACCCGGCTCGAGTTCAAGCTCGGTGACGCCTACGAGTCGGAGGTCAGCCGCAAGGCGGCGCTGGCCGTACCGGAAGGCGTGCCGGGGCGTGGGCTGACCAAGGAGGGCATGCACTTCCTGTCCGCGCTGCCGCGCATCGACGGGGTGCGTGGCGCCGACGACCTCTCCGCCGGGGTGCGCTCGCTGGTGGAGGTCGTACGGGCCTCCTGGCAGGGTCCTGCCGCCCGCCCCGTGCGGCTGCTGCCGGCGCTGCTGCCCGTCGCGTCTCTGCCGGAGGCCGCCCTCACCGGCCCGAACCGGATCGCCATCGGCATCGACGAGGCCGCCCTGGCGCCGGTCGCGCTCGACTTCGACGTCGACCCGCACTTCATCGTGTTCGGCGACACCGAGTGCGGCAAGTCGAACGTGCTCAAGCTCATCATGGAAGGCCTGGTCGTCAGGAAGACGCCCAAGGAATGCATGATGATCGTGCTGGACTACCGGCGCGCCCTGCTCGACACCGCGGTCACCGACCACCGCATCGGGTACGCGGCCTCCAGCACCGCGGCGGCCGAGCTGATCCAGGACGCCCGCACCGCGCTGCTCAAGCGGCTGCCCCCGGCGGACATCGCGCCGGATCAGCTCAGGGAGCGTAGCTGGTGGCAGGGCTCCGACCTGTACATCATCGTGGACGACTACGACCTGGTCGCCACCTCGAACAACCCGCTGGCGCCCCTGGCCGAGCTGCTGCCGCAGGCCCGGGACATCGGTCTGCACCTGATCATTTCCCGCCAGATGGGCGGTGCGAGCCGGTCCATGTTCGACCCGGCCGTCCAGCGGTTGAAGGAGATGGCGAGCCCGGCTCTGATCATGTCGGGCAACAAGGACGAGGGCGCGCTGTTCGGCAACGTACGTCCGCAGCAGCTCCCGCCGGGCCGCGGCTTCTACGTGGACAGGAGGTCGGGCGCGCGCCTGATCCAGACGGCGTTCCTGGACACGCCGTAGGTTGTCAGCCGTGTCACATGTGCGCTACCGGCTGACCGGCACGTCCTTCCCCGGCACCGTCGACCTGACGGTCTCGGCCGACGGGCGGGCCCGGCTGGAGCACGCGCGGGCGAGCGGCGTCCGGGCCTGGACCGCCGAGCTGGACCCGGCCGTGTGGCCGTGGCTGCTGGACGCGCTGCGCGCTTCGGGCTTCCCCGATGTGGCGGCGCCCGCGTCGGTGCCGGGCTCCACGCTGCGCGAACTGAGCATGATCGATGGGTCGGTCCTTTTCGGCTGGCACGATGGCGGCGAGCTGGGACTGGAGCCGGCGCTGCGGATACTCGACGCGCTGGTGCACCAGGTCAGCGACGGTGCCGTCAGGGAAACGGCGAACGAGCTGCCGAGGCTGGCCCACCGCTCCGCGCCGGACCCCACGCTGCCACCGCCCGATCCCGGCTCGCCGGCCGCCGCCTTCGGCACCGTGGGCGGGCGGCCCTCCTACGCGCTGTCCCGTCCCGGTCGTACCTTCGCCCTCTACGGCCTGCCGTACGAGGAGGAACTGGGCGCCGCCACCGTCACCGACGCGCCCACCCGGGCGATCGCGCTCGGCACGGCCGGTGGCCGGGAGATCGTCGCCACCGGCGGCGACGACCTGGTCATCAGGGTCTGGGACACCGGCACCGGGCAGCAGCTCCACGCCGCGGCGAGCCACGACGGCCCGGTCCTAGCGGTGGCCGCGGCCGGCGGGCTGATCTACACCGGCGGCGCCGACGGCGTGCTGCGCGTCTGGGACGCCGCGGGATCGCTGGGCTCGCTGGCGGACCGGCACGAAGGCGCGATCAACGCGGTGTGCGCCCACGACTCGCTCCTGGTCACCGGCTCCGACGACGGGATGGTACGGCTCACCGACCTGTCGAACGGCCGCACCCTGCACTCGCTGCCCGGCCACGCGGGCTGGGTGAACGCGGTCGCCGCTGATGCCGGGCTCGTCGCGTCGGCGGGTGCTGATCAGCTCATCCGGATCTGGGACGCCGGCACCGGGCAGGAGCTACGCGCGCTGGAGGGTCACGAGGCGAGCGTGACCGGCCTGGCCTTTCTCACTCTGTCGGGGCGGCCGGCCCTGGCGTCCTGCGCACTCGACGGCCGGGTGACCATCCACGACCCGCGCACCGGCACACTCCTGGCTGAATGGCGATCAGGCGACTGGGCCGCCGACATCATCACCACGTCGAAGCCACCGACGACCACCGGGCTTGCGACCACCGGGGCCGGCGCAGCGCCGGAATGGCTGGTCACCGCAGGTGACGGGGTCCGGGTCTGGGCGGTCGACGGCACGCTGCTGCGGGAGCTCACCGACGCCGTCGCGGACGCGGTCGCCACCGATGGGACGCTCCTGACCGCCGGCTCCCCCGACGGCGCGTTGCGGTTCTGGCGGCCGGCCGACGGCGACTTCCGGCCCGTGGCATCCGCGGACGACGGCACCACCGCACCCAGCGACAGCATCCCGGCCGCCCCCGCAGACGGCCTCACCGCCCCCTTCACAGACGGCGGCATCACGAGCCTGGACTTCGACGATGGCAGCCTGGTCTGCGGCACCGACAGCGGCACCGTCCGCGTACACGATCCCGTGGGCGGTGTGGTCGCGGTGCCGACCCCGCACACCGGCCAGGTGCTCGCGCTCGCCCTCGACGGCGACCTGCTGGTCTCCGGCGGCATGGACGGCACGGTCAGGACCTGGGACGCGATCTCGGGCCGCCCACTGCGCCGCCTGGCCGCACACACGGCGGGTGTCACGTGCGTGGCAACCAGCCGGTCCGGTGACCGGGTCGTGATCGCGTCGAGCGGGTACGACCGGGTGGTCAGGACCTGGGACGCGGCGACGGGCCGGCCGCTGTCGGCCGTATACGGGCACTCGCTGCCGGTGTACGCGCTGGTGTTCGGCACGGTCGGCGGCCGGGCGGTGCTCGCCGCCGGCAGCTATGACGGGCTGGTGCCCGTGCGGGACACCGAGACGGGCGAGGACGTCGTGGTGCTCGGCGGCAACCCGGGCACGGTCCGGTGCCTGCGCTTCCTCGACGGCGATGTGCTGGCCGTGGGCAGCGACGACGGCACCGTACGGCTGTGGCGTCTGCCGGACGGCGAGCAGGTCGGCGAGACCCGCCTGGGTGACGTCCCGCTCGCCCTGTCCGGCGATCTGTACGCGGTGACCCAGAACGGGCTGAGCCGCCTGACGCCCCCAGCACCGCAGTGACCCAGAACGGGCCGAACCGCCCCACGCCCGCTTGTGCGCCTCGCTGGGCGTGCAGCTCGGGAACCGGTTCGGACGAGGCGGCCGTCTACTGTGGGCCGAGCACGTCGTCCATACCCAGTTGATCGAGGACCTTGAGCGCCAGATCGACGTGTGACGCCTCGTAGAGGAAGTCGAACGACCTACTGCCAGCTGCCTCGTCGAGGTGTCCGATCGTGACACCGCGGCGTTCCGCCGGCACGAACTCCACCCGGACGAGCAGCGCCGAGCCGTCCGGCAGCACGTACCTGCCGTCGACGAACCGGCTGAGACCTGCCCGCACGCGCCTGCCGAAGTAGCCCAGGTCCGCCCGCGACATGTCGGAACGGTAGGCGAACGTGACGGTGTACTCGGTAACGCGGCGTATCACTCCGTCTTTTGGTTTGAAGGTCAGGTCGCGACGCTCGATGGCCGCGACCCCCGGGTCACGTGCCCCCATGTTCACCGGCTGGACCTGCTTGCGCGCGGCCACCAGCTCGGCCGGGCCGAAGGTGTGCGGCTTCCCCCCGTGCGGCGTGGCCCCCCAGTCGGTGACCGCCTCGCTCACCCTTCGCGCGTCCCATGCCGCCCGCTTGCGCGCGGCTCCGGGATCCGGCTTGGGAACCGGTTCGGTCGAGGCGGCCTCGGCCGTCCGCGGCGGGCCGAGCACGTCGTCCATGCCCAGCTGATCGAGAACCTTGAGCGCCAGATCGACGTGTGACGCCTCGTGGGGGAAGTCGAACGGCCTGCTGCCAGGTGCCTCGTCGCGGTGTCCGATCGTGACACCGCGGCGTTCCGCCGGCTCGAACTCCGCCCGGACGAGCAGCGTCGAGCCGTCCGGCAGCACGTACCTGCCGTTGACTAACTGGTCGAGACCTGCCCGCACGCGCGTGCCAAGGTGACCCAGCGGCGACATGTCGGAACGGTAGGCGAACCTGACGGTGTACTCCGTGACGGGCCGTACCGCTCCGTCGCGGGCCTTGACGGTCAGGTCGCGACGCTCGATGGCCGCGACCCCCGGGGCACGTGCTCCCATGTTCACCGGCTGGGCCCGCTTGCGCGCGGCCACCAGCTCGGCCGGGCCGAAGGTGTGCGGCTTCCCCCCGTGCGGCGTGGCCCCCCAGTCGGTGACCGCCTCGCTGACCCTTCGCGCGTCCCATGCCGGCCACTCGCGGTGCGGGTGCTCCCCAGGAGCCTTCGGCGGCTCAGCGGGCAGCCCGCCGCCCGGGTCGTCGTATATCCCCTCCACGAGCCGGGCGAACTCCTCGCCGGTCAACGCCCGGACCGGCCACGCCCACACCCGCGAGGCCCTCAGCTCGGCGGTGATGAGGTTGAAGTTCACTGATCCCTTGGCCAGGGCGGGCGAGAGCTCCGCCGCGTCGCTGAACACGTACGCGGCTTGCCGGACGGCGGCCTTGCTCGGGTGCTCCTCAAGGAACTCTCCGGCCGCCCTGCGCATGACCTGGGCGCCGGTCTCGCCGGGATACCGCCGTCCGCCGGTGGCGGCGAACCACTCCCCGAGTCTCGACAAACCCTCGATGGTCGTCGGGCCGGCGCGGCCGCCCAGGGCCGCCTCGGCCTCCGCCTTGAGCCACACCGCGTCGGGCAACCCCTTGTCAGGTCCCCTGCCGAGTAATTCGACCAGGCCATGCAGGCGGCGCAGGTCCCTGGCGGAAAGGGCCTCAGGACCGAGGCCATAGAGCGAGCGGGCCGTGCCGTGGAGCGCGCGGGTGTAGTCGAGACGGCCCTGGGTGACCCGGTCACCGAACAGGGCATGGGTGCCATCCACCACATGCAGGTGGTCGAGCGGGTCGCCGCTCCGGTGGGGGAAGCGGGCGAGCAGCTCGCGCACAGGGTCGGAGAGATACAGCGTCTCGGGCTGGGGGACGAGCCGACGCCACTCCTCAACTGGCCGGCGGTATCCCGCATGACCCTCCTCGAAGTCGTGGGAGCGGGGTAGCAGGTTGTCGATGCGCTCCAGGTGATGATCGCGTAGCGCGGCCCGCGGCGGGACCTCGTGGCCCGCGTGGTCTGTCAGCACGTGGTCATCCGCCATGAACACGCGGAGCGCGTCGCCCATCAGGTTGTGGCCTGGCACCACGCCTATGTCGGTGAGCGTTCTGCGGCGGGGGCTCTGGGCCTCGCGGTACTCGTCGGGCAGCCCGAGGTGGTGCCCGATCTCGTGGGCGTGGATGTTCGCGTCGGTGTCGGCGTACCAGGTCAGTATGTTGGCGCGCCCGCCTCCGGCGTGAAAGGTCACCACGCTCCGGTCGCCGGCCTTGACGCCGCGGACCTCCTCGAAGTCCAGCCGGACATGTAGCTGGTCCCCGCTGGGAAGCCGGTGCTGGTGGTTGTAGTACAGGTCGACGCCGTCGAACGCGTTGGACTTGATCTGTGCGACCTGCTCGGCCGTGATGTGCTCCGTGACGACGTACCGGATCTTGACCGTGAGCTCGGTCACCCCCCGGGTCTCGCCACCGGCGTCGCGGATCGAGAAGTAGCGTGCCTCCACTTGGGCGCTGGAGTCCCACACTTTGTGCCCTGTACGGTTCTCGACCACGTAGGGAGTGGCGCTGTCCCTGAGCTCTGCCCACTCGCTCGCCCGGAGCGCCTGCCTAGGGTCGATGACATTGCACATCGAACCGCGGAGCGCGTTCGTGACGCTCTCGTCGTGGACGGGCAGCAGTGGGGTGCGGTGATCGGGGTCGAACTCCAGGCTGCGTGCCGGGTGTGCCGTCCGCTGGGGGCGGGTGTCGGAACTCTGTGCGGAAGAGTCCGAGGCACGCGGCGGGGTGGGCCCCTCGAACGTGTGGGACCGCTCCCCGAACACCGGGCCCACCGCCCGCGGCTCCACGATCATGGACCCGTGGGGCGCGTCCAGCACCGATACCGTGCCGCCGGCGTTCTCCGCGATCTTCTCGAAGGCGTATTCGACGTCGGCGTACCAGTCCGCGTGGCCGCGGAACTCCTCCCGCAGCGCCTCGATGCGGGTCCGCAGCGTCTCGACGTCGCTCTTGCTGAGCGGGTTGGGCCCCCAGTCGGGCAACTCGCCCTTGTCGCGGAAGAAGTGGCGGACGAAGGGGCTGTTCGTGTCGGGCAGCCGCCCGGTGAAGGTCTTGTCGCCGTCGTAGCCCCTGACGATGCCGTCGCGGCCGGCGAGGAAGTCGTGGGCGGCGCGGCCCGGGGAGAAGCGGTCGTGGTTGCCGGTCAGCGCGTCGAGCAGGCCGAGCAGGATCCCCTCACGGGTGTTGTGCAGCCGCGACAGGTGCCACTTGCCGTCCGGCCCGCGCTCGGCCGGCACGTGCTCGCCGTTGACCCAGTCGATGAGCAGGTGGCGTTCGCCGGCGATGTGGGTCGCGGCGACCTCGGCGCCGACCGTGCGGCCGAGCCGCGAGTTGAGATGCTCGCGGTCCCGCCGGTCCGTCCCGGAGAACTCCTTCTCGACGGCGTGGGTGCCGTCGGCCAGCCTGGCCTTCTCCAGCTTCACGGTCTCGCCGCCGGCGCCGGGCAACGGCTCGCGCGCCACCACGCCGCGGGACGCGCTCTCGCCGAACGCCGCGTGGTTCCTGAGCGGGGTGGATCCGGGCTCGCCCGGGCGCGACCAGTTGATCAGCTCGTCGACACTGCGCTGAGTGGTGGGCGACCCCTCGTACGGGTGCGGCCGCACGTGCTCACCATCGGCCGGCACACGAGGCTCGCCGGCGTCGGCGAGTCTTGTGCGGCCGTTCCCGTCCAGGTCATCGAGCCCAGTGCCGTCCCGAGGGCCCGGGTCGTCGACGCGCGTCTGCCCGTCCGGCGGTCTGGGACCCGCGTGGCCGCCGTCCGGGCTCCAGCTCGCCCAATGCGCGTCGGCGCCGCCCACCACGCCCGACGACATGCCTTTCAGCACCAGCAGCCAGTCGACCGACCCGTCACCGCCCCACAGCTCCGAGCCCAGTACGGCACCGGCGTTCGCCACCCCCGACTGGCCCATCAGCATCCACAGCGAGCGCGTCGGGAACGCCCACGCCAGCCCGGTCAGCAACCCCCCGGTCAACGCTCCGGTGGCCGCCGACGACCCCACCTGCCGCCAGTCGATCTCGTCCCGGCGCGACTGCGTCAGCTGGACCAGGAGATCCATCCCGCCGAGCAGCCCGCCGAACAGCGCGATGTTGATCAGCAACCGGCGGGCGAACTGGCGTACCGTCCACCGCGCAGCCTGGGCACGTACCCCCATCAGCCGCAACGCCAGCCCGCCCGCCGGCGACGCCAGCGCCCACATCAGCCACGCCAGCTGCACCACCAGCAGCAGTACGGCCAGCCGCATCATCCGCTTGGTGAACTCGAGCTGCACCCCCAGCTCGTTGCACGCGAACGCCAGGTCCACCAGTGACCGCACCAGGGCCGCCCGGCGACCGCCCACGTTCTGGGACACCCGCTCGCTGAAAGCCCGCAGCGCCGCTCCGTCCCACCCATCGCAGCCCAGCCGTATGCCGTCGCCGTCGGCTCCGGCGGCCACGTCCCGAGCCGCCTTCACCAGCCCGTCGGCGAGCCGGAACAGACCGCCTTCCTTCCCCTTGGGCCAGTCCGTTCCCAGCACCCAGCCCGCCCACGGACGGGCCCAAGTGGGTATGGGTATCCCATCAAGCAGCACGCGAGTCAGCCCTGAGCGTCGATCTCGGCGGCCTCGTACGTGTTGGCGTTGACACGCATCCCGTCGCCGACACCTTCCAACTCGTCGATGTAGTCCTCGAAGCCCTTGAAGATGGCCTTCGTCCGGAGCGGGAAGCTCTTCTCGAACTCCGCGCCGTACTGGTCGTCCCCCATGGGCCGCCCCTCGGCGACGAACACGTCACGCAGTTCGTCACGGACCTTGCGCACGTGCTCGGCCTCCTCCTTCGCGGTTTCGGCCCCACGCCGGATTTTTGACCATTGCGCAGCGTAGCCCTCTTGCTGCCCCAATCGTTTCTCCTTCCTCAAGGACATCTCAGATAACTGTCCACTATGCTCATGTTTCGTGCACTTCACGGCAAGACGTCTGGGGGTCCGATGAGCGGCTGGGTCGACGTGCACTACCAGGCGCTCGAAGAATGCGGAAAACGGGCCCGCAAGGTGGCGAACATGCTCGACCTGGACGACGCGTTCGAGGGCACCAAGTCCTCGGCACCGGCCGGGCAGACCTCGTCGAAGACGTTCGGCACTCTCAAGGACTCCGGCGACCTGGCCACGGACGTCGACAAGGTGTGGCGGGCGCTCGAGGAAGAGCTGCAGGCGGGCAAGAGCCGGCTGAACAGCGTCGAGAAGGCCATCGACCAGGTGGAGACCAACCTGCGCAAGGCTTCGAAGGCTTCCGGCGGATGAGCGGGGTCAGCGACCTGCCCGGTGGTGACCGGCTCGCCGCGCTCCTCGCGAAAGTGACCGGAAATCCACAGGCGATCAGGAACACCGCCGGTGCCTGGCGGGCGGCGGCCGGTCATGTCACCAGGTCGACCAACTCCCTGACCAAGGCGGTCGGCGAGGTGGACAAGGCGTGGCAGGGCGGCTCGGCCGATGCCTTCACCAAGCACATGAGCGCCTATCCGCGGGCGAGCACCGATCTCAACGAGGCCCTGACGGCCTGCGCCGACGCTCTCGACAAGGCGGCCACCTCGCTGGAGGACGCCCACGGCAAGGTCAGCACGCTCTGCCAGGACGCGGTCGAGCGCGCGGCGACGTACAAGAGCCAGTACACGAAGCTGAACCCCAAGGCCACGTCGCAGGACGCCGAAGCCGCGCTCGCGCGTACGACGATCGTCAGCGGCAACGTCACGCAGGCCGAGAGCTTGGTCACGAAGGCCGAAGGCGACGTCGAGGACGCCAAGAAGGCGCTGGCCAAGCAGCTCGGCGCGGATGCCGGGTTCGGTTTCTTCACCAAGATCCCCCTGCCGGACGGGGCCGACTTCGAGGCGGGCGACAACAAGGTCGAGTGGGTCAGGACACCGTTCGACGACAAGCGCACCTCGCTGGAGTCGGCCGCCGCCGCCGGCGGCAGCGACGGCGGCGGCGCGAGCGGCGGTGCCGGCTACGGCTACAGCGGCGGTGTCTCCTCGGCCGGCAACGCCCCCGCGCCCAAGGCCGAGGTCGTGGAGTGGATCAAGGAGGCGCTCCGGATCATCAAGTCACCGGAGATGGCCGACACGATGCGGGCCAGAGGGCTGCTGGACAAGATCCAGGATCTCGACCCGAACGACCCCAAAGACATCCAGCGGATCTGGACCATCATCTACAACGAGTCCGGGGGCAACCCGAGCGCCATCAACAACTGGGACATCAACGCCAAGAACGGCGTGCCGTCACAGGGCCTGATGCAGACCATCCCGCCCACGTTCAACGCCAACAGCCTGCCAGGACACAAGCAGATTCTGGAGCCGGTGGACAACATCATCGCCGGGGTTCTGTACACGTACAAGCGGTACGGATCGCTCGCCGAGCACCCGGGCATCGAGTCGATGGAGCGGGGCGGCGGGTACCGCCCCTACTAAGTGGACTCCTGGTCGGGCTCCACCCAGTCGAACTTCTCATAGCCCTTGGGCAGGTCACCGGGCTTGTCCGGCGCCTGGAACGACGGGAACCCCTTGGCGTTGATGGTCGCCTGCTCGAAGTTCACCTCGGCGGCGCCGCTCGGCTTGATGTAGCCGAACTGGTGCTCCTTCTTGATCACGGAGGACATGATGTCTCCCGCTCCGCGCAGGCCCGACACCAGCGTCAAGGTCATTACGGCCACCGCCCCGTTGGTGCCGGAGG
The DNA here is from genome assembly GCF_040638335.1 of Nonomuraea sp. NPDC026600. Classification (NCBI taxonomy): domain Bacteria; kingdom Bacillati; phylum Actinomycetota; class Actinomycetes; order Streptosporangiales; family Streptosporangiaceae; genus Nonomuraea; species Nonomuraea sp. NPDC026600. The sequence continues at coordinate 189,694 of NZ_JBEZYD010000015.1, forward strand.
CGACGAACTTCTCCAGCAACCCGCCGTACAGCCTGGTGTGCGGGAACGCTTGCAGTCGCTTGGCGAACAGCAGCAAGGTGAGCGTGGTCACGCCCAGCGTGGCCAGCTTGACCCAGTAGCTCCGGTACCCCGCGGCCACCTCGTCGACCATGCCGCCGACGTCGCCGAGCACGCCGCGCAGCGCGCCGATCTCCCGGTGGAAGATCCACACGACCCGCTCGAACTCCTGCTGGTCCAGGGCGATCCAGCCGGTCCGCGACGTGGCGACGAGCTGGGGCAGCAGTTGCTTGACCCCGTCGTCGAGCCGGCCGGCGATGCCGTTCTTCCAGTTCGTGGCCGCCTGCGCCATGCCCGGCTCGTTGGCGATGGCCGTGCCCGCGACGATCACCGCGGGGACGAGCCAGGCCGAGATCCGGCCCAGCCTCTTCAGCGACTCCAGCACCTTGGGCCCGATCGGCTCCGGCATCGTCGGAGGCGGCCCGAAGGTGGCCGGCTTGTAGGGGTTGTAGGCGCCGTATGAGGTGGGCGAGTTGTAGCCCGGGTACCTGTAGGGCGAGTAGCCGGTGTTCGTGGTCGGGGGTGTGTTGTAGGCGGGGTGCGAGTAGTTGCGCAGGTTCCCGTAGTCGCTCATTTGCGATACCTCACGGCGCTCTGCTTCTCGGCGGCGCGCCAGTTGCGCTCCCCGATGCTGAGCGCCCCCACCCAGCTGTCCACCGTCTTCTCCGCCTGGCCCAGCGTGCTGTCCGCCCAGCGGCACATGCCGTCGTAGGTGCCGCCCAGCACCATTTCCCCGAGTACGCCGAAGCCTGGTGCCTCGACCCCGACCGTGCCGACGAGGCTCCTGACGAAGGAGATCGCCGCCTTCAGCTCGTCGTCGACCCGATCGCGTGTATGACCGATGGCCGTGGAGGTGACGTAGATCTCCTGCCCCGGCGCAACCGCTTTCGTCGTCATATGTACGAATTCTTCCCGATGTCGTCCTGTACCTCCCCGTTTGCGCGGCACTCTTAATGATCAGTTAGACGATTGGACGGCTGCCGATGGCTGTTCGTTAACCTGCTGCCGATGCCGTGGAACGCATGGATTCCAGTGACCCCCGCCTCGACGAGCTCGACCGGCTCGTACAGGCCAGCGAACGGACGATGCGCGAGCTCGAAGAGGCCACGCGGGAGCTACGTCAGGTGACCGGATCGGGCGAGAGCCGCGACGGAACGGTGTCCGCGCGGGTGGACGCCGACAGCAAACTCGTCGAGGTGCGGATCACCCACAGGGCCATGCGGCTGGAACCGGAAGAGCTGGGCCGCGACGTGGTCGAGGCCGTACGCGCCGCCCAGGAGGACCACGAGCGGCAGGCCCGCGAACTGCTCGGGCTGCCGCTCGGCGACGAGGACCCGCTGGGCACGTTCAAGCGCGACCTGGACGAGCTACAGGACGCCTACGCCAGGGAGACCGGCGAACGGCTCGAAGGGATGCGCCGCACGCAGCGCGCCTGGGAGGACTGAGCTACAACGACGGCGGGGCCGGTGAGGATCGCTCCTCACCGGCCCCGCCGCTCGCGTGTCGGCCGTCTCAGCCGCAGTTCCCATACGGGGAGCTGGTGCCGCCGGAACCGGCGCTGCCCGCGAACTTCACACACTTGCCCTTGGCGGGCAGCTTGACCGGGCCGGCGTAGTACTCGTAGCTGCCGGAGTCGGTCCTGCTCCCCCCGCCCTGCACGTCGAGCGTCGCGCTGACCGGGGTCTTCTGACCCACGTTCGCGGTCTTCATGGTGACCACGCAGTTCTCGCCGGTACCGCTGTTGTAGAGCTGGTACGTCACCCCGCCCGAGAACGCGCCGCTGCGCTGCTGGCTGAACCCGGATCCGCAGACCTGCGCCGGCGTGTAGGGGTTCGTCTTGGGCGGCGTCGGCGTCGGCTTGGGGGTGGTCTTCGTCGGCGTGGGCGTCGGCTTGGCCGTGGTCTTCGTCGGCGTGGGCGTCGGCTTGGCCGTGGTCTTCGTCGGCGTCGGCTTGGGCTTGGCGGTGGTCTTGGTCGGCGTCGGCTTGGGGTCCTCGGTGCTCTTCGTCGGCGTGGGCTCCGGCTCCCTGGTCTTCGACGGCTCCTGCGTCGGAGTGGGGTCCGGGTCCTTCGACTTCGTCGGCTCCTGCGTCGGCGTCGGCTCCTTCGACTCGGTGGGAGTCGGAGTATGGCTCGGCTGGCGCTTCTTGGCCTTGCGCTCGGCCGCCGTGGCGGTGGGCTGCGTCGCCGTCGGCTGGACGGTGGGCTGCGTCGTGGGCTGGGTCACCGGCTGCGAGAGGATCGGCTGCGGCGTCGGGACCGTGCTGAACTCCGGAGCGGTGGGCGCCGACGAGGGATAGTCGGTCGGCAGCACCAGCGGGACCACGTCGGTCGGGTCGGGACTGGAGGAGGCCCAGGGCACCGTCACGTCGGGCTGCGACTGCTGAGGATTGGGCTGGCCGGGCAGCTGCTGCGTTTGCTGCGTGGACGAGTCACTGCCGCCGCCCCCGCCGATCGCGAGCGGGCCGCCCTTCTTGGCCTCGGCCGAGGAGTTGGACACCGTCTCCAGCTTGGCGTAGTGGCCGGCGCCCCACAGCCCCACGCCGGACAGCAGCGCGACCGCCGTGACGGCCGCGGCGAGCCCGATGGGGAACGACTTGCGCCGGGGAGCGGCGCCGCCGTGCTGCGTCGGCGCCTGCCACACCTGGGACGGCGGCTGCCCGCCGGGCGCCCCTTCCCAGGGTCCCTGGTGCGGCACGGGCGGCGGGCCCCACGTCTGCTGCGGGACCGGCACCCCTTCGAGCGGCGCCTGGTGCTCGGCCGGCAACTGGTGGTCGGCCGGCGCCTCCAACGGAGGGAGCTGGATGGTCTGCGGCGGGAAGAGCTCTCCCTCCGGCGCCTGCGGGGGCGGCGGCACCGTGGCCACGACGCCCACCCGCGGCGCCGCGGCGCCACTCTTGTCGCCGAGCAGTTGCAGCAGCGCCGTGTAGGTGGTCGGCCGCTGCGTGACGTCCTTGGACAGCGCGGAGAGCACCACCCGGCGCAGCGGCTCGGCCAGCGCGCCGATCTCGGGCTCCCCGTTGAGCACCGCCTGGGCGTCGTGCCCGAAGGGGGGCTGCCCGGTAGCGGCGAAGACGATCGTGGCGGCCCAGGCGAACACGTCGGCGTAAGGGCCGTACCCCAGCCCGCTGAGCTGCTCGGGCGAGCGGTAGCCGAGCTCGCCGGCGGCCTCGCCGAGGTCGATGTCGGTCACGCGGGGGCCGTCCGCGGCGAGGAGCACGTTGTGCGGGGTGAGTCCACGGTGCGTGACGCCGGCGAGGTGCACGGCGGTCAGTGCGGTCAGCACGCCGACGGCCACCCGCTCCAGGGTGTCGCCGTCGAGCGGCCCGTCGGCCGTCACCGTCTCTGCCAGGCTGCGGCCCTCGATGTGCTCGCGCACGATATACGGCTGCTCGTCGTGCATTCCGGCGTCCAGCGTCCTGGCGACGTACACGCTCGAAATACGCTGGACGCCCTTGAACTGCTCAGCGTCCTGCGGCCCCGCGCCGGGAACGGCCGGCAGCAGCTTGACCACGCGGGTGGGTCCGTCCTCGGACTCCTTGCCGAGGTACGCGACTCCTCGCGGCCCCTCGTCCAGCCGTCCGAAAAGGGTGTGAGCTCCTAAACGCTCAGGATCACCCGGCCGCAGAGGGTGCATCTCTTTCCCTTCAAGTCAAAACTCGTTTCTACCGTACATTCAACCAAATCTGTCACATCTGTATCAGCAGTTTCGGACGCGGCCTGACATTTAACCGTAAAGACATCAAGCGGCCGGACGACCGGGACGCCATCCGCGACGGCGGCCCAGCGGGATGAGCGACGCCGCGGCCGCCGCCACGGCGGCGACCCCCAGCGCGCCGACCGTCACCAGGAGGGCGACGTTCGTCGCGTGCTCGTCTGGCCGCGGCGCCTTGGCCACCGCGTCGGCGGGCAGCGGCGAGGGCGGCGGCGGGGCGACCACGGGGGCGCCCGCCGGGTCGAAGGACAGCGACGCGGTGACGGCCAGCAGCGGGTTGACCATCCCGGCTCCGGTGCCGGTGCCCACCGAGCCGTCGGCCGTGGCGGTGATGCGCTGCCGTACCTGCTGCTGGTCGAGCTTGGGGAAGCGGGCGCGCACGAGCGCGGCGACCCCCGCCACGTACGGCGCGGCGAAGCTGGTGCCCTCCAGGCCGCGCATGTAGCTCTTGCCCGTCCACGGGGCGGTGATGTCCACGCCCGGCCCGAGCACGCCGACCGGCGTGGCCGTGTTGGAGGAGTCGGCGCGGCGGCCGTCGCTGTTGGCGGAGCCCACGGCGAGCACGCCGTCGTAGGCGGCGGGGTAGGCGGGCTCGGGCGGCCCGTCCTCCTTGGTGATGTTGCCGGCGGCGGCCACGACCACGATGTCCCTGGACAGCGCGTACTGGATGACCGCCTTCAGGTCGGGATGGTCGGCGGCCCGCACCGAGACGTTGATCACGTCCGCCTTGCGGTCCACGGCCTCCTTGATCCCCTTGACCAGGTCGGCGACCTCGCCCTCCTCGCTGTTGCTCTGCTTCACCGAGATGAGCTGGACCTCGGGGGCGACGCCGTGGAAGGGGACCCCGGCGAGGTAGCGGCCGGCGATGATGCCCGCGACGGCGGTGCCGTGCCCCACGCAGTCGCGGTAGCCGGTGTGGGTGACGTCGATGAACTTGGAGATCTGGATCTGCGGGTGCTGGTAGTCGACGCCGCTGTCGACCACGGCGACCTTCACGCCCGCGCCCCGGGTGATGCGCCACACGTTCTTGATGTCGAGCCTTCGCTGCGCCCATGGCTCGGTGCCGGGCAGTTGCGTCGTCCCCTTGCGCGGCTTGCACTCCACGGGCGCGCGCCTCTCGGCCTGCACGTGCTCCGCCACCGGCACTGCGGCGAACGCGGGCGCCGAGGTGAGCTGCAGGGCGAGCATGCCCGCCGCGAGAGTCCGTCCGATCATGGCGGGAGAGCGTAGCCTGCCCACCTGAACGAAAAGAAGCCCCGGCTGTCAGACCGGGGCCTCTCCGCGAGACTCAGCGGGTCGCGGACTCGATGTTGCCCCGGTAGGTGTTGATCACCCGGGAGGCTTCCTGGAGCTCTTCCGTCATGCGCTGGAAGGCCGTCCGGTAGTTCTGCCAGGCCCCTTGGAAGCGCTCGGCTCCCGGGCCCGTCCAAGCGGTGCCGACCTTGGCCGCCTCGCGGTCCAGCGCGGTCATCGTGGTGCGCACCGCCTCGGACTGCTGGGTGAATTGGGTGGCCATCTGCTGCATTTCCGCGGGGTCGCCACCGAGCAGGCTCTGGCTCATGCATACCTCCTGGATCGACTGAAAGCGCCCTCAACATAGACGCGTCACTCACGCCTCGCTCCTGTTATGCCGAGCGGCTATGGTCTTCCAGAGGAATATTCGGATCTAAGGAGATTCCGGCCATGCGCGAGGTTGTGGTCACCGGCGGTGGCACCGGGATCGGCTACGCGATCGCCGCGGCGTTCGCCTCCGCGGGCGACCGGGTCACGATCACCGGCCGGCGCGAGCAGGTGCTGAAGGAGGCCGCGGCCCGGCTCGGCGCCGTCTACCTGCCGTTCGACGCCGGCAACCCCGCCGCCGTGAAGGACGCCGCGGGCCGCCTGCCCGAGCGGGTCGACGTCCTGGTCAACAACGCGGGCGGCAACACCAACCTGGACCGGCGGCGGTCCGACGACCTGCTGGACGTGGCCGAGGGCTGGCTGGCCAACCTCAACGCCAACCTGCTGTCCGCCGTGCTCGTCACGACCGCGCTGCTGCCGCGGTTCGCCAAGGGCGGGCGGATCATCACGATCGGCTCGATCGCCGCCCGGGGCACGGGCTCCGGCTCGTACGGCGCGGCCAAGGCGGCCGTCGAGGCGTGGACCGCCGACCTGGCCGCCCAGCTCGGCCCGCAGGGCATCACCGCCAACGTCGTCTCCCCCGGTCTGGTGCTCGACACCGAGTTCTTCCGCGGGCGCCTGACCGAGGAGGGCATCAGGGCCCGGGTCGAGAACACCCGAAACGGCCGCCCGGGCACTCCGGCCGACGTCGCGGACAGCGTTCTCTTCCTCGCTTCTCCCGGCGCGCGGCATCTGACGGGGCAGGTGGTCCACGTGAACGGCGGCGCATATCTGGGTCGCTGATCGGCGGCCGACAGCGAGCACTTACACTCCGTCTCAGTGCCCGGCGCGGAAGGACGTTAAGAAAAGGCTGTCAAGGAAAGGACGTAGGTCGGTGCAGAAGGTTCTGATCGCCAACCGGGGCGAGATCGCCGTCCGGGTCGCACGGGCGTGCAAGGACGCCGGGATCGGCAGTGTTGCCGTTTACGCCGACCAAGACCTCGACTCCCTGCACGCCAGGATCGCCGACGAGGCGTACGCGCTGCGCGGCCAGTCCCCCGCGGAGACCTACCTCGACATCGGCAAACTGCTGGAGATCGCCCGGCGCTCGGGCGCCGACGCGGTGCATCCCGGTTACGGCTTCCTGGCCGAGAACGCCGGCTTCGCCCAGGCCGTCATCGACGCGGGCCTGATCTGGATCGGCCCGCCGCCCGCCGCCATCGCCGCGCTCGGCGACAAGGTCCAGGCCAGGCACATCGCGCAGAAGGTCGGCGCGCCGCTGGTCGCGGGCACCAAGGACCCGGTCTCGGGGGCCGATGAGGTGGTCGCGTTCGCCGAGGAGCACGGGCTGCCCATCGCGATCAAGGCCGCGTACGGCGGCGGCGGCCGGGGCATCAAGGTCGCCCGGCGGCTGGACGAGGTCGCCGAGCTCTACGAGTCGGCCGTGCGCGAGGCGATCGCCTCGTTCGGCCGCGGCGAGTGCTTCGTGGAGCGCTACCTCGACCGCCCGCGGCACGTCGAGACCCAGTGCCTGGCCGACCGCGACGGCAACGTGGTCGTGGTCGGCACCCGCGACTGCTCGCTCCAGCGCCGCCACCAGAAACTGGTGGAGGAGGCGCCCGCGCCGTTCCTGTCCGCATCGCAGGTCGAGACCCTCTACACCAGCTCCAAGGCGATACTCCGCGAGGCCGGCTACGTCGGCGCGGGCACCTGCGAGTTCCTCGTCGGCCAGGACGGCACGATCTCCTTCCTGGAGGTCAACACCCGCCTGCAGGTCGAGCACCCCGTCACCGAGGAGGTGGCGGGCCTCGACCTGGTCCGTGAGATGTTCCGCATCGCCGACGGCGGGTCGCTCGACTACGACGACCCGGCGCCGCGCGGCCACTCGATCGAGTTCCGGATCAACGCCGAGGACGCCGGCCGCAACTTCCTGCCCGCGCCGGGCACGCTCACCGTCATGCGCCCGCCGTCGGGTCCCGGCGTGCGGCTCGACTCGGGGTTCGAGGCCGGGATGACCGTGCCTCAGACGTTCGACTCGCTGGTGGCCAAGCTGATCGTGACCGGCCGCACGCGTACGGAGGTGCTGGAGCGCTCACGCCGGGCGCTGGCCGAGTTCGAGATCGACGGCATGCCGACCGTGCTGCCCTTCCACCGCGCGGTCGTGTCGGACCCGGCCTTCACCGCCGAGCCGTTCGCCATCCACACCCGGTGGATCGAGACCGAGTTCGACAACACGATCCCGCCCTACGCGGGAGCCGGCTCCGCCGACGAGCCCGCCGCGCGCGAGTCGGTGACGGTCGAGGTCGGCGGCAAGCGCCTCGAAGTGGTCCTGCCCTCCGGACTCGGTACGACCGGCGCCTCCCGGGGCGGCCCGCAGCCCGCGGCCAGGAAGCCCAAGCGCGGCGGCGCGAAGCAGCCCGCGGCGGGCGGCGACACGCTGGTCAGCCCGATGCAGGGCACGATCGTCAAGGTCGTCGTGGCCGACGGCGACACGGTGGCCGAGGGCGACGCGATCGTGGTGCTCGAGGCCATGAAGATGGAGCAGCCGCTGACCGCGCACAAGGCGGGCACCGTCACCGGCCTGAGCGCCGCGGTCGGGCAGACCGTCACGTCAGGGGCCACGATCTGTGAGATCAAGGACGCTTGATCGAGCCGGCGGCTCCAGGAACCTTGACCACGCCCCGCGCTCGGACGGCTCCATACGGGTAACGTGCATATGCAAAGGAACTTTGTTGAGCGCCCGTTCGTCATCCTGAGCGAAGGAGGCTTGCTGCCAATGACCCATTCGCTGCGCCGAGCAGGGGCCGCGATCGCGGCTCTGATCGCCGGTCTTTTCGTCGTCCTTGCGCTGTCCCCTGCCGCCAACGCGGCGGCCGCACCCCCTGATGCATCGAGCGTTGTGTCCTATTGGAAGGACAAGAAGGATCCGCTCTTCGTGCAGTCGGGCTCGTCGCTGACCTCGGACCAGCAGTCCGAGATCCGCAACACATTGAAGGATTCCAAGAGCAAGGTCTACGTCGCGGCACTGCCCGACGGCACGTTGACGTCGTCGAACGCGAAGGCCTACCTCGACTCCCTCGGCACGGCCACCGCGGCCGCCAAGGGCGGAGGCCGGGTCACCGTGGCTGTCCTCGACGGCCCCTCCCTGTTCGCGGAGTCCAATTTCGGCAGTCCCGGGCTCACCAACCGGCTGGCCCAGCTCGCGGTGAGCAACAACGACAACGTCGTGTCCGGCATGAACGACTTCGTGGAGCGGGTCAACCTCGCCTCCGCGGGCAAGCGGTCCGCGCTCGATTCGGGCCCGGTCGGCGGCAGCGGCGGCGGCAGCGGCGCGCTGATCGCCCTGGGCGCGCTCGTCGTGGTCGGCGGCGGCGGCTACTTCGTCTACTCGAAGAACAAGAAGAAGAAGCAGGCCATCCAGGACGCCAAGGACCTGGCCGCGGTCAAGCAGACCGTGGAGGAGGACGTCACGAAGCTCGGCGAGGAGATCACCACGCTCGACGCCGACGTCGCGCTCTCCGGTCAGAGTGGCCAGCACATCACCGAGTGGCAGCAGGCACTCGACTCCTACGAGAAGGCCAAGACGCAGCTAGCGGCCATCCAGCGGGCCGAACAGGTCCGCGAGGTGACCCAGACGCTGGAGGACGGCCGCTACTGGCTGGCCGTGGTGAAGGCCAAGGTCAACAACCAGCCGGCCCCCGAGCGGCGGGCGCCCTGCTTCTTCAACCCGCAGCACGGCCCGTCGGTGCGTGACGTCCGCTGGGCGCCGCCCGCCGGCGCGGTGCGCGACGTGCCCGCCTGCGCGGCCGACGCGGAGGCCGTGGAGCGCGGCTTCGACCCGCAGATGCGGGAGGTCATGGTCGACGGCCAGCGGCGTCCCTACTACGACGCGGGACCGGCCTACCAGCCTTACGCCTACGGCTACTACGGCGGCTTCGGCGACATCATGACCGGCATGTTCGTCGGCACCCTGATGGGCAGCATGCTCAGCGGCGGCTTCGGCTACGGCGGCGGTTACGGTGACGCCGGCGGCAGCGGCGACTTCGGTGGCGGCGGTGACTTCGGCGGCGGAGACGGCGGCGGAGGCGGCGGCTGGGGTGACTTCGGCGGCGGCGGCGATTTCGGTGGTGGCGACTTCGGCGGCGGCGACTGGTAACCCGTCCAGCGGATGATCGGGCGCGTTCCCCTCTGGGGGACGCGCCCGTTTTCCGTTAGAGCCTGTTTCCGTTACCGCCGGGTCATATGCCGATCTGCGCCTCGGGCTGCATCAAGCGGCGGGCCGCCTCGGTGATGGATCCCGACAAAGACGGATAAACCGCGAAAGTGTGGGCCAGTTGGTCCACCGTGAGCCGCTGCTGCACCGCCACGGACAGCGCCAGAATCAGCTCGGATGCCCTGGGCGCCACCACCACGCCGCCCAGCACGATCCCGGTGTGCGGGCGGCAGAACAGCTTGACGAAGCCGTCGTTGAACCCCGACATCTTGGCGCGGGCATTGGTGGCCAGCGGCAGCTTGACGACGTTGGCCTCGATCTCGCCGGCCTCGATCGAGCGCTGCGCGACGCCGACCGCGGCGATCTCCGGGTCGGTGAAGATGTTGGAGGCCACCGTGGCCAGGCGCAACGGCTGAACGGCCTCACCCAGCGCGTGCCAGACCCCGATGCGGCCCTGCATGGCGGCGACCGAGGCGAGCATGAGCACGCCGGTGCAGTCGCCCGCCGCGTAGACGCCCGGCGCGGAGGTGCGTGAGACCTTGTCGACCTTGACGAAACCGTTCCTGTCGAGCTGGACCCCGGCCTCCTCCAGGCCGATGCCGCCCGTGTTGGGCACCATGCCGACCGTCATCAGCGCGTGGGAGCCCTCGGCCGTCCGGCCGTCTTCGAGCGTGACCACGACTCCGTCGGCGGTCCGCTTGACGGAGGCGGCGCGCGAGCGGCCCATGACGTTCATGCCGCGGCGCCGGTAGACCTCTTCGAGCACCTCGGCACCGTCGGCGTCCTCGTTGGGCATCATCCGGTCACGGCTGGAGACCAGCGTGACCTCGGCGCCCAGCGAGCGGTAGGCGCCCGCGAACTCGGCGCCCGTCACCCCGGAGCCGACCACGATCAGATGCTCGGGCAGCGCGTCGAGATCGTAGAGCTGGCGCCAGGTGAGCACCCGCTCGCCGTCGGGCTCGGCCCCCGGCAGGATGCGCGGCGTCGCGCCGGTCGCCACGATGACCACGTCGGCCTTGATCGCGCGGTCGCCCGCCTTGACGAGCTGCGGGTCGACCAGCCGCCCGCGGGCCTTGATGATCTCGACGCCCTCGGCGGCCACCCGGGTCTCGATGTCGGCCGACTGGGCCTGTGCCAGCTCCTTGACCCGCTTGTTGACCAGCGGCAGGTCGACGCTCGCCACGCCGACGTCGCCGTCGAGCCCGCCGGTGAAACCGACGCCCAGCGAGGGCGCGTCGAGCAGGGCCTGTTTACGTACGGAGGTGGCGATGAGGGTCTTGGACGGCACGCAGTCGGTCAGCACGCACGCGCCGCCCGGTCCGTCCTGTTCGACCATGGTGACCTGCGCGCCTAGCTGCGCCGCCACCAGGGCCGCCTCGTAGCCGCCTGGTCCGCCACCGATGATCACGATCCTCGTCACGTGGCTATTGTCCCGCATGGCGCGCGCTGACGACGAACGGGGCGGCCTCTCGCCCGCTACTCTTATCTGCTGTGCCTGTATACGCGGCCTACGGCAGCAACATGGACCCCGAGCAGATGGCCATGCGCGCCCCTCATTCCCCGATCCGGGGCGTGGGCTGGCTGCAGGGCTGGCGTCTGACGTTCGGCGGCGATGACATCGGCTGGGAGGGCTCGCTCTCCACCATCGTCGAAGACCCCGACGAGCACGTGTTCGTCGTCCTCTATGACGTGCCCGAGCTGGACGCCAACTCGCTCGACCAGTGGGAGGGCGCCGTCCGCGGCCTCTACCACAAGGTGCGGCTGCGGGTGCAGACCCTCGACGGCGAGCAGGTGGCCTGGTTCTACGTGCTCGACGGCTACGAGGGCGGCCTGCCCTCCGCCCGCTACCTGGGCATCCTGGCGGACGCCGCCGAGCGGGCGGGCGCCCCCGACGACTACGTCAAGGAGCTGCGGGGACGCCCCTGCAGATCGATCGGCGGCTAGCTCAGCGGCTGGTCCTTGGTCTCCTTCAGCGCGAAGACGTACACCAGCGTCGAGACCAGGGCGAGCGCCGACATGTACCACGGGAAGAGTCCCGAGTTGCCCGCGTCCTTCAGCGCCGTGCCGATGAGCGGCGCGGTGCCGCCGAAGATCGCGACGGTCAGCGAGTACGGGAAGCCCGCCCCCGCCGCCCGCACCCGGGTCGGGAAGAGCTCGGAGTTGACCGCGGCCGAGACCGAGGTGAAGCAGCCGAGGAAGACCATGCCGAGGCACTGGATGAACAGCAGGCTGGAGAAGGAGTTCGTCAGCATGCCGAGCAGCGGCACCGGCAGGATCGTGAACGCCAGGCCGAAGGTGATCAGCATGGGCCGGCGCCCGATCCGGTCCGAGAGCATGCCGAGCAGCGGCTGCAGGAGCATGAAGAAGACCAGCGAGATCGTGCTGACCGTGAGCGACTCGCCCTTGTCGAAGCTCACGTTCTGCTGGGCGTAGGTCGGCAGGAAGGTCGTCCAGGTGTAGTAGGCGACCGTGCCCGCCACGGTGATGCCGACGATCATCGCGGCCTTGGTCGGGTAGCGGACCAGGAACTCGAACAGGCCAGGACGCTCCGTCCTGCCCTCCTGGATGTCGCTGACCACCGCGCTGGTCTCCTCGGCGCCCTTGCGGATCCACAGGCCCACGAGGCTGATGACCGCGCCCACGACGAACGGGATGCGCCAGCCGTAGGAGCTCATGTCGGCTTCGGCGAGGTTGGCGGCCAGCAGCGCGGCCAGGCCGGAGGCGAAGAGCTGGCCGATGGTGGTGCTGACGTACTGGAAGCTCGAGAACAACCCGCGGCGCCCGGGAGGGGCCGACTCGACCAGGAACGTGGTGGCCGCGGCGAACTCGCCGCCGACCGAGAGCCCCTGGATCAGCCGCGCCAGCGTCAGGATGATCGGCGCGAGCACGCCCGCCGTCGCGTACGTCGGCGTGACCGCCAGCAGCAGCGAGCCGCCGCCCATCAGGATGATCGTGAAGGTCATCGCGGCCTTGCGTCCGTACCGGTCGGCGAAGGCGCCCACCAGCAGGCCGCCCAGCGGGCGCATGAAGAAACCGACCGCGAACACCGCGAAGGCGCTCAGCACGGGGACCGCGCTGTTGGCGCCGGACTTGGGGAAGATCTGCTCGGCGAAGAAGACGGTCAGGAAGCTGTAGGTGTACCAATCGAACCATTCGACGACGTTGCCGATGCTGGCCGCCATGAGCTGGCGGACCCGACTCTGGGGAATGCCGACTGGCGATGGTGCGACGGGGGAGGTCGCCACGGGGGCTCCTTTGCTGACAACGGCGATGATGGCTTACTGTGCATTCGGGCGACCGAAACAGTCAAATGCCTCGGCACATATTTACAAACCCGACATAGAAACGGCTCCCTGTGGATGTTCTCGACCGGCGCCTGGTCGCCGCCCTCCAGATCAGCCCCCGCGCGTCGTGGGGCGAGATCGGCCGGGCCGTCGATGAGCACGAGCGCACGGTGGCGCGCCGGTTGCAGCGGCTGATCGCCGATGGCATGGTGCGCGTCACCGCGATCTATGACGACCTGCGTTCGGGCCACGGACGACCCGTGCATCTGCACGTCCAGGTCCGTCCCGGTGCGGCGGCGCAGGTCGCCAAGGCGCTGGCCGACCGGCCCGACACGCGCTCGGTCTACTCGCTGACCGGGGCGGCCGACCTCGCCTGCGAGCTGGTCGCCCGTACGCGCGAGGAGCTGCACGACATCCTCACCGCGGAGATCAGCCAGATCGACGGGGTCCTGCAGACGCAGACACAGGTCGTGCTCCACACGTTCAGGACCGTGGCCGAATGGCACGCGCCCTACCTCAGCGAGCAGGAGGCGGCCCAGCTCCGCCCGGCCATGCTCCATGATCCCCTTCCCGATCAGGACGGTCTGTCACCTCTGGAACAGGACATCGCCGAGCTGCTGGCCGGTGACGGCAGGATCGCCTTCACCGCGATCGCCGAGCGGCTCGACATCTCCGTACCCACTGCGCGCAGGCGGGTGTCCTCGCTGCTCGAACGTCGGGTGCTGCTGCTGCGGGCCGAGGTCGAGCCCGCGCTGCTCGGTCTGGAGGTGGAGGGCAAGCTCTGGCTCAAGGTCCGGCCGTACGGCCTCGACCGGGTCGGCCAGACGCTGGCGGCGCACCCCAGCGTGCGTTACTGTGCGGCCACGTCGGGCACGCATTCCCTGATCGTCCAGGTCGCGGTGGCCCATGAGGCCGACCTCTACCGTTTCCTGACGGGTGTCGTCGGCCCCCTCGACGAGGTCACCGACATGGACGTCACCCTCATCACCCGCGCCTACAAGCGCGGTCACCTCCACAAGTCCGGCCTGCTCACCCTGGAGAGGACACCATGACGCCCGCCGAGAACGAAGTCGCCGACCTCTGCGCCGAACTGATCCGCGTCGACAGCAGCAACTACGGGGACGGCACCGGCCCCGGTGAGCGGGCCGCCGCCGAGGCCGTCATGGCCAGGCTGGACGAGGTCGGCATCGAGGCCACCTACATCGAGAGCGAGCCGGGCCGGGGCAACGTCATCACCCGCGTCGAGGGCACCGACCCGTCGCTGCCCGCGCTCCTGGTCCACGGCCACCTGGACGTGGTGCCGGCCAACGCGGCCGACTGGTCCGTCGACCCGTTCGGCGGCGAGGTGCGTGACGGCTACATCTGGGGCCGGGGCGCGGTGGACATGAAGGACATGGACGCGATGATGCTGGCCGTACTCCGGCAGCTCACCCGAGAGAAGCGCAAGCCGCGCCGCGACCTGGTCTTCGCCTGGCTCGCCGACGAGGAGGCGGGCGGCACGTACGGCGCCAAGCACCTCACCAAGCACCACCCCGAGCTGTTCGAGGGCGTCACCGAGGCGATCAGCGAGGTGGGCGGCTACTCCCTGGAGGTCGACCCGTCGCTGCGGCTCTACCTGATCGAGACCGCGCAGAAGGGCCTCGGCTGGATGAAGCTCATCGCCGACGGCACCGCCGGGCACGGCTCGATGCTCAACACCGACAACGCGGTCACCGAGGTGGCCAAGGCCGTGGCCAGGGTCGGCGCCCACGAGTGGCCGATCACCCTCACCCCGACGGTCCGCCAGTTCCTCACCGAGGTCGCGGACGCGTTCGGCCTGCCCTTCGACGAGGACGACCCGGCGCCCATCCTGGACAAGCTCGGGCCGCTCGTCCGCTTCGTCGGCGCGACGCTCAGCCACACCGCCAACCCGACCCAGCTCAACGCCGGCTACAAGTCGAACGTCATCCCCGGCCAGGCCACGGCCGTGATCGACGGCCGCTTCCTGCCCGGCCACGAGGAGGAGTTCTTCAAGATCATCGACTCGCTGATCGGGCCGGGCGTACGCCGCGAGTTCGTGCACCACGACATCGCGCTGGAGACCACGTTCGACGGCGCCCTGGTCGAGTCGATGATCGCGGCGCTGAAGGCCGAGGACCCGGCCGCGCGGGCCGTGCCGTACTGCATGTCCGGCGGCACCGACAACAAGACCTTCTTCGCCGATCTGGGCGTGCGCGGGTTCGGGTTCGTGCCGCTGCGGCTGCCCGGGGACATGGACTTCGCGTCGATGTTCCACGGCGTGGACGAGCGGGTGCCGGTGGACGCCCTTCAGTTCGGGGTACGGGTGCTCGACAGGCTCCTCCTAAACTACTGACGTGAGCAACGACGCGTACACCCTGGCCGGAACGGCCGCCGACGCGCTGAAGAGCGCGTCCGGCCTCGACACCTTCGACGTGGCCCTCGTCATGGGGTCCGGCTGGGTGCCGGCCGCCGACGCGATCGGCGAGACGGTCACGGAGATCCCCTTCACCGACCTGCCCGGCTTCTCGGCTCCGGCCGTGGCCGGGCACGGCGGCAAGATCCGGGTCATCCGCACCCCCGGCGGACGGCACGCGCTCGTCTTCCTCGGCCGCAGCCACCTCTACGAGGGCCGGGGCGTCGACACCGTCGTCCACGGCGTACGCACCGCCGCCGCCGCGGGCGTCGGCACGATCGTGCTGACCAACGCGGCGGGCGGTCTGCGCCCCGAGACGCAGCAGGTCGGCGACCCGGTACTGATCAGCGACCACATCAACATGACCGGCGCCAACCCGATCACCGGCACCACGTTCATCGACCTCACCGAGGTCTATTCGCGGCGGCTGCGGGCGCTCGTCCGCGAGGTCGACCCGAGCATCGCCGAGGGCGTCTACGTGGCCTTCCGCGGCCCGACCTACGAGACGCCCGCCGAGATCCGCATGCTGCGCACGCTGGGCGGCGACCTGATCGGCATGTCCACCGTCCTTGAGGCCATCGCGGCCCGTGAGGCCGGTCTCGATGTGCTGGGCCTCTCCCTGGTCACCAACCCGGGGGCGGGGCTGGCCGACGAGCCGCTCGACCACCAGGAGGTCCTGCGGGTCGGCCGCGAAACGGCCGCTCGCATGGGCACGCTGCTGTCCAAGATCGTGGACCGGCTCTGACCGGTGACCCGGCTCCCCCGTCCCGTGTGATCTCACCGACCTGACTCGTGAGGCCCGACAGTGACCACCGATCCGACCCGCGACGCCTCCTCCGACCGACCCGGCTGGGCCTCCCCCGACCGACCTGGCTGGGCCTCCCCTGACCGACCTGGCTGGGCCTTTCCTGACCGACCCGACCCGCGAGGCCGGCAGTGAGCGCCGACCTGGCCCGTGCGGCCCGTCTTTGGCTGGCTCAGGATGCCGATCCCGAGACCAGGGCCGAGCTGTCGGCCCTGCTCGAATCCGGCGACGACGAGGCACTGCGTGACCGCTTCGGCGCCCGGCTCGAGTTCGGTACGGCCGGCCTGCGCGGCGAGCTGGGCGCCGGACCCAACCGGATGAACCGGGTGACCGTCATGCGGGCCGCGGCAGGTCTGGCCGAGGTGCTCGGCGCCGGCAGGCACGTCGTCATCGGCTACGACGCCCGCCACAAGTCCGACATGTTCGCCCGCGACACCGCGGCCGTGCTGACCGGTGCCGGGCTGCACGCCTCGCTGCTCCCCTGCCCGCTGCCGACCCCCGTGCTGGCCTTCGCCGTCCGCCACCTCGGCGCCGACGCCGGGGTGATGGTCACCGCCAGCCACAACCCGCCGCGCGACAACGGCTACAAGGTCTACTGGGGTGACGGCTCCCAGATCGTGCCGCCGATCGACGCCGAGATCTCCGCCGCCATCGAGGCCGTGGGCCGCGTCGACCAGTTGCCGCTCGACGGCCCCGGCGCGTTCACCGAGCTGGGCGAGAGCATCATCGACGACTACATCGACGCGGTGACCGCGCTGCCGCTCGGCGACGCGCGCGAGCTGCGGGTCGCCTACACGCCGCTGCACGGCGTCGGATCGGCCATGCTGACCGGCGCGTTCCTGGCCGCCGGGTTCGAGAGCCCGATGGCCGTGGAGGAGCAGCGCAACCCCGACCCCGAGTTCCCGACGGTGGCGTTCCCCAACCCGGAGGAGCCAGGCGCGATCGACCTGGCCGTGGCGCTGGCCGTCAAGATCAACGCTGATGTCGTGCTGGCCAACGACCCCGACGCCGACCGCTGTGCCGTGGCCGTGCCGCTGGGCGACGGCTCCTGGCGCATGCTGACCGGTGACGAGGTGGGCGGCCTGCTGGCCGAGCACGTGATCACGCATACGTCCGGCGATCGCATGGTGGCCACCACGATCGTCTCCTCCACGCTGCTCGGCAAGATCGCCGCCGCCCACGGCGTCCGCTACGGCGAGACGCTGACCGGCTTCAAGTGGATCATCAAAGCGGGCCCCGGGCTGGTCTTCGGCTACGAGGAGGCGATCGGCTACAGCGTCGGCTCCGACGCCGGGCTGCCGGTCCACGACAAGGACGGCATCGGCGCCGCCCTGACCGTGGCCGGCATCGCCGCGGCGGCCAAGCGTGCCGGGCGGACCCTGCTCGACCTGCTCGACGACCAGGCCAGGCGTTACGGGCTGCACGCCACCGCGCAACTGTCCGTCCGGGTCGACGACCTGTCGCTCATCGCGGGCGCCATGGCCCGGCTGCGCGCCGACCCGCCGGCCGCGCTCGGCGGGCGCGCGGTCGAGCGGGCCGATGATCTGAGCCTGGGTGATGGCGGACTGCCCCCTACCGACGGGCTGCGCTACACGCTGTCCGGCGACGCCCGGGTGGTGGTCCGGCCTTCGGGGACCGAGCCCAAGCTCAAGTGCTACTTGGAGGTGGTCATCCCGGTGACCGGGCCGGTGGGTGATGCCCGGGCGCTGGCCGTACGAGAGCTCGACGCCCTGAAAGCCGACGTCGGCGCCGCACTCGGCCTCTAGGCGCCACCCGGCATCGTCAGGCCAGGCGGAACTCCAGGTCGATGTCCCCGCTCGGCCAGCCAGCCGATCAGCTCGCCGATGCGGTCGGCCACCAGGCCGAAGACCGGCTAGACCGGTGCCACCTCGATCTGGAGCTCCGTCACCCATTCGGCCACGTCGTCCGGGCAGTGCAGGTAGACCTCCCTGGCCAGGCCGCTGGCCCGGTAGCCGTTCTCCTCGATCCAGTGCGCCAGCGCCTGGAACGTCGAGCCGACCTCCTCCATCGAGCCGTGGTGGATGATCGTCGCCGCCGTCTCGATGCCCGGCAGGGCGACGATCTGGAAGTCGTAACGGTCTTCTGGCCCCACCGTCACGGGGAACGAGGCGTGCACGGTGACCGCGCCGTCGTCTTCGGGGATGTAGTACGCGATGCCGGGGCCCGGCGTGGTCACCTGTGCCGCCTCCAGCCGTTCGCAGAGCTCGCGGTACAGCGGCTGGATGACCGGGCCGATGTCCTCACCCTCGTAGCTGGCGGCCTTCGCGCTGAGCTCGGCGATCCTGATCGCGGCGACCTGCTTGAGCACGATCTCGTCCGTCTTCATGTGCCCCTCCGTCTCGATGGTCCGGAGCCTCGCCTCGACGCCGCGCAGCCTGGCCAGGTCGGCGCTGATCCGCGCCTCCAGTTGCGCGCGGCGCAGCCGGACCATGCCGTGCAGCTCCTCCGTGCTCACCTTGTCGTCGAGGATCGCCCTGACCTGCTCCAGCGTGAAGCCGAGGTCCTTGATCGCGACGATGCGGTTGAGCCTGGACAGCTGCGCCGCCTGGTATGAGCGGTAGCCGGTGGCCGGGTCCACGTGCGCGGGCCGCAGCAGCCCGATCGCGTCGTAGTGGCGCAGCATGCGCACGGACACGAGCCCGAGTCTGGCGAAGTCTCCGATGCTGAACATGACCTCTCCAGGTGTAGGGCCTGACACGGTGTCAGGGTCAACACCATGGCATCGCCTCGTACCTCTGGCTAGCCGATCACGACCGCCATCACCACGAGCGCGATCGCCGCGGCGAGCACCGCGAACGAGTCGATCGCCCAGCTGGCGCGGGCGGGCGGGGCCTCCACGTCGCGGCGCCGGGCCGACTCCGCCCGCTCGGTGATCTGCTGCCCCACCCAGTCGGCGTGTGTCTTCCCGGCGAACGCCTCCGCCGCGGCCTGCTCCGCCTTGCTCAGCGTGGGCTCGGTCTTGAAGCGACCACGCTGCGGCCTGGGCGCGGCCCGGCGCTGCGCCTTGGCCCGCTCGCGAGCCGTGCTCATCGGCGTCCACAGCCGCAACACCTGCTCGGTGCCGTAGCGGACGTTGATGGTGTGGGCCACCACCACGTCGTTCACCGACGCCCACGGCACGAACGTCGAGCGGAGCGGGTTTCGCCCCACCAGCCCTTCCTCGGTCACCACGGTCGCGGGCCGGAGCGCGACCAGGTAGACCACGGCGGTCAGCGCGCCCAGCACGGCACCCGCCACCAGCGAGGGCTTGCCGTTGTAGCGGGCGGTCAGATCCCAGATGTTGAAGGCGACGAACGCCAGCCACACCCAGCCGAGGACGAAGGCGGTCTTGGAGCGATAGGTCTGTTTCACGGCTGCCACTTCATCCGCGCGAACCCGGGCTTGATCACACCGTTGATCAGCGCCAGCCGTTCGTCGAACGGGATGAACGCCGACTTCATCGCGTTGACCGTGAACCACTGCAGGTCATCCCAGCCATAGCCGAACGCCTCCACCAGCTTGTCGAACTCCAGCGACACGCTGGTGCGACTCATCAGCCGGTTGTCGGTGTTGACCGTCACCCTGAAGTGCAGGCGGCGCAGCAGCCCGATCGGGTGCTCGGCGATGGAGTCGGCGGCCCCGGTCTGCAGGTTGGAGGTGGGGCACATCTCCAGGGGGATGCGCTTGTCACGGACGTACGCGGCCAGGCGGCCCAGCTTGGCCGAGCCGTCGCCGGACACCGAGATGTCGTCGATGATCCGCACCCCGTGCCCGAGCCGGTCGGCGCCGCACCACTGGATGGCCTGCCAGATGGACGGCAGCCCGAACGCCTCACCGGCGTGGATCGTGAAGTGCGCGTTCTCCCGCTGCAGGTATTCGAAGGCGTCGAGGTGCCTGGTGGGCGGGTAGCCCGCCTCGGCACCGGCGATGTCGAACCCCACCACGCCGACATCCCGATAACGCACGGCCAGCTCGGCGATCTCCATCGACCGCGCCTGGTGCCGCATCGCGGTCAGCAGCGTGCCGACCTTGATCCCGCGCCCTTCGGAGCCCTGCTTGAACCCCTCCAGCACCGCCTCGACCACCTGATCGAGGCTGAGCCCCGTGGTGGTGTGCTGCTCGGGCGCGAACCGCACCTCGGCATAGACGACCCCGTCATCGGCGAGGTCCTCAGCGCACTCGGCAGCGACGCGGGTCAGCGCCTCGCGCGTCTGCATGACGCCGACGGTGTGCTGGAAGGTCTCCAGGTAGCGTTCGAGCGAGCCCGAGTCGGCGGCCGCCTCGAACCACTCCCGGAGGTTGTCGGCGTCGGTGGTGGGCAACTCGCCATAGCCGCAGTCGCGAGCCAGCTCGACGATGCTCTCGGCCCGCAGGCCGCCGTCAAGATGGTCATGCAGCAGCACCTTGGGCGCCCGTCGGATCTCGTCAAGCGTGGGCCTCATCCGCCCATGATATGCGCCTTCGCCCCACGAACTTTTCGCTCCGACACGGCGCCACCTGTGGGGCCGACCGGCATACTCATCGAACGTCCCGGCAACCCCGCAGCCCGCGCTCACAGACAGGAAACCGACAGTGACCATCGACAAGATCGCCTGGATCCACCTGGAAGACGGCAAGATCCTCAGCACCCGATCGCGCGGCAAGGACGTCTACTACATCCCCGGAGGCAAACGCGAGCCGGGCGAGACCGATCTCGACACCCTCATCCGAGAGATCGACGAGGAACTCGCCGTCGCCATCATCCCGGCCAGCGCGACACACTTCGGCACTTTCCAGGCCCAGGCGCACGGCCACGCCAACGGGGTCGCCGTCCAGATGACCTGCTACACCGCCGACCATCGAGGAACACCGACCCCGAGCAGCGAGATCGAAGAACTCGGCTGGCTGACCTACGCCGACCGCGACCGCGTATCCCCCGTCGACCAGATCATCTTCGACCACCTGCACCAGACGGGCCGGCTCGCCTGACGAGCCGGCCGGCGCCAGCGCTGTGGAGACCGCGTGCGGCGAGGGTCGGCGCGATGTGTGCGACGGCCCGCTGACGTCCCAGGAAACCGGCCAAGAACACGCCGTAACGGCGCCCGGCCCCGTGCGGGTCAGCGGCCGTCTCCCTGGAGGTCCCCACCATGTACGGCGTTTGGGGGTGGGGGCGGCGGTGCCGTACAAGAACAAGAATGTTCTAGGGGGTTAGGTGCGGTTGGCCGCGTCCGGGGAGAAGGCGGGGAGGCAGACGGCGATGTACTCGGCGCCGTCCGGGCCGGTGCTGTAGCGGATCTTCTCGCCCGGGTCCGTGACCACGGATTGGCCGGCGGTCACCTCGGTGGTGCCGTTCGCGTGCTCCACCAGGAGCGTGCCGCGCAGGACGACGGTGTACTCCGTGAACGAGGGCGTCTGGGCGGGCTCTTCCCAGCCGGGCGGGGCGACCATGTGGGCGATGGAGATCGCCTCGTCGCCACTGTTGACCCGGCCCACGTGCTCGTCGATGAGCTTGCCGCCGGGCACCGGGATGCGGGTCGCCGCTTCGATCTTTCTGACCACCAGGTCAGTGTGCCACGTCGATGATGAGCCGGTCAGGGCCGGTCTGCTCTTTCAGCTCGAACGCCGCCTGGTGGTCGAGCACGAGGCCGACGCCGACGTAGCCCTCGAAGTCGCCGGTCCTGACCACATGCGTGATGTTGCCGAGGTTGGCCCGGAAGATGGGGCCGCCTTTCCAGGTGGGCGCGCCCTTGGCGTCGTGGGCCTCGGCGGGGTTGAGGAGGATCTGGAGGTACGCGCCGCCGGGGACGTGGAAGTTCTTGCCCGAGCCATCCTGGAGGAGTTTCTCTACCCATTGGGCGTTGTAGCCGGGCATGGCGCCTTTGAAGTCGATCACCACGCGGTCGTAGGTGTCGTGGGCGGCGTAGCGGACGGCCAGCACGAGCGCGGGGTCGCCGCCACCGTGGTCTACGTCCACCTCGACCTTGCTCGACGACGACGACGAGGACGAGGACGACGACGACGACGACTGCTGCTGCTGGGCGTAGCTCGGCGTGGGCGTGCCGCTGAGCGTCGTCGATGGCGTGGCGGCCTCGGGTGCCGCGCTCGTGGTGGCGCCGCCCGCTGTGCCGCCCCATGGGGTCGTACCGCATGCGGTCAGTACGGCGAGACAGGCGACGGCGACGAGAGCGGCGGCGTGGGCTGGTCGGAGCCCCGACGCATGCCCGGGCGCGGATGACGGGCGCATACCAGAGTGATTCCCCAGTTCAGGGAACCACAAGCGGCCCCGCGCGGCACGCCACCGCGCGGGGCCGAACCAACGAATCGGTCAGACCGTCTCGAGGACCTTCGTGTCCTCCTGATCGGCCACGACCGGCTTCCGTGCCCGCAGCCCGGTGGCCGAGATCGCCACCCCCACCAGCGCCAGCACCAGCGACACCACGATCGCCGACCGCAGCGTGTCGATCGACAGGGTGGTACCGCCAGAGGAGAGCACCGCCGAGACCGCGGCGAGCACGATCGCGCCGCCCACCTGTCCGGAGGTGTTGAGCAGCCCGGAGGCCAGCCCCTGCTCGTCGTCGTTCACGCCGTTCGTGGCCTGGATGTTCAGCGGCGCGAACGACAGCGCGAACGCGATCCCCAGCAGCAGCATGCCCGGAATGACCAGACCGCCCAGGCTGGGCCGCTCGTCGATGCCCAGGAACATCGCGTAGCCACCGGCCAGCGCGGCCGCGCCGATGATGGTCAGCTTGGTGGTGCCGAACCTGTCGGCGAAGTCGCCCATCTTGGTCGAGGTGATCGCGACGAGCAGTCCGGCGGGCAGGAACGCCAGCGCGGTGCCCAGCGCCGACCAGCCGAGCAGGTTCTGGAAGTACTGCATGGCCACGAACTGGAAGGCCACGTAGGAGCCCATCAGGATGAGCAGCCCCAGGTTCGCCCGGACGAGCGAGCCGGAGCGCAGGATGCCGAGCCGTACCAGCGGGTGCTTCATCCGCAGTTCGGCGAAGACGAACAGGCCGAGCAGCGCGGCGACCGCGACCAGCGAGCCGATCGTCCGCGGCGAGGTCCAGCCGGCCTCGGGCGCCTGGACGACGGTGAAGACGAGCAGCAGCATCGAGGCGGTGATCAGCACGGCGCCGATCAGGTCGTGGCCACCTTCGGTCCGCTCCTCCGCGCTGCGCGGCAGCACCTTGAGCGCGGCGACCAGCGCGATGATCGCGACCGGCACCGGCATCAGCAGCGTCCACCGCCAGCCGATCTCGGTCAGGAGGCCGGACAGCACCAGCCCGAGCGAGTAGCCACTGGCGCCACACGCGGTGAAGATGCTGAGCGCCTTGTTGCGCTCAGGGCCCTCGGGAAACGTGGTCGTGATGATCGAAAGCGCGGCCGGCGCGGTGAAGGCGGCAGCCACCCCCTTCACGAACCTGGCCACGATCAGCAGGGTGCCATCGTCCACCAGCCCACCGAGCAACGACGCGACGGCGAAGACACCCAGCGCGACCAGGAACACCCTGCGTCGCCCGAGCAAGTCGGCGGTCCTGCCACCCAGCAACAGAAGACCGCCATAACCGAGCACGTAGCCGCTGACAACCCACTGCAGAGAAGAGGTAGAAAGGCCCAGATCGTGCTGGATGGCGGGCAGCGCCACGCCGACCATCGACACATCAAGAGCATCAAGGAAGATCACTGCACAGAGCACGACGAGCGCGCCCCAACGGGATGAAGAAGAGGACATGGGTCAGTACATTACATGCATCAGCATCTAATGCAAAAGCATTTAATTCCGTTGCATAAGATTTAGCCAGGTGGTAACCTCCGCGTCATGGACGAGGAGTTCGTGGTCGGGACCTGGCACTACGTCCTGGCCAAGCACGCCAAGGCGATGTGCTCGCTGGAACGCGAGTTGGGTGACAAGCACGGCCTGGGGCCGAGCGAGTTCGAGGTGCTGGACCGAATCGTCCATCACGACAGGGAGCTGCGGATCCAGGAGCTCTGCGACGAGGTCCATCTGAGCCAGAGCGCACTGTCCAGGGTCGTGGCGCGGCTGGAGAAGTCTCAGCTGGTCTCGCGCGGCGTGTGCGCCCAGGACCGCCGCGGCGTCTTCGTCTGCATCACGGACGCGGGCAGACAGCGCCACCGGGAGGCTCTCCCGACGCAGCGCGCCGTGCTCGCCGACGTGTTCGCCGGCGCACCCGTTCTCGCCCGCTGACTTCAAACAGCGCCCGCGCCCGTACGAGGGCGCAGGCGCCGAACACCAGTACGGGCGGCTAGGCCGTGATCCGGTCCATCACCAGCGGCAGCATCTCAGCGCTCGCCGCCCCGACCGCGTAGCCACCCCGCAACGCCTCCAAGGCCCGCTCGAAGCGAGCCGTCTCGTCCGCGTGCAAGGTCATCAAGGGCTGCCCCTCACGAACGATGTCCCCCGGCTTGGCATGCAGCATGATGCCCGCGCCGAACGACACCGGATCCTCCTTACGAGCCCGGCCCGCCCCCAACCGCCAGGCCGCCAGGCCGACGGCGTAGGCGTCCAGGCGCGACAGGACACCCGAGGAAGGCGCCTCGACCACCATGGTCTCCGCCGCCTTGGGCAAGATCGCGTCCGGGTCGCCACCCTGGGCGGTGATCATCCGGCGCCAGGCGTCCATGGCCGAGCCGTCCGCCAGCGCCTCCGCCGGGTCCGGGCCGGAGATCCCGGCCGCCTCCAGCATCTCGCGCGCCAGCCGTACGGTGAGCTCCACGACGTCCGGCGGCCCGCCGCCCGCGAGGACCTCGACCGACTCCTGGACCTCCAGGGCGTTGCCCACAGCGCGGCCCAGCGGGCGGTCCATCGCGGTGAGCAGGGCGACCGTGCGCACGCCCGCGTCGGTGCCCAGCGCGACCATGGTCTCGGCCAGCTCGCGGGCCCGCTCCGGCGTCTTCATGAACGCCCCGGAGCCCACCTTGACGTCGAGCACCAGCGACCCGGTGCCCTCGGCGATCTTCTTCGACATGATCGACGAGGCGATGAGCGGGATCGACTCGACCGTGCCCGTGACGTCGCGCAGCGCGTACAGCTTCTTGTCGGCCGGAGCCAGGCCCGAGCCGGCGGCGCAGACGACCGCGCCCGCCGACCGCAGCACCGAGAGCATCTCGTCGTTGGACAGCGAGGCCCGCCAGCCGGGGATCGACTCCAGCTTGTCGAGCGTGCCGCCGGTGTGGCCGAGACCGCGGCCCGAAAGCTGCGGGACGTAGGCGCCGCACGCGGCCACCAGCGGGGCGAGCGGCAGCGTGATCTTGTCGCCGACGCCGCCGGTGGAGTGCTTGTCGGCGGTGGGCCGGTCGAGCGCGGACCAGTCCATCCGCTCGCCCGAGCGGATCATCGCCTGCGTCCAGCCGGCGATCTCGCGCCGGTTCATGCCGTTCAGCAGGATCGC
The DNA here is from genome assembly GCF_040638335.1 of Nonomuraea sp. NPDC026600. Lineage (NCBI taxonomy): Bacteria > Bacillati > Actinomycetota > Actinomycetes > Streptosporangiales > Streptosporangiaceae > Nonomuraea > Nonomuraea sp. NPDC026600. The sequence continues at coordinate 215,168 of NZ_JBEZYD010000015.1, forward strand.
CATGGCCAGCGCGGACATCTGCTCGTCGGCCACCTCGCCACGGGTGTAGGCGTCGATCACCCAGTCGATCTGGGCGGCCGTCAGCTCGCCGCCGTCGCGCTTGGCGACGATGACCTCGATGGCGTCCATCAGGCGGACCTGGACAGGTCATCTGGGCCGAACGCGTAGGGCAGGATCTCGGCCATCCGCTTCGGCCCATCCACGGTCTCGACCAGCAGTTCCTCGCCGCCGAACTCGAACAGCAACTGCCGGCAGCGCCCGCACGGCATCAGCAGCTCACCGTGGCCGTCCACGCAGGTGAAGGCCACCAGCCGGCCGCCGCCCGACAACTGCAGCGCCGAGACCAGCCCGCACTCGGCGCACAGGCCCAGGCCGTAGGAGGCGTTCTCGACGTTGCAGCCGGTGACGACGCGGCCGTCGTCCACGACCGCCGCCGCCCCCACGGGGAACTTGGAGTAGGGCGCGTACGCGTGGTGCATGGCCTCATTGGCCTCAGCGCGCAGGCCGTCCCAGTCGACGTTCAATGCTGTTCCCCCCGGCGATAGCGAACGCCGTCGGCCTTGGGCATCCGCAGTCGCTGCGAAGCCACCAGGAGCACGAGCAGCGTGAGCACGTGTGGTGTGATGAAGACGAACTCGTTCGGCAGCTGGTCGACGGTCAGCCACAGCCAGATCAGCACGATCATGCCCCCGGCGGCTGCCGCGATCAGGTTGTACTCCCTGGTGCCCCTGGCCACCATCTCCGCGGGCTGGCCGGACGACACTATCGCGCGCACCTTGGCGGCGATGTAGATGAGCAGCAGTATGGCGCCGAACAGGAAGAACGCCGTGACCGGCGAGCGGACCCCGGAGCTGCGCAGTTGCAGGCCGTCGGCGTACCCGAACAGAGCGGCGCCCGCGGCCAGCCCGCCGGGCCGCCAGTTGCCGAAGATCATGGCGGCCAGGCCGATGAACCCGCGACCCGCGGTCTGCCCCTCGACGTACTTGGTGGTGACGAAGACCAGGAACACGCCGCCGAGCCCGGCGAACGCGCCGGAGATGACGACGGCCACGTACTTGATCAGGTAGACGTTCACGCCCAGCGACTCGGCCGCCCACGGGTTCTCGCCCGCCGAGCGCAGCCGCAGGCCGAAGGCCGTACGCCAGAGCACGAAGAACGTCAGCGGGAACAGCAGCACGGCCAGGATCACCAGCACGTTCACCTCGTGCGTGAGCCCGCGCACCATGCCCGCGAGGTCGGAGATCAGGAACCAGTGGGTGCGCTCCAGGCTGCCGAGCCAGTCGGGACCCGACGAGAACAGCGGCAGGCTGGGCGTAGGCGCCTCCGAAGACATGGCCGGCGAGGTGGTGATGCCCGCGCCCGCCGCGGCCGCGGCGGTGCCCTCCTTGTAGAAGACCTCCGACAGGAAGCGGGTGATGCCGGGGCCGAGCAGGTTGATGGCCACACCGCTGATGATGTGGTCGACGCCGAACGTCACGGTCGCCACCGCGTGGATGAGGCCGCCGAGCGCGCCCGCCAGCAGCCCGGCGACCAGCGCCGCCATGAAGCCCCACTGGTATCCGGCCCAGCCGGCGAACCAGGTGCCGAGCACCATCATGCCTTCGAGCCCGATGTTGACCACGCCCGCCCGCTCGGCCCAGAGGCCGCCGAGCCCGGCCAGGCCGATCGGCACCGACAGCATCAGCGCCGCGTTGAACGTGCCTGACGAGGTGATGTCGTCCTGCCCGGACATGACGCGGACCACCGACATCAGCAGGATGAGCACGGCCAGGCCGATGAGCGCCAAGTGGTAACGGCTGAACTTGCTCATGCTGCCACCTCAACGGGAGTGTTCCTGCCGAGCTGCTGAGCGGCCCGCCGTTCCTCGCGCCGCAGCGCCATCCTGCTGGTGATCTCGTTGGCGATGACCACGAGCAGCACGATCGTGCCCTGCATGATCATGATGACCGAGGGCGGCACGTTGGCGAACTGCAGGGGACCCTGCGCCCGGTCCAGGAAGCCGAACAGCAGCGCCGCGACCGCGATGCCACCGGGCTGGTTCCGGCCGAGCAGTGCCACGGCGATGCCCAGGAAGCCCAGGCCGGGGGTGAAGTTGGAGCCGAAGGAGTGCTTGTCGCCGAGGATCTCCGGCATGCCGATCAGCCCGGCGATCGCGCCGGAGAGCACCATCGCGGAGATGACCATCTTCTTCGGGTTGACACCGGAGGCCAGCGCGGCCGAGGCGTTGAGACCGCTGGCCTTGACGTCGAAGCCGAACCTGGTCCGCTCCAGCACCACCCAGAGCACGATGCCCAGCACGACGGCCACCAGCAGGAAGCCCCAGAGCCCGCCGCCGCGAGGGGCGGGCAGCCCGAACATCTCGAACACGACGTTGAGGTTGGGGAACCAGGCCGACTGGGGCAGCGTGGGCGTCGTGGTGGTGAGCACGCCCTTGGCCCGCTCCCCCGTGAAGGGGCCGCGGACGAGGAAGGCGGCCAGGTTGATCGCGATGTAGTTCAGCATGATCGTGGAGATGACCTCGTTCACCCCCCGGGTCACCTTCATCACGGCGGGGATCAGCGCGTAGAAGCCGCCCACGACCATCGCCACCACGATGATCACGGGGATCTGGATCCAGGTGGGCGCCGCGAACGTGGAGCCGACGTACGCGGCGCAGACGGCCGCGATCCGATATTGGCCCTCCACGCCGATGTTGAAGAGGTTCATCCGGAAGCCGACGGCCACCGCCAGGCCTGCGATGAACAGCGGCACGGCCCGGTTGAGCATGGTCACGATGCCGTTGACCACCGCCCGCTCGGTCTCGCCGAAGTCGAAGAAGGCGGCGAACGCGGCCTCGGGGCTGGCCCCCGCCGCGATGATCGCCACGCTGGAGATCACGATCGCCAGGATGATGGCCGCGATGGCGCCGGCGATCGTCAGCAGCGCCCGGTAGAGCCCGGCGGGCATCACGTCTCCTCAGTACTGGTGATGGCGCCGGTCATGTAGCCGCCCAGCCGTTCGGGGGTGACGTCGGACGGGTTGAGGCGGGCGACGAGCCGGCCCCGGTAGATCACCTGCAGCGTGTCGGACAGCCCGATGAGCTCGTCGAGGTCGGCCGAGATCAGGAGTACGGCCAAGCCCGCGGCCCGGGCGTGACGCAGGTGGTCCCAGATCGCGGCCTGCGCGCCCACGTCGACGCCACGGGTGGGGTGGGCGGCGATGAGGAACGTGGGCTCGCCGCTCATCTCCCGCCCGACGATCAGCTTCTGCTGGTTGCCGCCCGACAGGGCCAGTGCCAGCGTGTCGACGCCCGGCGTGCGGACGTCGTAGTCCTTGACGATGCGTTCGGTGTCGGCCCTGGAGGCCCGCCGGTTGATCCAGATGCCCGAGCGCGCGGGTGGCCTGGTCTGGTGGCCTAGCACCCGGTTCTCCCAGAGTGACGCCTCCAGCAGCAGACCCTGGCGGTGGCGATCCTCCGGGATGTAGCCGATGCCCGACTCGCGGCGTTTGAGGGTGGACCAGGTGCTGAGGTCGGCGCCGTCGAGCGTGATGTCGCCGTGCACGGGCAGTATGCCCATGATGGCCTCGATCAGCTCGGACTGGCCGTTGCCCTCGACCCCGGCGATGCCGAGGATCTCGCCCTTGCGGATCTCGAACGACACGTCGTCGAGGAGCAGCCGCCGGCCCTCCTCGCGCAGTTTCTCGACGTACAGGGCGACCGACGTGCCCTTGGGCACCGGGCGGAAGCCGTCTGCCTCCATGGTCAGGCCCGACACCTTCAGCGCCACGTCCTCGGTCACCGTGGACTCGCGCGTCTCCGGCGTGGGCAGCTCGCTGCCGACCATGAGCTCGGCGAGCTGCCGCGCGGTGACCTGGCCGGGGTCGACGCTGGCCACCGTGGTGCCGCGCCGGATCACAGTGATCGCGTCGGCGATGCTGAGCACCTCGTCGAGCTTGTGCGAGATGAAGATGACCGTCAGCCCGTCGGCCTTGAGCTCGCGCAGGTTGTCGAAGAGCTCGTCGACCTCCTGGGGTACGAGCACCGCGGTCGGCTCGTCGAGGATCAGGATGCGCGCGCCGCGATAGAGGACCTTGAGGATCTCGACCCGCTGCCGGTCGCCGACACCGAGGTCCTCCACGAGCCGGTCGGGATCCACGCGCAGGCCATGGCTCGCGGCCAGCTCCGTGATGCGCGCGCGGGCCCCGGCGGCGTCGAGCATGCCGGCCTTCTTCGGCTCGGCGCCGAGGACGATGTTCTCCAGCACGGTGAAGTTGTCGGCCAGCATGAAGTGCTGGTGCACCATGCCGATGCCCGAGGCGATGGCGTCGCTCGGTGTCCGGAAGGCCACTTCCGCGCCGTTCACCTTGATGGTGCCCTCGTCCGGCTTCTGCATGCCGTAGAGGATCTTCATCAGGGTGGACTTGCCGGCGCCGTTCTCTCCGACGATCGCGTGCACCGTGCCGGGTTCGACGGTGATGCGGATGTCGTGGTTGGCGACGACGCCGGGGAAGCGTTTGGTGATGCCTTCCAGCTCGACGGCGGGTCGCACCGCGGCGACGGTGTCGGCGTTCACTGGTCGCTCACCGCTCCTCAATCGCTCCGCTCATTGGTGTGAGGGATAGGCCGAAGGCCCGGGTCGGGTTGGACTCCGGGCCCTCGATCAACGTTCCTATCTCAATTACGGCTTGGACGGAACCGTGATTTTGCCGTCGATGATGTCCTGCTTCACGGCGTCCAGCTTGTCCTTGATGTCGTCGATCTCGCCACCGGTGGTGGCCAGGCCCACGCCGTCGACCTTGAGGTCGTAGATGGTGTTGCTGCCACCCTTGGCGCCGCCCTGGAACGCCTTGATGAACTCGAACACACCGACGTCCACGCGCTTGAGCATCGAGGTCATGATGACCGACTGCAGATCGGTCTCCTTGACCGTCTGGCGCTGGTCGGAGTCGACGCCGATGGCCTTCTTCTTGGCCGCGGCCGCCGCCTGGAACACGCCCAGACCCGAGTCGCCGGCGGCGTGGTAAACGATCTCCGCGCCGTCCTGGTACATCTTCTCGGCCGCGACCTTGCCCTTGTCGGGGGCCTTGAAGCCGCTGAAGTCACCGTCGGGGGTCAAGTACTTGACGTCGATCTTGGCGTCCTTCTTGACCGACTTCACGCCGGCGTCGAAGCCTGCCTGGAACTTCTTGATCAGGTCGTTCTCGACACCGCCCACGAAGCCGACGTGGCCGCTCTTGGCCTTGAGCGCCGCGGCGACGCCCGCCAGATAGGAGCCCTGCTCCTCGGCGAACAGCAGGCCGGTGACGTTGGCCGCGTTCGAGGCGGAGTCGACGACCGCGAACTGGATCTCCGGGTATTCCTCGGCCGTCTTCTTGATGTCGTCGCCGTAGGCGAAGCCGACACCGATGATCGGGTTGTAGCCCGCGTCGGCGAGCTGGCGAAGGAGCTCGCCGCGGTTGGAGCCGTCAGCCGCGGGGCTCAGCTCCTTGATGTCGGCGCTGAGGTCGGTCTTGGCCTTCTCCAGGCCCGCGTAGGCGGCGTCGTTGAAGGACTTGTCGCCACGGCCGCCGACGTCGAAAGCGAGGCCCACCTTGAGCGCGCCGGACTTCGGCGCCTCACTGCTGGCCGCGGAGCTGGGCGCCGCGCTGGACGTGGCATCCCCTCCGGTACCGCCGCTGCCGCCACAGGCCGCGGCCGCCATGAGCATGGCACCGGCGGCTACTGAGCCGGTCGCCATCCTGCCGAATCGCTTGCTGAGCAAGGCGACTCCCTTCCATTTCCCCGCCGTCAAACTTCATCGCGGGCGCGAAGAAATGTACGGCAACCCTGCACGGAAGATAGTTGGTTGACCAGGGCGGACAAAACCGGCACACAGGGTCGCAACCGCTCCGTTATCGACATCAGTCGCGTCCGTGACCTGAATCTGCGGATGCGAGACGGGGACCGGCACCCGAAGCTTTGCCCAACCTTGAACGCAGGGGGGCCCTTGCCGTCCGGCCGATCATGGCAGAGATTCACTGATCAACGGTGGTTATTTCATCCTGGAGCCCTACATGCATCCTTGGAAGGCCATGATCACGCCCATGGCCGCGGTTCTTCTCGCGGCCATGGGCGTGGCGCCCGCCACAGCGGGCACACCGGGTGCCGCGGTGGACACCCCGACCATCACGATCGAGAACAACGCCACCCAGCCCGTCTTCTCCCGCGCCGACGCCGTCAAACAGACGGTGTACGTCGAGGTCGCGGGGACGGACAGCGACAGCGACGGCCTGCCCGACCGCGTCGCCGTGGACATCCTGCGCCCGAAGGAGACCGACGAGGGCCTGAAGGTCCCGGTCATCATGGAGGCAAGCCCCTATTACGCGGGCGGCAACGACGTGCCGAACCACGTGGTGGACGTGGACGAGAACGGCAACCCGCTGCCGACCCTGCGCGCCTTCGCCAACAAACTGGCGACCGAGCCGTTCGACGGCTACTACGACAACTACTTCCTGCCCCGCGGCTACGCGATCGCGCTGGTCGAGAACCTGGGCACCGGCCGCGCCACCGGCTGCCCCACCACCGGCGACCGCAACGAGACGGCCGGCCCGAAGGCCGCGATCGACTGGCTGAACGGCCGCGCGAAGGGGTTCACCCCGACGGGCGAGCCCGTCTCGGCCACCTGGTCGACCGGGAACGTGGGCATGATCGGCGTCTCCTACAACGGCACGCTGCCCAACGCGGTCGCCTCGACGGGCGTCGAGGGGCTGAAGACGATCGTGCCGATCGCCGCGATCTCCTCCTGGTACGACTACTACCGCGCGAACGGCGGCGTGCTGGCGGCGGGCGGCTTCCAGGGCGAGGACGCGGACGTGCTGGCCAAGTACGTGCTCACCCGCGCCGCCGGCCAGCAGGTCTGCGCACCCGTCATGGACTACCTGACGGCGACCCAGGACCGGATCAGCGGCGACTACAGCCGCTTCTGGGACGCCCGCAACTACCTCAACGACGTGAACAAGGTCAAGGCCAGCGTCTTCCTCGTGCACGGCCTCAATGACTGGAACGTCAAGACCAAGCAGTTCGCCCAATGGTGGTACGCCCTGTCGAAGCGCCACGTGCCGCGCAAGATCTGGCTGCACCAGGGCACCCACATGAACCCCTTCAACCTGCGCACCGTCGAATGGCTCCGGCAACTGCACGGCTGGTTCGACTACTGGTTGTACGGGATCGACAGCGGCATCATGCGGGAGCCCCAGGCGGACGTCGAAATCGCCCCCGGCGAGTGGGGCACTCACAGATCGTGGCCACTTCCGGCCACCAAGCCCGTGGCCCTCCATCTCGGCTCCGGCTCGAAGCTGAGTCTCTTCGCGGAGCGCTCGGCCCGCGAATCCTTCGTCGACCAGAAGACCCGCACCGCCGAACAGCTCGTGGAAACGGCCCCCGCCCCGGACCCCAACCGCCTGGCCTACCTGACTCCGGAGTTGCCGGCGGACGTCCGGATCTCCGGCACACCGGAGATCTCACTCCGAGCCGCCCGCGACGCCGGCCCCTCCCCCTATCTCACGGCCCTGCTGGTCGACTACGGCACGGACACGAGAGCGGACGGAACCCTGGTCGCGACCGGCGAAACCCTCTGCTACGGCCAAGGCATCCCGGGCGACACGGGCTGCACGGCACTGCGCAGGCTGGGCACCGCGACGACCCCCTACAAGATCGTCTCAAGAGGCTGGCTGGACATCAGAAACCGCCACGACCCAGCACGCACAGAAAGAATCAGCCCCTCACGGGACTACACCTTCACCTGGGACTTCCAGCCAAAGGACTACCGCTTCAAACAGGGCCACAAGATCGGCTTGATCATCACCTCGACCGACCACGACTACACCCTGCGTTACCCGGAGGGCAGCAAATTCACGATCGACCCGGCCCACTCATCACTGATCCTGCCGGTGACCAAGCCCTAGGACGGCCGGGGTCAAGCTCTGAGGGCGGCCAGGGTCAAGAATGCGCACGTCACGGCGCCCAGCCCCGTAAACCCCAGGAGCGTGCCCCTGGAAAGAGGCCAGCCCCGCCCAGAAGGGAGGGGCTGGCCCATGCTGGCCGTAACAGAAAAACAAGCACGCAGGGTGGGGCTGGCCCATGCTGGCCGTAACAGAAAATTAGGCGAGTATTGAGTCCACAACCGGCTCCCAGAGCGCGGTCAAGGCAGTGGCGGACATCAGGCGGACGCCCATGGCGATGGCCGCCTCGTCGACGTCGAAGGTCCCCTGGTGGATGTCATACGTGACGCCGCCGGGCGAGCGCGTGCCGAGGCGGGCGAGCGCCCCCGGGATCGACTCCAGGTACCAGGCGAAGTCCTCGCCGCCGAGCGACTGCTGCGTGGGCACCACCGCGCCCGGCCCCAGCGCCCGCTCGACCGCCTCGGCCAGCATGTCGACGCTCATCTCGTCGTTGACGACGGGCGGCACGCCGCGGGTGTATTCCATCGTCGCCTCGATCCCGTACGCGCTGGCGACCGACTCCAGCAGCGACTTGATCAGGTCGGGCGCGGCGTGCCAGGCGTTCTCGTCGAGGCAGCGCACGGTGCCCTCGGCCACGCCCTCGTCGGGGATGGCGTTGGCCGCGGTGCCGGCCTCCACCTTGCCCCAGACCAGGCTGAGCGAGGAGCGCGGGTCCACCCGGCGCGAGAGCGCGGCGGGCAGCTCGGTGAGCACCTTGGCGAGGGCGAAGACCAGGTCGGCGGTGAGGTGCGGCCGGGCCGTGTGGCCGCCGGGACCCGACACCCTGATGACCAGCTTGTCGCAGGCGGAGGTGATCGGGCCGGGCTTGAGCCCGACCTGGCCGAGGTCGACGCGCGGGTCGCAGTGGAGGCCGAAGATGCGCTCCACGCCGCTGATGCCGCCGTGCGCCATGACCTCCAGCGCGCCGCCGGGAAGCTCCTCGGCGGGCTGGAAGATCAGCCGGACCCGGCCGGGCAGGAGGCCGGCGGCGGCCTGCTGGGCGAGGAAGATCGAGGTGCCGAGCAGGATCGCGGTGTGCACGTCGTGGCCGCACGCGTGGCAGGCGCCGGGAACGGTCGAGCGGTAGGGCACGTCCTTCTCGTCGTGCAGCGGCAGCGCGTCGATGTCCGCGCGCAGCGCGACCGTCGGACCGTCTCCACTGCCCACGTCGCAGATCAGGCCGGTGCCGCGTGGCAGCACCGACGGCATCAGACCGGCGGCGGCGAGCCGCTCGGCGATGCGCTGCGTCGTGCGATATTCGGCGAAGGCCAGCTCAGGATGCATGTGCAAGTCGCGGCGGAACGCCACCAACTCCTGATCGGTCTCCGTCAGGAACGCGTCGAGTTCCCCCCGAAGCTCACGTCCCCGCATGAGTCACCGTCCCGTCCAATTGCCACGCGATCGTCGACTGCCCGAAGTCGCACGGCTTATAGCGCCGTAAATCGTCCTTTGGCATCGCTGAGGCCAGCTGTTCGGTCAGAGCAGCCGCCCGGCGAAAATGCCGCACCCACAGGTTTCGGTGCCAGAGATCGTCAGCACGGGGTTGTGATCCCCTCCTGAGGACAACCCACTGCGGAAACACGGCGGTCGGCCATGAACCCGAAGGCGATGGACCAACTTTATCTCTTAGGCGCGGCTTCGCGCCGACAGATACCCCGAAAGTCAGCCGACTGCATGCCCGTAACCGCAGGTCGTCACCGTGCGTGAGGGCTCGGCTGACCCGAAAAATAGTCACAAGGGATCATTAGTTGGTGACCCGTGGACGCCACTTCCAAACGTGGTCAAGGATTTCGAATCCTGTCACCTTCCGTCATGGTCATGACACTCCGACGATGGATGCTTTCGTATAGACTGCGTGTTTCACTCGCAATATGATCACTAAAATCCCGTTCGGGGAGAAGTATGCCGGGTTGAGCATCTTCGAGCCGAGCGAGGGGACCCTGGTGGTCGTGCCCTCGCTCTCCCTTCCGCAGGATGAGCTCCGCCGCATCACCGGGGCGAGGTGCTACGAGGAGCGGCTGCTCTTCCTCCTGCTCACGCTCCGCGAACCCGGCGTCAAGGTGGTCTACCTCTCCTCCGCGCCCATCGATCCGGACATCATCGCCTACTACTTCGGCTTCCTGCCCGATCCGGACGACGCCGCCAAGCGGCTGTGCCTGATCAGCCTCGACGACCCGCACTCGCAGCCGCTGACCAGAACCCTGCTCTCGCGGCCCGAGGTCCTCGAACGGGTACGCGAGGCGATCGACGGCGACGCGTGGATGGTGCCGTTCGTGCTGAGCGAGCTGGAGGAGGAGCTGGCCTCGTTCCTGAACATTCCCGTCTACGGCCCGGCCACGTCGCTCGCCTATTACGGCTCCAAGAGCGGCTCCCGCGAGGTCGGCCAGGAGGCCGGCGTGCCGATGGCCCGCGGCTTCGGCGACCTGCACTCCCTGGCCGAGATCGAGGACGCCATCGAGTCGCTGCCGGGCGAGCGGGTGATGGTCAAGCTGAACGACGGCTACTCGGGCCTCGGCAACGCCATCGTGACCAAGGGCGACCCATCTCGGACGAGCTTCTCCGCGTACGGCGAGACCTGGAAGAGCTTCACCACGAAGATCCGCGAGCGCGGCGGGGTGGTCGAGGAGTTCATCGAGCAGCGCCCGCTCCACTACCCCAGCGCGCTGGCCCGCATCACGCCCGGCGGCCGGCACTACGTCATCGCCACCCACGACCAGGTGCTCGGCGGCGCCAACAACGACGTCTACCAGGGCTGCACGTTCCCGGCGGCGCCGGAATACCGCGACGAGGTGGGCGCGTCGGCCGAGCGGATCGCCCGCATCATGGCGGAGCGGGGCGTGGTGGGGCTGTTCGGCATGGACTTCTTCGCGCTGGAGACCGACGCCGGCTACGCGGCGCTGCTGTGCGAGGTCAACCTGCGGATCGGCGGCACCACGCATCCCTTCGGCGCCACGGTGCTGACCACCGGCGCCTCCTACGACCCGGCCACCGGCCTGCTCATGGCCGGCGACCAGCCCAAGTACTACACCGCGACCGACAACTGCGCGGCCGGCTGCCTACGCGGGCGCTCCCCCGGCCAGGTCGTCCGGATGGTCGAGCAGCTCGGTCTCGGCTTCGATCGCGCCCGTCGTACCGGAAACGTCTTCCACCTGCTCGGTGCGATCCCCGAGCACGGCAAGCTCGGCTTCACCACGATCGGCGACTCCCGCGAGGAGGCCGACGAGTTGCACCGGCTCACCTGTCGCGCGCTCGGCGGAGCCCCTTCCAGCCGATGACGCCCAGCACGATCGCGAGTATGAGGTTCACTCCGATCAGGATGCCGTGCACCACGTAGAAGCTCGTGGGATGGCCGTCTTGCAGGTTAAACCCGAGGTTGACCCACTCGAACACCATGAACACGCCGAGCAATATGAGGAATCCGGCGATCTTTCGCGACATGACCACTTCTCTAGTATCAGGCGCCGAGCATCGGGGGATGTGTCGGCACATGTGCAATGACACGAAGCTACGCTGAGACCGCCATGCTGATGAAACTGGTGCCTGTCACGGCACTCCTCGCGGCGGTCGCGCTCACAGGGCCGGCCCATTCCGCGCCGACGACGCCGGTCGGCGGGGATCTGCTGGGCGGCCGCGGTCTGGTGAAGCCCGACGGCATCAAGGCACCGCCGAAATCCAAGGCCACGTCGTACGTGATCGCCGATCTGGAGACCGGCGAGGTGCTCGCGGCCAAGAACCCGCACGGCCGCTACCTGCCGGCCAGCACGCTGAAGACGCTCACCGCGCTCACGCTCATCCCCAAGCTGGACAAGAACCGCACGGTCAAGCCCAGCAGGAACGCGGTCAACCAGGAGGGCACCGCCGTCGGCTTGACGACAAAGCCGCTCTACAAGGTCGACGACCTGTTCAGGGCGCTGATGATGTCGTCGGGCAACGACGCGGCGATGGCCCTGGCCGAGGCGAACGGCAGCCTGGCCAAGACCATGAGCGACATGAACGCCGAGGCCAAGCGCCTGCAGGCGAACGACACGGTGGCCAAGACACCCAGCGGTCTGGACAAACCGGGACAGAGCAGTTCGGCGTACGACCTGGCGCTCATCGCGCGGGCCGGCCTGGCGAACCCCGATTTCCGGCGATACATCAGCACAAAGACGGCGAAGTTTCCGGCGCCCAAGAACTACTACGAGATCAGCAACCACAACAAGCTGCTGTGGCGCTACAAGGGCATGATCGGCGTCAAGAACGGCTGGACGTCCAAGGCCCTGGGCAGCTTCGTCGGCGCCGCGACGCGTGGCGGCCACACGATCATCGTGACCATCATGCGGCACGACGGGTACTTCTGGGACGAGGTCGCGGACCTGCTCGACTGGGGCTTCGCCGCCCGGGGCAAGGTCACGCCGGTCGGCCGGCTCGTCGATCCGCTGCCGGTCATCCTGCCCGCGCAGCAGGCGACTGCGCCGGTCGTCACCGCGCCGCCGGTCACGGCTCCGCTGCTCGACAGGGCCGCCTCGAAGCAGACGGACACCAGCCGCACGGTCGGCTCGATCGTGATCGGTGGCGGGCTGCTGTTCGGCCTGGTCTGGCTGGGCTGCGGCATCCGCCGCAGGCGACGCTTGGCTCTGCGGTCCCGAGGCCTGGAGGACTCTGAGAGCTCAAGGCTCTGAGGTCCCTGAGAGCTCAAGGCTCTGAGATCCCGAGGCCCTGAGGGCCCTGAGAGCTCAGGGCTCTGAGGTCAGGTGAACCCGTTCGAGGGGATGGGTGAGGGCGACGGCGGCGGGTTGAGCCCGGCGGTGGCCGTCCAGGCCGCCACGTACAGGACGAACCTGGCCGACAGGTTGATCCACACCAGCAGCCCCACCATGACGGCGAACGCGCCGTAGACCGGGTTGGACAGCGTCTGCGCCAGCAGCAGCGACGCGACCTGCTTGAGCAGCCCGAACCCTACGGCGCCGAGCAGCGCGCCCCTGGCCAGCACCCGGAAGGGCTGGGTGGTCCTGCCCACCCAGCCCAGCACGATCAGGAACAGCAGCCAGTCGGCGACCACGCTGGCCACCAGTCCCACCAGCCAGAGCGTGCCGGTCGTCACCGGCGCGCTGCCCAGTCCGAGGGTCGTCGCGACGTTCGTCGTCGCCTGCGTGGCGGCCCCGCCGATCAGCACCGACACGACCATGGTGACCCCGAGCAGGAGCAGGGAGATCAGGTCGCGCAGCTTGCCGACGAAGAAGTTCAGCGGCGGGGCCGTGGTCATCGATATCTCCGCCAACGCCCCGCGCAGCGCGTCCACCGCGCCCATGCCCGCGTAGAGGAGACCGGCCAGGCCGATGACCCCGGCGGTCGCCCTGGCCTCGGCGATGGCCTGGAGGTTGATCTGGTCGGCGAGCCCGGGCAACTGCTCCTTGATCGCCTTTTCCAGCGCCCTGATCGCGTTGGTGTCGTTCGACAGGACGTACCCGAACAGCGCGTAGGCGAGCGCGATCAGCGGGAAGAACGACAGGAACGCGAAGTAGGTCACCGCGCCGGCCAGCCGGTCGCCGAATCGCAGCTGGTAGCGCTGTACGGTCCTCATCAGATGGTCGAGCCCGGGGCAGCGGACCCGCCAGGACTCGACGATGCGGCCGCCCCGTGCCTTGGCCGACTCGACGCGCGCCATCACCTTCGCCAACACTGTGCCGCGCGCCGCCTTCCGAGGTGCCCCGCCGTCACCGGGCACCTGCCCTGGCTACCGCTCTTGTACCACGGAGACGCCCGAACCGCGGGCTCGTGAACCGCGGGCTCGTGAACCGCAGAGCTCGCGAGACGCGAGGCCGAGCGCGGTCAGGAGCGCGGTGCCGTCAGGAGCGCGGTGCGGTCACGGCGCGGGCTGATTCCGCGAGTCTGGCGAGCACTTCCGTGACGTCGTGGCGCAGCAGCCGCCCGTCCCGCTTGACCACCTGCCCGGCGACCAGGACGGTGTCGACGGCGCTGGTGTCGGCGTTCAGCACCACCGCGCCGATCGGATCGTGCGCGGCCGCCATGCCCAGCGTGCCGGTACGCAGCAGCACGAGGTCGGCCTGCTTCCCGACCCGCAGCGAGCCGACGGTGTCACCGAGCCCCACCACCTCGGCGCCCTCGATGGTGGCCATCCGCAGCGCGTCACGGGCGCGGAACCCCAGCCCCAGCCCGTCGGGCCGACCCCGCTCCAGCGCGAACGCCGTCCGCATCAGGCTGAACATGTCACCGGGCGCGCACGTCACGGTGTCGATGCTGAACGAGGTGGGTATCCCGGCGGCCCGCGCCCGCCCGCTGATCGGGTAACCGATGCCCAGGGTCATCTCGTCGATCGGCGACACCGACACGCCACCGCCGCTGTCGGCGATGAGCTTGAGCTGGTCATCGCTGTAGTGGTTGGCGTGCACGTACGTCGTCCGCGGCGCCAGCAGCCCGTTCGCCGCCAGGAACGCCAGGCCCTTGGTGGCGCTCTCCCTGTTGTGGCCGCCGAGGTGCGCGGTCACGGGCAGGTCGAGCTCGCGCGCCAGCCGCCACTCCTCCAGCGCGTCCTCCTCGCTGACGATCTCCGGCCCGAGGGCGGCGACCGCCATGCCGACCAGGCCGGCCGTACCGAAGTGCTCGTCATGGACCCGGCGCCCCTCCTTCAGCAGGTTCGCGCGCGGGCCGCCATGGCAGTACCCGAAGATCGCCCTGATGCCGGACTCGCGCAGCGCCCGCACGGCGGAGTCGGTGTGCTCGGGCGTGAACTGCACATGCGACCAGTCGAGCAGCGTGGTGATCCCGGCGTCCAGGCACTCCAGCGCTCCGGCCAGGTTCCCCGCGTAGACGTCCTCGGGCCGGTAGCCGGGGGCCAGTTCGCCCAGGATGCGCCGCAGATATCCGCCGAACGTCATGTCGGGCGCGATCGCCCTGATGCCGGCCTGCCAGGTGTGCCGGTGGCTGTCGACGAACCCGGGCAGCACGATCATCCCGGTCGCGTCGATGACCTCCGCCCCCGGCACCTCAGGCAGATCCGGCCCCACCTCGGCGATCCGGCCGCCCTCGACCCGCACATCCACCTGCCCGAGCACGACCGGCTCCGGCTCCGTGTCGACGACGATCCCATTCCTGATCAAAGTTGTCATACTAAAAATCTTAGTAAGAAGCTTTTTGAAAAGCAATATACTGCCAAGTATCCTCGATCCCATGAAGCACGATGAGGTCGACGCGATGGTCCCCCGCTGGCAGGGCTCGGGCCTGTCATCGTCGCTCATCGCCGGCCTCGAACTGAGCAAGCGCATGTCCCGCCTCAACATGCTCTTCGAGTCGGCGATCAAGGCCGAGCTGGCGGACCTTGGCCTGACCTACGCCGAGTTCGACGTCCTCGCCGCCCTGACCCGCACCGGCCCCCCGCACCGCCTCAAGCCCAGCGAGCTGTCGAAGAGCCTCTACCTCACCTCGGGCGGCACGAGCAACGTCCTGCAGCGCCTGACCTCGTCCGGGTACGTGGAGCGGGCGGCCAACACGGGCGACGCGCGCAGCCGATGGGTCCAGCTCACCCCCGAGGGCCTGCGCCTGGCCAACACCGCCCTGGAGGCCTCGGGGAAGGCGCACGAGGAGGTGATGGCGGGCGTCCCGGAGGAAGCGGTACGACAGGCGGCGGACGCCCTCCGGGAGGTGCTCCTGGCAGTGGGCCGCCGCCGCTTCCGCTAGTGACCGGGCCCGCCTGACAGGTGGGACCTCACGTGGTGCTCCTCGGCGCACGCGACGAGGAGAGAGGGCGTCGTCGTCCCCTGGTGATCCCTGTCTTGACTACTGATCACCGGAAAGCGGCACCTGCCCGGCGACGCTGCCGGGGACATGCCGCAGCACCCGCTCGGCAAGGGTGCTCTTACCGACCTGGCGAGCACCATTGACGACGACGACACGGGTGTCCTCAAGTGCGTCATACACCAGAGAAGCCGCACGCCGGGGCAGGTAGTCGACCGCTTCCCTCACGCGTGCGCTGTAGCCCAGCCTTTAGATCTGCCGAAGCTCTGCCTTTAGATCTGCCGACTCTTCCCCTTTAAATCTGCCGAAGATCACGCCTCTGACGGCCGGGGCATGTCAGAGGCGGGGCAGGAAGCCGACCCGGTCGCGGACCTCGGCCATGGTCTGGCGGGCCACGGCGCCGGCGCGCTCGGCGCCGATGGACAGCAGGCGGTCCAGCTCGGTCTCGTCGGCCAGCAGCTTCTCCGTGCGCTCCCGGATGGGGGTGAACGCCTCCACCACGGCCTCCGCCACGTCCTTCTTGAACGTCCCGTATCCCTGCCCGGCGTAACGCGCGACCAGGTCGGGGATCGGCGTGGCGGTGAGCGCGGACAGGATGCGGAGCAGGTTGGAGATGCCGGGCTTGCCGTCCTCGTCGAACAGGACCTCGGACCCCGTGTCCGTGACCGCGCGCATGACCTTCTTGCGCAGCGGCCCCGGCTGCTCCAGGACGTCGAGGATGCCCGCGGGGCTGGAGGAGGACTTGGACATCTTGGCCGTCGGGTCCTGGAGGTCGGTGATCTTCTCGACCTCCTTGAGGATGTACGGCTCGGGGATGGTGAACGTGTCGCCGAGGCGGTGGTTGAACCGCTGGGCGAGGTCGCGGGTCAGCTCCAGGTGCTGCTTCTGGTCGGCGCCGACCGGCACGCTGTTGGCCTGATAAAGCAGGATGTCGGCCGCTTGGAGCACCGGATAGGTGAAGAGCCCGACGCTGGCCGCGTTCTCCCCGAACTTGGCGGACTTGTCCTTGAACTGCGTCATCCTGGCCGCCTCGCCCATGCCCGTCAGGCAGATGAGGACCCAGGCCAGCTCGGTGTGCTCCCGGACGTGCGACTGCACGAACACCGTCGAGCGCTCGGGGTCGAGCCCGGCGGCGAACAGCTGGGCGGCGGCCACGCGGGTGCGGCGGCGCAGCGCGGCCGGCTCCGTCGGCACGGTGATCGCGTGGAGGTCGACGACGCAGTAGAAGGCGTCATGAGTCTCCTGCAGCGTCACCCATTGGCGGACCGCACCCAGGTAGTTGCCCAGGTGGAAGGAGTCTGCGGTGGGCTGGATGCCGGAGAGGACACGAGGTCTGGCCATAGCAGCCAATTGTGTCAGGAATCCAGGTCGGGCGGCGACTCGACGACCGGACGCCGTTTCACTCTCACTCTGGCGATACGGCGGCCGTCGAGTTCGGTGACGGTCAGCTCGAAGCCGGGCACCTCCACCACCTCCCCGCAGGCGGCCACGTGGCCGAGGACGGACATCACGAACCCGCCCAGCGTCTCGTACGGGCCGTCGGCCAGCCGGATGCCGGTCTGAGCGTAGAAGTCGTTGAGGTTCGTCAAGCCGTCGATCTCCATCTCGCCCGCCGGGAGGACCACGGTGTCGCCCTCGACGTCGTACTCGTCCCTGATGTCGCCGATGAGCTCCTCGACCAGGTCCTCCAGCGTGACGATGCCGGCCGTCCCGCCGTACTCGTCGACGACGATGGCCAGGTGGTGGCCCTCGTCGCGCATCTCCGAGAGGGTGGTGAGCAGGCGCTTGGAAGCCGGTACGAACTTGACCGGCCGG
This sequence comes from Nonomuraea sp. NPDC026600, assembly GCF_040638335.1. Lineage (NCBI taxonomy): Bacteria > Bacillati > Actinomycetota > Actinomycetes > Streptosporangiales > Streptosporangiaceae > Nonomuraea > Nonomuraea sp. NPDC026600. Next base: position 232,676 of record NZ_JBEZYD010000015.1, read on the forward strand.
ATCGGCACCAGCTCGCTGATCGGCTCGATCCGCCCGGTGAGCACCGGGTCGAGCAGGTCCCTGACGTGCACGAACCCGATGACCTCGTCGTACGACTCGCGATAGACGGGGAAGCGCGAGTGCGGCAGCCCCGAGGCCAGCACCGCCGCCTCCGCCAGCGTGGTGTCGGCCTCCATGAACTCCACCTCGGTACGAGGCAGCATGACCTCGCGGAGCTGGCGCTTGCCCGCGGCGAACACCTCGGCGATCAGCTTGCGCTCGTCGGCGGTCAGGTCGGTGTGCCCGACGACCATGTCGCGGAGTTCCTCGGTGGTGACCTCCTCCCGGTCGGCCTGCGGGTTGCCGCCGAGCAGCCTGACCACGCCGTCGGTCGACTTCGACAGCGCCCAGATGATCGGGCGCGACAGCATGGCGACGCGGTCCAGAAAGGGCGCCACGACCAGCGAAAGTCCCTCGGCCCGTTGCAGGGCCAGGCGTTTGGGTGCCAGCTCACCGAGCACGAGAGAGACGTACGAGATGGCGAGCGTCACCAGCACCAGCGCGAGTACGGGTGCGACGGCGTGGGGCACGTTCCACCCTTCGAGCACGGGCACGAACTGCATGCCGAGCCGGTCGGCGCCGAACGCGGCCGACAGCATGGTGGCGACGGTCACCCCGATCTGCACCGCCGACAGGAAGCGGTTCGGGTCTTGGGCGAGCTTGGCCACCCGCTCGCCGCGGCGACCTTTCTGGGCGAGCTTGCGCACCTGGCTCTCCCGCAGGGAGACCATCGCCATCTCGGCGGCGGCGAAGAAGCCACCGACGAGGATGAACAGCAGGACCAGCGCGATATTGGCCGCGAGGGTGTCAAACATGGTGGTTGGCAGCGTACTCGTCGGATTTCCCGCGTATGCTGAAGCCCGAGCCCGACAAAATCAAACATATAGCCACAGGAGTAAACATGAGGTTGCTGGTCACCGGAGGCGCCGGATATGTGGGCAGTGTCGTTGCGGCCCAGCTCGTCGAGTCGGGCCACGAGGTGACCGTGCTCGACGACCTGTCGACCGGCCACGAGGACGCGGTGCCGGAGGGGGCGCGGTTCGTCCGCGGCTCCATCACCGAGGCCCACGACGCGCTGGCGGGCGTCGAGGCGGTGCTGCACTTCGCGGCCAAGTCGCTGGTCGGCGAGTCGGTGGAGAAGCCCGGCCTTTACTGGTCGCACAACCTGGGCGGCACGCTGGCGCTGCTCGACGCGATGCGCGAGCAGGGCGTGCGCGGGATCGTGTTCTCCTCGACCGCGGCCACGTACGGCGAGCCCGAGCGCTCCCCCATCCTGGAGACCGACCCGACCCGGCCCACCAACCCCTACGGCGCCTCGAAGCTGGCCGTGGACACCGCCCTGACCGCCTACGCGGGCCTGCACGGCCTCGGAGCGGTGAGCCTGCGGTACTTCAACGTGGCAGGCGCGTACGGCCGCTACCGCGAGCGGCACGCCATCGAGACCCATCTCATCCCGAACGTGCTCAAGGTGGCCACCGGCGAGCGCGACTCGGTCAGCGTGTTCGGCACCGACTACCCGACGGACGACGGCACGTGCGTGCGCGACTACGTCCATGTGGCCGACCTGGCGGTCGCCCACCTGCTGGCGCTGGAAGCGCTCTCCCCGGGGGAGCACAAGATCTACAACCTGGGCAGCGGCGCCGGCTTCTCCGTCCAGGAGGTGATCTCGGTCTGCCGCGAGGTCACCGGCCACGACATTCCCGCCGTCCTCGGACCACGCCGGGCGGGCGACCCGGCCGTGCTCGTCGCGTCGTCCGAGAAGATCCGGCGCGAGCTGGGCTGGAAGGCCGAGCGCGCGTCCCTGCGGGACATCGTCTCTGACGCTTGGGGAGCGCTTTCCGGGAAATCGGTATAGGAAGTCCAGATATGTGCTGTGATATCGAAATGTGAGGAGCTTTTCACCAAGGGTCACGAAGGTACTCTTCGGCGTCCTCGTTCTCCTCGGCAGCCTTGCCGCGGCGGCAGGGGTGTTATTCGCCACCTCGCCGCCGGCTCCGGCCGCGGATATCACCCTGTGCCCTTAGATTCACAAAAGGGAAATAAGCCGCAAATCGTACATAAGCCGCATAACAAGACGCGCGCCCGGAAAACGGACGCGCGTCTTGTCAGGACAGACCAGGACGGATCAGATCAGGCCGAGCGACGCCACCGCGTCGCGCTCCTCGGTGAGCTCGCGCACGCTGGCGTCGATGCGCTCGCGGGAGAACGCGTCGATCTCCAGGCCCTGGATGATCTCGAACTGCCCCCCGGCCGCCCGCACCGGGAACGACGAGATGAGCCCCTCGGGCACGCCGTAAGACCCGTCCGACACGACGGCGGCCGAGGTCCAGTCGGTGCCGTTGACCCAGTCGTAGACGTGGTCGATCGCGGCGTTGGCCGCGGAGGCGGCGGACGAGGCGCCGCGGGCCTCGATGATGGCGGCACCGCGCTTGGCCACCGTCGGGATGAACGTGTCGCGCAGCCACTCGGACTCCACCTGCTCGGCCGCGATCTTGCCGCCGACCTCGGCGTGGTAGAGGTCCGGGTATTGGGTGGCCGAGTGGTTGCCCCAGATGGTCATGTTCTTGATCTCGGTGACCGGGACCTGGAGCTTGGCGGCGAGCTGCGACAGCGCGCGGTTGTGGTCGAGGCGGGTCATCGCGGTGAAGCGGTCGGCCGGGACGTCGGGCGCGTTCTGCTGGGCGATGAGCGCGTTGGTGTTGGCCGGGTTGCCCACGACCAGGACCCTGATGTCGTCGGCCGCGTGCGCGTTGATCGCCTTGCCCTGCGGGCCGAAGATGCCGCCGTTGGCGCCGAGCAGGTCGCCGCGCTCCATCCCCGCCTTACGCGGCATGGCGCCGACGAGCAGCGCGACGTTGGCACCCGCGAACGCGATGTTCGGGTCGTCGGTGATCTCGATGCCGGACAGCAGCGGGAACGCGCAGTCGTCGAGCTCCATGGCGGTGCCCTCGGCTGCCTTCACCGCCTGCGGGATCTCCAGCAGACTGAGCTTGACCGGGACGTTCGAGCCAAGCAGCTGCCCCGACGCGATGCGGAACAACAGTGCGTAGCCGATCTGACCGGCGGCTCCGGTGACGGTCACCTTGACGGGCGTGGCCATGGCCTTCCCCTAACTCGGAGGGTGAATCATTGACTTTCGGATGCTACCCGTTCGTCATCCGCAGGAGTTCATCGAGGGCGTGTCCTGCTCGGGGGTGAAGTCCACGTTGCGGAAATACTGGGCCAGCAGGCTCTTCACGACGCCCCCCTTGTACAGGGCGGTGATGACGCCTTCGGCCGCCTTGCAGGTCCTCGTGTCTCCGTGCTTGATGCCGATGGCATAGCGCTCGTCGTTGAGCTTGGCGCCGAGGATCTTGAAGCGCTGGTTCTCCCGGCTGGCGAAGCCGGCCAGGATGATGTCCTCGCCCGGCACCGCGTCGACCTCGCCGCTCCTGAGCTTGTCCATGCACTGCGCGTAGTCGGTCGCCGGGACGAGCTGGACCTTCACCCGGGCCTGGACACTCCCGACGGACGGGCTGTTGGGGGCGCAGATCTTCTTGCCCTGAAGGTCGTCGATCGCGTCGATCGCGTCGCCATCGCTGACCAGGAGGTCGTGGTGGGCCACGTAGTACGGGCCGGCGAACTCGACCTCGCTCTTGTCGATGGAGTAGGTGGCGATCACGAGGTCCACGGTCCCGTCGGCCAGCGCCTTCTCCCGGCCGGCCTTGGGGATCCTGACGAACTTGGTCTGCTTGGCGCCGAGCTCCTGCGCGATGCGCTTGGCCAGCTCGATGTCGAACCCCTCGAAGTCACCGTCGCGCTCCAGGGAGACGCCGGGGAGATCGCCCTTCACGCCGATCACGATCTTCTTGGTCTGCGCCACCTTGTCGACCACCGAGGTGAAGGAGTTGGGCGGGACGGGAACGGGCGAGGTGCCCTTGCCGAACACGAGCTGCGCCCAGTCGTTCTGTACCGCCACCACCGACGCCGAGCCGATCAGCAGGACCGCCGCGGCCAGCGCGAACCACCAGGCCCGGCGGCGGCGCGGCGCGGGCGGACCCGTGTCCCCGGCGGGCGCGGGCAGGTCGGTGTCCCGGGCGGGCGCGGGCAGGCCCGTGTCCTGGATGCGGGGCGGCGGCGTGGAGCCGGTCGCCCACGGGATCGGCTCGCCACCGGTCACCGAGGACTGCTCCGGCGGATGCATGAGCTGCGCTTTCGGCAGCGAGCCCGTGCCCATCGTCGGCACCCTGAAGAACGGGGTGGTGTCGTCGCTGGCCACCTGCACGCCCCGGGTCAGCAGGGCCGTGGAGGCCCCGACCGTCTCGGGCTGGCCGAGCAGCCGCAGCAGGATCTGGTCGGCCGAGGGCCGGTCGTCGGGCGACTTGGACAGCGCCGACCGCACCACGCCGCGCAGCGGCTCGGGCAGCATGGAGACGTCGACCTCATGGTTCAGGATCCGGTTGAGCACCACCGCGATCGAGTTGCCCTCGAACACGGTCTCCCCGGTGGCCGCGAACGCGATCGTCGCCCCCCAGGCGAACACGTCGGTATAAGGCCCGACATCGTCGCCGGCGATCTGCTCGGGCGCCATGTAGGCGGGCGTCCCGATGGCCCGGCTGGTGATGGTACCGCTTGAATCGATGATCCTGGCGATGCCGAAGTCCACCACACGCGGCCCGTCGGCGGCGATCAGCACGTTGTCGGGCTTGAAGTCGCGGTGCACGATCGAGGCGTGGTGGATCGCGGTCAGCGCGGTCGCCGTCCCGATCGCCAGCCGGTCGAGCGCCGTCCCCCGCAGCGGGCCGTCGTCGTCGACGATGTCCCTGAGCGCGCGCCCGTCGATGTACTCGCTGGCGATGTACGGCGTGTCGCCGTCGAGGTCGGCCTCGATCACCCGGGCCGTGCAGAACGACGCCACCCGCTGCGCCGCCTTCAGCTCCCTGGCGAACCGCGACCTGGCGATCGTGTCCCCGCTGAACTTGACATGCAGCAGCTTGATCGCAGCCTGCTCACCCTCATCGGTGACGCCCAGGTAGACGATGCCCTGGCCGCCCTCCCCAACCCGGCCGACCAGCCGGAACGACCCCAGCTGGCCGGGGTCGCCGGCGACCAGCGGCGAGATCTGCGGCATTCATCTTCCCCACGTTCAAACAAAGCCTAACGACGCAAACTTTACGACGCTCAGTAAGCTCTCAGGGAACCGTTAACCGTTCGTGACGTCACGGTTTGTCGCCAGGAGCAGTATGGCCACCCGGCATCACCATCGTCGGGAGAAACGCCGAATAAGCACAGTATCGGGCAAAGTGATGTGAAACACCTGGAGGCTCGGGAATATGGCCCGTACGTACGACATCGTGCTGTTCGGCGCGAGCGGATTCACCGGGGCGCTCACCGCGGCCTACCTCGCCAAAGCGGCCGGGCCCGAGGTGCGCTGGGCGCTGGCCGGACGGGACCGGGCCAAGCTGGAGCGACTCGGTATCGACGCTCCGATCCTGGTCGCCGACGCCACCGACCCCGCCTCACTGGCCGCGATCGCCCGCGCGACGCGTGTCGTCGTCACGACCGTCGGCCCCTATATCCGTTACGGAGAGCCGCTCGTGGCCGCCTGCGCCGAGGCGGGCACCCACTATCTGGACCTGACCGGCGAGGCCGAGTTCGTGGACCGGATGTACGTCCGCCACCACCGGCCGGCCACCAAGACGGGCGCCAAGCTGGTGCACGCGTGCGGCTTCGACTCGATCCCCTACGACCTGGGCGTGCTGTTCACGGTCGGCCAGTTGCCGGAGCAGGTGCCGCTCAGGGTCAGCGGGTTCCTCAGGAGCGAGATGCGGGCGTCCGGCGGCACGCGGGCCTCCGCGATGGCGATCATCTCGCGCCCCCTGCAGTTCCTCGACGCGGCGGCGCGGCGGCGCGCGGCCGAGCCGCGGCCACCGGGCCGCCGGATCAGCTCCCTGCCCGGCGGGCTGCGTTACGTCGGCGGCTGGGCGCTGCCGATGCCGAGCCTGGACCCGCAGATCGTCGGCCGCTCGGCCCGCCTCCTCGACCGCTACGGGCCCGACTTCACCTACCGCCAGTACTACGCCGTCAAGGGCCTGCCCGCCGCACTCGCGGTGGCGGCGGGAGCGGGGACGATAGCGGCTCTCGCGCAGATCCCCCCGGTACGCGACTGGATGGCGGGCCGCATCAAGCCGGGCGACGGGCCCACCCCCGAACAGCGGGCCCGCAACTGGTTCAAGATCACCTTCCTCGGCGAGGGCGGCGGGCGGCGGGTCGTCACCGAGGTCGCGGGCGGCGACCCCGGCTACGACGAGACGGCCAAGATGCTCGGCGAGTCGGCGCTCTGCCTGGCCTTCGACGACGTGCCGGAGATCGCGGGCCAGGTCACCACGGCGTCCGCGATGGGCCGCCCGCTGATCGACCGCCTGCACCGGGCAGGCATCACGTTCAGTACGCGAGAGCCCACGTCTTGAAGGCCGGCCGCAGGAACGGCGTCTTGAACTTGGGGAAGGCCACGGTCGCCGGATCGCCGTCCGAGGTGTAACGCATGTCCGGGTTGCTCTTCAGCCAGTCGAGCCAGGCCACGGAGCAGAACTGCGTGCAGTCGCCCTTCTTGTCCATGGCCCTGATGCGCGGGATGCCCAGCGGGTCGAAGGATTTGCTGAACGGCGCGGGCGCGGGCGTGTAACCGGCCAGGAAGACACCGCTGTGATCGTAGGTCACATCGCCGAGCTTGCCGTGCATGGCCCACTTCTTGTTGTGCGGCTGGTTGCCGTACGGCAGGGCCAGGGTCACCGGCTTGGCGGCACCCAAGGAGGTGATCATCGTCTGGATGGTGGCGATCTGCTCCTCGACCTCCTTCTCCGACCGGGACAGCAAGTTGAGGTGGTCGCGCGTGTGGTTGCCGATGTCGAACCCGTTGTCCTTGAGCCACAGCAGCATCTGCGCCTGCTCGTCGTGCTCGGTCTTGCCGAACATGTCGCGGGTGACGTACATCGTGGCCACCGGCCGGAAGCCGGGATTCTTCGCCGCCACGTCGCGCAGGATGCCGATCGCGGTGTCCGGCGCCAGGTTGCCCATCTCGTCCAGCGTGAGCTGTGACGGCGAGGAGTCGTCGAAGGTCAGCACGACGGCATGCTTGCCCGCCGGAATATCGATCTTCCCGGTGACGAACTCGGCGGCGGTGATCGGGACGTACCCGTCCTTGACCAGGCGCTCGAGGTCGCTCCTGAACTGCTCGGGAGTCCGGTCGTCAGTGGTCGCGGGGTTCTTGATGACCCGGTGGAACATCAGCACCGGGATCTGCCCAAGCTCGTTGGCCTTCACCTTGGCCGCGGCCGCCATCTTGGCCGCCTTGACCTGCTGCAGCTTCGCCGCCATGTCGGCCTTGGTGGTCACTGGCTTCTTGGCCGGCTCCGAACCGCAGCCGCACACGACCGCCGTGACCGCGATCAGCCCCACCCCACTCAAAAGACGCAATCGCATCCGAACTCCCTGGGACGCCTGTGACTGTTACCAGGGACTCTTACCCATTGGATCGTCTCGACCACGCTCTGTAATGGCCAAGAGATGTTCTGGAGAACGCGAAAGGGCCGCCCGATGGGCGGCCCTCCACGTAGAGGAAGATCAGGCCATCTTCTTCTTGAGGTTCTCGTCCAGCGCCGCCAGGAAGTCCTGGGTGGTGAGCCACTTGGCGTCGCCACCGACCAGCAGTGCCAGGTCCTTGGTCATCAGACCGCTCTCGACGGTCTCGATGCAGACCTGCTCCAGCGTGTCGGCGAACTCGGTCACGGCCGGGGTGTTGTCCAGCTTGCCGCGGTGGGCGAGGCCACGGGTCCACGCGAAGATCGAGGCGATCGGGTTCGTGGAGGTGGGGTTGCCCTTCTGGTGCTCGCGGTAGTGACGCGTCACCGTGCCGTGAGCGGCCTCGGCCTCGACGGTCTGGCCGTCGGGGGTCATCAGGACCGAGGTCATCAGGCCGAGCGAGCCGAAGCCCTGCGCGACGGTGTCGGACTGGACGTCGCCGTCGTAGTTCTTGGCGGCCCAGACGTAACCGCCCTCCCACTTCATCGCCGCGGCGACCATGTCGTCGATCAGGCGGTGCTCGTAGGTGAGGCCGGCCTTCTCGAAGTCGGCCTTGAACTCGCTCTCGAAGACCTCGGCGAAGATGTCCTTGAACCGGCCGTCGTATGCCTTGAGGATCGTGTTCTTGGTCGAGAGGTAGACCGGGTAGTTACGAGCCAGGCCGTAACGCATGGAGGCGCGGGCGAAGTCGCGGATCGAGTCGTCCAGGTTGTACATCGCCAGGGCGACACCGCTGCTCGGGAAGTCGTAGACCTCGAGCTCGACCGGCTCGGAGCCGTCCTTCGGGGTGAAGGTGAGGGTCAGCTTGCCCTCGCCGGGGATCTTCAGGTCGGTGGCCCGGTACTGGTCGCCGAAGGCGTGGCGGCCGACGACGATCGGCTTGGTCCAGCCGGGGACGAGCCGCGGCACGTTCGACATGATGATGGGCTCGCGGAAGATGACGCCGCCGAGGATGTTGCGGATGGTCCCGTTGGGAGACCGCCACATCTTCTTGAGGCCGAACTCCTCGACACGCGCCTCGTCCGGGGTGATGGTGGCGCATTTGACGCCTACGCCGTACTTCTTGATGGCGTTGGCGGCGTCGATCGTGACCTGGTCATCCGTGGCGTCGCGGTGCTCGATGCCGAGGTCGTAGTACTTCAGGTCGACGTCGAGGTAGGGAAGGATCAACTGGTCCTTGATGAACTGCCAGATGATCCGGGTCATCTCGTCGCCGTCAAGCTCGACGACCGGACCCTCCACCTTGATCTTGGGCATGCGAATGGTTCCCCTTCAATAAATCGATACATTGAGGCTATCGGACTGCCCGGTCACCGGGCCAAAAGGGACATGATGATCCCCTTGAGCTCGTCGCTCGCCAAGACCAGCGAGGTAAGGACGAGCACGAATCCGAACGCCCCGAGCGTGATGACGTCGGTCCTCTTGCTGCGTACGGCGAGCCCGCCGTACCCGGCGAACCGGAGCGCGGCGGCCACCATGATGGCGGCGCCCAGCGCGAACCCGCCCCACCGCGGGTCCACGAGAAAGATCAGGACAACGCCGACGACCGCACCCGCCAAGATCAGCGGATACGGCCCCCAGCTTTCCCTAGAAATGGTCAACGCTCCTCGATCGGCTTCCACTTCTGATCACGCTCACCGATGTACTCACTGTCGGGGCGGATCAGTCTGTTGTCGGCATGCTGCTCGATGACGTGCGCGGTCCAGCCGGACATGCGGCTGATCGAGAAGACCGGCGTGAATAGGTCCGTCGGAATGCCGAGATAGTGATAGACCGATGCCGCGTAGAAGTCGACATTGGGATAGAGGCCCTTCATCTCGAAGACGACCTCCTCCATCTCCTTGGACATCCGATAATAGGTGTCGTCGCCGGTCGATTCGGCGAGTTCCTGCGACATCCTGCGCAGATGTGTGGCCCGCGGATCCTCGGTCTTGTAGACCCGGTGGCCGAAGCCCATGATCTTCTCGCCGGCGTCCAGCTTCTCGCGGACGGCCTGCGCCACCCCGGTGGGCGAGATCGATTCGAGGGTCTTCATGACCTGCTCGTTCGCGCCGCCGTGCAGGGGGCCCTTGAGCGTGCCGATGGCGGCGACGATGGCCGAGTGCATGTCCGACAGGGTCGCGGCGCAGACGCGGGCGGCGAACGTCGAGGCGTTCATGGTGTGGTCGGCGTGCAGCACCAGGCAGGTGTCGAAGATCTCGACCTCGCGCTGGGCGGGAGTGCGCCCGGTGACCTGCAGAAGGAAGTTCGCCGCGATGCTCAGCGCCGGGTCGGGCTCCGGGGCCTCGGCGCCGTTGCGGGCGGCGTGGTAGCGGGCGACCAGCAGGGGCTGCTGCGCGGTCAGGCGGGCGGCCTTGCGCAGGTTCGCCTCGGGAGCGATGGAGTCCTTGTCCGCGTCGTCCGCGCCGGCGAGTGAGACCAGCGTGCGCAGGGCCTCCATCGGTTTCTGCTTCTCGGCGATCTCCGAGATGTTCGCGGCGACCAGCGCGCCGAGCTCGCGTCCCCGGACCAACTCCTGGCCGTACCTGTCCAGCTCGTCCCGGTTGGGGAGCTTGCCACGCTGCAGCAGGTGAGCCGTCTCTTCGAACGTCGCGCGGCCGGCCAGATCGTGGATGTCGTATCCGCGATAGAAGAGGCGACCGGCCTTCCCGTCAATGTCGCTGAGCGCTGTGGACGCGGCTACGACATCGGCCAGGCCTTTCGTGGGCTTGTCCGCCATGAGTGTTTCCTCCGCATATCTCCGCCCGAAGTCTACCTGTGAGCTGGCAAAACCGTCCGCGAAGGTCCAGACCAATTTCATGCCGGATTCTCCTTATGGCAAAGGCGATTCCGCATCCCCTCGTTTGGGTAAGCCGGAGCTGTAGTAATAGTTACGGCGGGCTACCTGGGGAGGAACTGCCGTGGAGGGGCCGTTCATACGCATCGAGGACACCGGCGAGGTGGTCCCCTTGCGCCCCGAGATCACAACGGTAGGGAGGGGCCGGGGCGCAGACATCCGGCTGACCGACCCGAGTGTGTCTCGACTCCATGCCGAGTTCGTCAGGCGAGGACCCTACCTGTACGTCGTTGATCTGGGCCTGTCCCGCAACGGCACGCGGGTGAACGGCAGGCCGATCGCCCGGAGGGTGCTTGACGACGGCGACGTCGTCTCCTTCGGGGCGGCGCGCGGTCGCATCGGCGGAGTCCCCCGAGAGGACTTCACCCCCGAGGTCGAACTGCGCAGGGCCGCTGCGCCGGAGCTGACGAGGCGCGAGGTCGATGTGCTGACCTCGCTCTGCAGACCGGCGCTGTCGGATGAGGCGTTCGTCGCCCCGGCGACCGCACGCGAGATCGCCGACGACCTGGTCGTGACCGAAGCCGCGGTCAAGCAACACCTGCTGCGGCTGTACCAGAAGTTCCGCATTCCTGAGGGCACCAACCGGCGCACGCGGCTGGCCAATGAGGTCGTCGCGCTGGGCCTGGTGCGCCCGACCCCCGTGGTGCCACCACAGCGGTCGGGGACGTCGGCCGAGCAGCAGCAGCCGACGGCCGCGGGACGCAGGGCTTCATAGGTGCATAAATCCCTACCTGTAGTGGGGGGGGGGGGGGGGGGGGGCCCCCCCCCCCCGCCGCCCACCGCGGCCCCACCCCAGGGGCGGGCGCGGCGGG